>NZ_CP050177.1:4255000-4625000 GCF_011694815.1 Streptomyces liangshanensis
ATAGGCAAATCCGTCACACATTGAGTCTGAGACCTGATGCCGAGCCGATTGTGGTGAAGTGGATGATCCTATGCTGTCGAGAAAAGCCTCTAGCGAGTTTCATGGCGGCCCGTACCCTAAACCGACTCAGGTGGTCAGGTAGAGAATACCGAGGCGTTCGGGTGAACTATGGTTAAGGAACTCGGCAAAATGCCCCCGTAACTTCGGGAGAAGGGGGGCCATCTTAGGTGATCACTCTTGCAGTGTGAGCTTGGGGTGGCCGCAGAGACCAGCGAGAAGCGACTGTTTACTAAAAACACAGGTCCGTGCGAAGCCGTAAGGCGATGTATACGGACTGACGCCTGCCCGGTGCTGGAACGTTAAGGGGACCGGTTAGTCACATTTCGGTGTGGCGAAGCTGAGAACTTAAGCGCCAGTAAACGGCGGTGGTAACTATAACCATCCTAAGGTAGCGAAATTCCTTGTCGGGTAAGTTCCGACCTGCACGAATGGCGTAACGACTTCTCGACTGTCTCAACCATAGGCCCGGTGAAATTGCACTACGAGTAAAGATGCTCGTTTCGCGCAGCAGGACGGAAAGACCCCGGGACCTTTACTATAGTTTGATATTGGTGTTCGGTTCGGCTTGTGTAGGATAGGTGGGAGACTGTGAAGCTTGGACGCCAGTTCAGGTGGAGTCGTCGTTGAAATACCACTCTGGTCGTGCTGGATGTCTAACCTGGGTCCGTGATCCGGATCAGGGACAGTGTCTGATGGGTAGTTTAACTGGGGCGGTTGCCTCCTAAAGAGTAACGGAGGCGCCCAAAGGTTCCCTCAGCCTGGTTGGTAATCAGGTGTTGAGTGTAAGTGCACAAGGGAGCTTGACTGTGAGACCGACGGGTCGAGCAGGGACGAAAGTCGGGACTAGTGATCCGGCGGTGGCTTGTGGAAGCGCCGTCGCTCAACGGATAAAAGGTACCCCGGGGATAACAGGCTGATCTTCCCCAAGAGTCCATATCGACGGGATGGTTTGGCACCTCGATGTCGGCTCGTCGCATCCTGGGGCTGGAGTCGGTCCCAAGGGTTGGGCTGTTCGCCCATTAAAGCGGTACGCGAGCTGGGTTTAGAACGTCGTGAGACAGTTCGGTCCCTATCCGCTGTGCGCGTAGGAGTTTTGAGAAGGGCTGTCCCTAGTACGAGAGGACCGGGACGGACGAACCTCTGGTGTGCCAGTTGTTCTGCCAAGGGCATGGCTGGTTGGCTACGTTCGGGAGGGATAACCGCTGAAAGCATCTAAGCGGGAAGCCTGCTTCGAGATGAGAACTCCCACCCCCATGAGGGGTTAAGGCTCCCAGTAGACGACTGGGTTGATAGGCCAGATGTGGAAGACCGGTAACGGTTGAAGCTGACTGGTACTAATAGGCCGAGGGCTTGTCCTCAGTTGCTCGCGTCCACTGTGTTAGTTCTGAAGTAACGAAGAGCCGTGTTGTCATCCAGCTTTTCTGTTGTCTTCATAGTGTTTCGGTGGTCATTGCGCGAGGGAAACGCCCGGTTACATTCCGAACCCGGAAGCTAAGCCTCGTAGCGCCGATGGTACTGCAGGGGGGACCCTGTGGGAGAGTAGGACGCCGCCGAACAATCTTTGATCGTGAGAATGCCCTGTACCTTTTGGTACAGGGCATTCTTGCGTTCCGGGCCAATATGATCGGTGCATGAACGACGTGATACGAGCGGTACGGGCCGACGAATGGGCCGAGGTCAGGGAACTGCGGCTGGTCGCGCTCCAGGATCCTGCGGCGTCGATCGCCTTCCTGGACACGTACGAGGAGGCCTCTCAGCGCCCCGACTCCTTCTGGCAGGAGCGCGCGGCGGGAGTGGTCGCGGGGAGCGGGGCCCAGATGTTCGTCGCCGAGGCGCCTGACGGATCCTGGTCGGGGAATGTGGCGCTGCTGGTCGAGCCCGCCGGCACGGCCGATTTCCACGGCACCGCCATCGAGCGGGCCCAGGGGCACCTCGTCGGGGTCTTCGTGCGTCCCGGGCAGCGCGGCGGCGGGCTCATCGACGGGCTGGTCGAAGCGGCGCTCGACTGGGCCTGGGCACTGGAGGAACCGCGGCTGGAACGCGTCAGGCTCCATGTCCACGAGAGCAACAGCCGGGCGCGTGCGGTGTACCGGCGGCTGGGCTTCGAACCGACCGGCGTGCTGGTGCCGTTCGCGCCCGATCCGTCCGCGAAGGAGCTGGAGATGGCGGTGGGCCGTCCCGCCGCCGGCTGACGCCGGCGCCGTACGGTCAGGCGGGAAGGTCCTGGTGCGGCCAGCGGTCCCGCGCCTGTTCCCTGGAGCGCAGGAGCGCGAGCGTCGGCAGGCCCCGGTCCTGGCCCGTGGAGAGCAGCTCGGGCAGCAGTGGCAGGGGCGCGACCGCCGCCACGTCGTCCAGGACCAGCGACATTGGTGGGTCGAGCCGACCGTCAGATGACCGTGCGGCCATGCGGCGGCCGTGCTCGACCACGTGTGTGGTGAGTGCGGTGAGCAGAGGCATCGCGCCCGGGCGGGAGCGGGGGTCCTCGATGGGCTCACCCACCACGTAGAGCGTGCCCCCCTCGTCGGCGAAGGAATCCAACGTGAGGGAATCGGTTCGGTTGGGTGTGCAGGCCTCGCGGATGTGGACCGAGGAGAGGGCCGCGAGCGTACGGGCCGTCAGCTGCTGGGCCATCTCGCGGCGTTCGGGGTGCGAGGTGAGGGCGGACTCCAGCAGTCCCGCGAGGCCGGAAGCCGCTTTGGGGTGCGTACGGAGGATGCGTACGGCCTCGTGGGCGCCGGTGCCCTGGGCCCAGCGGTGCACCTGCTTGAACGGCCGGTTGTCCACGGCCGCGGCGTGCAGCCAGCAGCGCAGGAGGGTCTCGGCGGTGTCCGCCATGGCGGTGTCGAGGAGGGCGCGGGGGCGGACGGGGGCGAGGAGGGCGGCCGCGCGGGCGGTGGCGGTGTCGGCGTTCTCGCAGCCGGCCGCCGGGGACCAGTGGAGGCGGGCCGGGGTGTCGCAGACGTGGCCGGGGTCGTAGACGAGGACGGGGCCGAGCTTGGCGCGCGCGTCCTTGGTCTCGGCCCAGACGTTGGGGTCGGAGGTGACCACGAGCGCGGGGCCCTCGGCGTCGAGGACGGCCTGGACGGCGGTGGGGCGGCGGGTGCGGGAGGTGCCGTACACGACCCGCGGTGATGTGCCGGGCACGGGGACAGGGACGGACAGGGACCCCGGCGCGGGCACCGGTACGGACCCTGAGGTGGGAGCAGGCACCGATTCCGTCGGCGTGAGCGGGCGCGTGTCCTCGACCGCCTGCGCGGGTGGTTGGGGGTGATGGGCCCCGGCGGGGCCGTACATCGCCGCTACAGGCGCTTCCGCGTTCCTGCCCGGCCCGTACGGCGCCCCGTTCCCGGGGAGCGGCTGGTGCGGCAGCGGGGGGTGTTCGCGCCCCTGTGCCGCCGCGGTCTGCGCCGCCTCCCGCTCGTACCGCAGCTGTTCGCGGCGCCGGGACCGTACCGCCCGCCAGCGGGTCACGACGCCCAGCACGAACACCGTCAGGACGGTCAGGACCATCAGCTGGCTGATCAACAGGCCCCAGAACAGCCCGTATCCGGAGAGCTGGCCCGGCGGGGTGTCGGGCCAGGCCGCCGGCAGGTCGTGCGGCGCGGTCGCCAACTGCCGTAGGGCCAGGGGCGTACGGGCGAAGGTGACGTGGTCCGGCCAGCCGCCGTGGGCGAACAGCCCGGCGAAGCCGGTCGCCGACCAGGTCAGCAGCGAGAAGCCGAGCAGGAAGGCCAGCAGGCCCACCAACAGCCCGTCGGGGACGCCTCCTTGGCGGCCGCCCCCCTGCCTGTCCTGGCCCTGGTGGCGCTCCATGTCACGCCACCGTCGACTCGGAGGACTCGTTCAACCGCCGTTGCCGCTCCAGGAGTGCCGCGCGCTGTTCCGCCTCCCAGTCCGCGGCCCGTACGTCCTCGGGCAGTCCGGCCGCCTCCAGGGCGTCGGCGGCGTCCGAGGCCTGGGAGTTCTCCGTCATCGCGCGGTCGGTGAAGACGAGGGGCCGTTCGGCCTCCGTCACCAGGTGCTTGACGACCTGGACGTTGCCGTTCACGTCCCAGACCGCGATGCCGGGGGTGAGGGTGGGGATGATCTCCACCGCCCACCGCGGCAGTCCGAGGACCCGGCCCGTCGCTCTCGCCTCGTCGGCCTTCTGTGCGTAGATCGTGCGGGTGGAGGCCATCTTGAGGATGGCGGCCGCCTCGCGGGCCGCCGCGCCGTCCACGACGTCCGAGAGGTGGTGGACCACCGCCACGAACGACAGGCCGAGCCGGCGGCCGAACTTCAGGAGGCGCTGGAACAGCTGAGCCACGAAGGGCGAGTTGATGATGTGCCAGGCCTCCTCGACCAGGAAGATGCGCTTCCTGCGGTCGGGGCGGATCCAGGTGTGCTCCAGCCAGACGCCGACGATCGCCATCAGGATGGGCATGGCGATCGAGTTGCGGTCGATGTGCGAGAGGTCGAAGACGATCAGGGGCGCGTCGAGGTCGATGCCGATGGACGTCGGGCCGTCGAACATGCCGCGCAGGTCACCGTCGACCAGCCGGTCGAGGACCAGGGCGACGTCCAGGCCCCAGGCCCGTACGTCGTCTATGTCGACGTTCATCGCCTCCGCCGACTCCGGTTCGGGGTGGCGCAGCTGCTCGACGATGTCCATCAGGACGGGCTGGCGGTCGGTGATCGTCTCGTTGACGTAGGCGTGGGCGACCTTGAGGGCGAAGCCGGAGCGTTCGTCCAGGCCGTGGCCCATGGCGACTTCGATGATCGTGCGGAGCAGGGCGAGCTGCCCGGTCGTGGTGATGGCCGGGTCGAGCGGGTTGAGGCGGATGCCGTCGTCGAGGGCCGCCATCGCGTCAAGACGGATGGGGGTTATGCCCAGCTCCTGGGCGATGAGGTTCCATTCGCCGGCGCCGTCCTCGCCCTGGGCGTCGAGGACGACGACCTGGCGGTCGCGGAAGCGCAGCTGGCGCAGGACGTACGTCTTCTCCAGGGCGGACTTGCCGTTGCCGGACTCGCCGAGGACCAGCCAGTGGGGGGCGGGGAGCTGTTGCCCGTACAGCTGGAAGGGGTCGTAGATGTAGCCCTTGCCGCTGTAGACCTCGCGGCCGATGATCACGCCGGAGTCGCCGAGGCCGGGGGCGGCGGTGGGCAGGTAGACGGCCTGGGCCTGGCCCGTCGAGGTGCGGACCGGCAAGCGGGTCGTCTCCACCGCCCCGAAGAGGAAACTGGTGAAGGCTTCCGTGAGGATGGACAGCGGATCTCGCACCACAGGCCCCTTTCTGTTCGGCGGCTACGGGCTTACGGGTGGTACGGCGGGAGGGCTTGCGGCCCGGCGCCGGTCAGCGGCGGATGCCGGTCGCGAACGGGAGGGTGTTCACGAAGGCACGGTGGTGCTCGCGGTCGCACCACTCCAGCTTGAGGTACGACTTGCCGGCCGAGGCCCTGATGGTCCGCTTGTCCCTGGCCAGGGCCTCGGGCGACCTGGACGACACTGTGATGTACCCGACGAGGTTCACCCCGGCCGCACCGCTGGCGAGATCTTCACCCCGCTGGTCGAGCCGGCCGTGCGCGGCGATGTCGCGCGGGTCGACGGTGCGGTTCATCTTGGCGGCGCGGCTGGCCTCCGCGTCGTCGTTGGTCTTCTCCGTCAGCATCCGCTCGATGGCGATCTCGGTCGGTTCGAGGTCCATGGTCACCGAGACGGTGCGGATGACGTCCGGGGTGTGGACGAGGAGCGGGGCGAGGAAGTTCACGCCGACCGGGGTCATGGGCCATTCCTTCACCCAGGCGGTGGAGTGGCACCAAGGGGCGCGGGTGGAGGACTCGCGGGTCTTGGCCTGGAGGTACGTCGGCTCCATCGCGTCGAGCTCGGCCGGCCAGGCGTTGCGCTTGGTCATGGCCTGGATGTGGTCGATGGGGTGGTCGGGGTCGTACATGGAGTGCACGAGGGAGGCGAGCCGGCCCTGGCCGAGGGGCTGGCGTACCCGGATGTCGGCCTCGGCGAGGCGGGCGCAGATGTCGGTGAGCTCGCGGGCCATGACCACGGCGAGGCCGGCGTCCTTGTCGAGCTTCCTCGTGCCGGAGGCGTGGCGGGCGGCGCGGGCCATGGCCTGGGCCTCGGCGGCCAGTTCGCGGGTGAAGTGCATGCAGGCGACGAGGTAGGCGCGGTGCTGCTCGCTGGAGGTGGAGACCATGGACTGGAGCTGGTCGTACGACTCCTGGAGCCAGCCGGGGGACGCGTGGTCGCCGCGCTGGGCGACGTCCTTGGCGTGGGCGTCGGGGTCGGCGGGGAGCGTACGGGCGAGCATCTGGATGCGGGTGACGAAGCCGTCGCCGTTGGCGACGTGCTTGAGGAGGGTGCCGAAGCGGTCGACGAGGGCTTCCTGGTCCTCGCTGTCGCGCAGGCCGACGCCGGGGCCCTCGATCTCGATGGCGGCGGTGACCGTACGGCGGTCGGCGTGGAGGAGGACGGCGATCTCGTCGGGGCCGAAGGGGGCGGCGAGCCAGTTGATGCGGCCGATGCCGGGGGGCGGGCCGATCTCGACCTCGCGGCCGTCGAGGCTCGTACCGGACTCCATGGCGCCCGAGCGGTAGGTGGTGCCGTTGCGCAGGGTGCGTTTGAAGCTGCGGTTGATCTCGAACCACTTGTAGAACGTACGGTGCTTGTACGGCACGTAGACGGCGGCCAGGGCGATGAGCGGGAAGCCCATGAGCGTCACGATCCGCAGGGACAGGACCGGGACGAGCAGGCCGCACATCATGCCGAGGAACGCGCCGCCGATGATGAGCGCGATCTCGCCTGTCTCGCGGTTCTTGCCGACGATCGCGTTGGGCCGGGCGCGGCCGATGAGATACGTGCGGCGCGGTGCGATCGGGTGGGCCTGGGTCGTCAACGCCCTCCCCCTCCAGTGCTGTTGTTACCGGTATTGCGTGAGCTGTGCGGGGTGCCGGTGGTGGGGCCGCCGGTACGGGGCGGGGGTGCGGCGGAGGGGACATGTCCGCCGCCGCCCCCGCCGCCGCCCCCGCCTCCGCCGCCGCCTCCGGAGGAGGGGCGGGTGCTGTGCGCGGCGACGCCGCCGGAGATGGAGCTCTGCGACCTGCCGCCGCCTCCGCCCCCTCCTCCGCCGCCTTCTCCGTTGTTGCGGCTGCTGTGGGTCTTGATGCCCTGGGAGACGAGGGCGGCGGGGGAGCTGATGGCGGCGGCGGCGCGGGAGCCGTCGGTGGCCTGCTTGCGGCTGTCGCGGGAGGCGGCGATCTCGTCGCCGAAGCCGGGGACGAAGCGGTAGATCATGGCGGACGCGAAGATCGCGAGCAGGATGATCGCCAGGCCGGTGACGACGGCGGAGAAGGAGTCGGGGCCGCTCTCGGAGGAGAGGGCGCCGGCGAGGCTGAGGACGATCACGATGACGGGTTTGACGAGGATGACGGCGATCATGATGCCGGCCCAGCGGCGGACGTGGCCCCACATGTTCTTGTCGACGAGTCCGGCGTAGACGATGACGCCGAGGAGGGCGCCGACGTAGAGCAGGACGGCGCGGATGAACAGCTCCATGAAGAGGACGCCGGCGGCGAGGATCGTCACGAGGGAGACGACGATGAGCATGATGGGGCCGCCGCCGATGTCGGTGCCCTTGGTGAGGGCCTCGGAGAACGAGCCGAAGAACACGTCGGTCTGCTTGCCGGTGCCGGCGGCGATGACCTCGGTGACGCCGTCGGTCGCGGAGACGACGGTGTAGAGGATCAGGGGTGTGAAGGCGGAGGCGAGGACGGCGAGCCAGAGGAAGCCGACGGCCTCGGAGATGGCGGTGGTGAAGGGCACGCCCCGGATGGCGCGTTTGGCGACGGCGAAGAGCCACAGGACGAGCGTGAGGACGCTGGCGGCGGCGAAGACGATGGCGTAGCGGGCGAGGAAGGCCGGGTTGGTGAAGTCGACGTTGGCGGTTTCCTCGACGGCTTGGGAGAGCTTCTCGACGACCCAGGCGGCGGATTCGGCGCAGCCGTGGGCCAGGGAGGAGAGGGGGTCTAGGGCGTCGGCGGGGTTGTTGGGCAGTCCTCCGGAACGGGCGGAGTCGCCGGACTCGCAGTAGCTCTTGGACAGGCCCTTGAGCAGACTGCAATCGACCTTGTCGCTGCTCGGGGAGGGCGTGGGCGTCGGGGTGGGCGCCGCGGTGGCACGCGCGGCGAAGAGGAACAGCGAGGCGGGGACGCCCGCCAGTACGGCGCCGATCCACCGGCCTCGGACGAGGGGGCGGGAGTGGGGTCGGGAGCTACCTGGCATACGTGAAGCCTCCGTACTGCTCGACAGCCTTGCTGATCTCGTCCGCACCGGAGGTCGCGACATCGCCGGGGACAGGGGCCGGCCCGGTCTTCTGGGTGTCGGTCACGATCTTCCAGTCGTCGCCCTGCCACCGGAGATCGAAGGTTCCGGTCTGCCAGGTCGTCTTGACGGGGTCGGTGGAGCCGGGTCCGGCCATTCCGATCAGGCCCGTGTACCAGACGGAGACCCGGGCGGTGTCGCCGCTGATGCTCTCGACCTTCGTACCCACGGGGATCGCCCGGGAGACGAAGAGACTGTCGGGAGGGGGGTTCCCCTCGGCGTCGAGGCCGAGCCTCTGCAACTCGGCCGGAGCGTAGGCGGGGTCGAGCGCGGTCTTGAGCTTGGTCGCCGACGCGGGCACGTAGATGGCGTCCAGGATGGCGTACCGGCTCACGCGGTTGAACATCCCGTCCGAGCCCAGGGCCACCGCGTAGTTCGTTGCCGCGCTTGCCGCGCCCTGTTCGTCTTTTGCGAAGCCTGACGGGATGGTGCCGTTCTTGCCCGTCACCGGCTTCACGCCCGACGCCGCCGTCGGGTTTCCCGCGCCGTCGGGGGCGTTCGCGCCGGTGGCCGGGTCGTCGTTGCCGCCGCGGTTCGCGAAGGCGATGGCGGCGAGCAGGAGGACCACGACGCCCACCACCATGATGAGGGAGCGGGAACCGCGCGCGGGGCGTCTGCCGCCGCCGTACCCGTCGCCGCCGCGTGCGTCGGGCAGCCGGGTGCGGGTCTGGCCCGTACCGCCGAAGCCGTCGTCGTTACGGGCGGGACGCGCGGGGTCGCCGTAACCGTGCTCGTCACCGAAGCTCATGCCGCGAAAGCCCCCTCAGCCGTGCGCGGGTCCGCGTGGTCCGCGTAGTACGACGGTAGCCGTGCTGGTTCCCGCGCGGGCGCGGTGTGGTGACTCGACATCAGGGAGACGCAACCTCAGCCGGTGGGTGCGACGGACGGGTGGTGTTGAGGGCGTACCGGGCGCGCGCCCGGGTACGGACCGGGAGGGAAGGGCGGGAACAGGTCCGTCGGAACGGCCGAACGGGTGGGACCGAGCGCGCTCGGCCGTCCGGGTCGGCCGGCGGGAGCGCCGGCCGGGACAACGGCCGGGATCAGACGGCCATCCCGTACACGATCGTGAAGAGCGTGCCCAGCGACCCGATGATGAAGACGCCGGTCAACCCCGCGACGATCAGGCCCTTGCCCTGTTCCGCGCTGAACGTGTCCCTGAGCGCCGTCGCCCCGATGCGCTGCTTGGCCGCGCCCCAGATCGCGATGCCGAGACAGAGCAGGATGGCCACCGCCATCACGACCTCGATCATCACCCGGGCCTCGTTCCCGAGTGTCCCGAAGGGTCCCCAGTCGGGGGCGATACCACCGATGATGGTGGTGATGTCGCCCTTTTCAGCCGCCAGGTACATGTAAGTCACCGCCCCTGTTGGGTTGTTCGGCGCCCGGGCCCCATGGCACGGGTCACGCTCTATCTTCGCTGATGGAACCGCCCTCGTATGCCGGTTGGCGGCTCTCTTTACCCGATGCCCGCACATATGACCGGTCCGGGTCGCCTGACCTGGACCGGACCGGTTGTGCGCGTATGCATTTGGTTACTCTGTGTATCACGGGGCGTGACTCCGGGCAATGACTGTCGTTGGTACACCTTTGCGGGACGCGGGGCCGTGAAAGGCCTGTGCGGGAGCTGTGGGGAGATGCGGGGAGCTGAGGCGGGCTCAGGGCTGTTGCGCGGGCACCCGGTTGGACTAGGAAGACCTGTGTGACCCAAGACGAATCGCGCACCGACGCCGGCTCCTCCCTGTCCGCCTCCGACGGCGACTCCTCCTCGGCGTCGCTCGCCGACACCCAGCGAATTCTGGCCAGGATCGACACGACCCGGCCCCATACCGCCCGTATCTGGAACTACTGGACCGGCGGCAAGGACAACTACATCGTCGACCGTGAGGCCGGCGACCAGATCAGGAAGCTGCACCCGGGCATCGGGGACTACGCGCTGGCGGACCGCCAGTTCCTCGGGCGTTCCGTCGAACATCTGACCAGGGACGTGGGCATCAGGCAGTTCCTGGACGTCGGCACCGGCCTGCCGAGCGCCGACAACACCCACGAGGTCGCCCAGCGCGTGGCCCCGGAGTCCCGGATCGTGTACGTCGACAACGACCCGCTCGTCCTCGCCCACGCGCGGGCGCTGCTGACCAGCTCGCCGGAAGGGCGGACGGACTACCTCGACGCCGATCTCCGGGACGTCGACGCCATCCTGGAGCGCGCCGCGCGGACCCTCGACTTCAGCGAGCCCGTCGCGCTGATGCTGCTGGGCGTCGTCATCTTCATCGAGGACGACGAGGAGTCGTACGGCCTGGTGCGCCGCCTCATGGACGCGCTGCCCGCCGGGAGCCACCTGGTGCTGTCCCACACCATCACGAGCCCGTCGATGCCGGACGTGGACAAGGCGGTCGCCTTCTGGAACGAGAACGGCACGCCCCGGCTGACGCAGCGCACGCCCGAGCAGCTGCTGCGGTACTTCGACGGGCTGGAGATGCTGGAGCCGGGAGTGGTGTCGTGCTCGCGGTGGCGGCCGGTGGCGGGGGCTGCGGGCGGGGCCGGGGCCGGTGCGGGTGACGGGCTGCCGGACGAGGTGGCGATGTTCGGGGGAGTGGGGCGGAAGGGGTAGGCGCGCGCGTCGCCTTCTTGGCGCTGCTTGTTCCGTACGGGTGAACTTGGCCGGGCTGTCGGGGTGTCCGTCCGCCCGGCCGATGCCCGTGCCCGCAGGCGCCTCCGCCGTACGTACGGGTCCCCCGCCGCCGTCCTGACGGGCGGTTGCCCCGCGTCCCGCTTTGGGAAAGTGCCGTCGATATCCCTCGATATCCGCCTGCTTCCCGGACCTGGGGCGGGCGCGGGAAGCGGCACTGCGGGACAGGGGCGAGCGGGATGGCGGGGACGGCGGGGGCTGGTGGGGGTGCGGGCGTCGGCGGGGGCGTCGGGGTCGGCGGGGGTGCTGGTGCTGGCGGGGGCGCCGGTAGCGGTGGTGCGGCGGATGTACGGCACAGCGCGGGGCCCTGGAGCAGGGCGGCGGGCGCGGCCGAGGCGCTGCGTACGCACCTGGGGCAGGTCCGCCCGGAACTCGCCTCGGCGCACGCGGGGTTGGCGGGCGGTACGGAGGGGCTGGCGGTCGCGGAGGTGCTGCGGACGGTCCGTACCTCGTGGGAGCGGCGGATCGACGCGGCAGCGGGGGAGTGCGGGAGCCTCGCGGGGAGCTTGCGGGCGGTCGCGAAGGACCTGGGCGAGAGCGATACGGCGGTGAGGTCGGCGCTCGCGCGGGTGGGGGCGGGGACGGGCGCGGGCCCGGGAGCGGAGGCGGGTCCGGGCTTCGGCTCGGGACTCGGCTCGGGACTCGGTGGGGGGTCCGGCCCAGCTCTTGGTCCCGCTGTCGGTGGTGGTCGGTGAGTGGGGGGCTGACCTGGGGGCAGTTACGGGCCGTGCGGTGTTCCGGGTGGGAGGACGCCGCCGACGGCTGGGGGCGGGCGAGCAATCGTGCCGACGCGGCGCGCGACAGGATCGACCGCCAACTGCTCCCCGGCATCGAGGACTCACAGCGGGGCGAGGCGGCGCGGGCGGCGGTCGTACGGCTGCGGGACCTGAGCCGGGACTTCCAGTACGTCTACGCCGAGTGCGGCCTTGTCCGGACGACGCTCAACAGCCTGGCCCACGAACTGCGCGCTTCGCAGGGGGCGTTGCGGGAGGCGTTGGAGGACGCGCGGGCGCTGGGGTTCACGGTGCACCCGGACGGCGGGGTGAGCTTTCCCCCGGCGGGCGAGAGCTGGACGACGGGCAGGCCGTTGCCGGGCGGGCGGATCGCGGGGAGCGGGGCGGAGCCGGTCCCGGTGGTGCCGGCGGCGTACGGGAACGTGAACCCGAACGAGGCGAAGGCCCAGGACGTCGTGGACCGCATCGCGCGGGCGCTGCGGGAGGCGCGGGGCATCGACGAGCGGTACGCGGCCACGCTGCGCAGGCTGACGGCGCCCGAGGGCGTCAAGGTCTCGGGGGCGATGTGGACGGACGCGTACGGCGACGCGACGGCGGTACGGGGCGCCGCGGACGGCTACCTCCGGGACGCGATCCCGCTGGACGCGTCGCCGGCGGAACGCAAGGCGTGGTGGGACGGCCTGACGCGGGAGCGGCAGGAGGAGTACCTGGCGGTCTACCCGGACGTGATCGGGAACCTGGACGGGATCCCGGCGGTGGTGCGGGACGCGGCGAACCGGGACAACCTGCGGTTGCTGATCGGGAAGTTGGAGGGGGTGGAGGGGGAGGGGGTGGGGGCTCGGTTGGCGGGGTTGCGGGAGATCGAGCGGCAGTTGCGGTTTCCCGATCCCGATCGGCCCCCGATGTATTTGCTCGGCATCGGCGACGAGGGGAACGGCCGGGCCGTCGTCGCGTACGGGAATCCGGACACGGCGCGGAACGTGTCGGCGTATGTGCCGGGACTCGGGGCCGCGTTGGACGAGGATTTCGCGACGAACGATCTGCGGCGTGCGGCGGACACGGCCTTGGCGGCCCGCGAGTACGACTCGTCGAGCGCGGCGATCGTATGGCTCGGCTATGACGCGCCGCAGTTGTCCGGGGACGACATCGCGGGGAACACGGACGTCATGTTCGCCGACCGGGCGGAGGCCGGGGCCGTCGCGTACAACTCGTTCATGGCCGGTGTCTCGGCGACGAACGAACACGAGAATCCGCACGTGACCGCGATCGGCCATTCGTACGGTTCGCTGACCGTGGGACAGGCCGCGCAGCGGCCGGGAGGGGTGCCGGGCGCCGAGGACATCGTGCTGCTCGGCAGCCCCGGGACCGGTGCGCGGTCCGCCGACGAGCTGGGTGTGGGCAGGGACCACGTGTACGTCGGCGCGGCCGAGAACGACCCGGTGACGGCCATGCCCGCCAAGATCGAGGCGCGCGGGATGGCGACGGGGGCGATGAGCGGGGCCGTCGTGGGCGGGGCGGTGGGTGGCCCGGTGGGGGCGGTGGTCGGGGGCGTCGGGGGTGGTGCGGCGGCGTACTTCGCGCAGGACGCCCAGGCGGACGACCGGGAGATCTGGTACGGCACGGACCCGGCCCACGAGGCGTTCGGCGCGCGGCGGTTCCGGGTGGCGGACGGGCCGCGGCCGATCGCGGACATGGGCGGAGTGGACGCGCATACGCGGTACTTCAACGACGGGGAGGAGTCGGCCCAGAACATCGCGAAGGTGGTTGCGGGTCAAGGTCACAAGATCAGTGTTCAGGAGCCCCGGTGAAATCTGTGCGTCTATGGACGACATTACTTCTGGCCGTCGTCACGGCCGGATGCGGTTCTTCGGCGGAGGACCGCAAGCCCGAAAGGAAACCGTCCGACGTGAACATGCGGCAAGCGGCCGAGAAGGCCGATGCGGTGATGCAGCAGACGTTGTCCGATGTCACGCCGCGACTGCGGTGGAATCATGGGCCGTCGAACGACCACATCTGCGCGGACTTCAAGTACGACGCGACCGGTACGGGCAGGGTGCGGCGTCGGATCGCGATCATGACCGTGGTCTCCGCGGAGCGGCGGGGAAGTCTGCTCGGTGTGGTGGAGCGCAGCTGGAAAGCGCGCGGATACCGGATCACGAGCGTCGACACCGACCCCGACCTCCCCGCGATCTTCGCCTCCACCCCCGACAACTTCCAGATGCGCGTCGCCGTCGGGAACGCCGGGCAGTTCTTCCTCTCCATCACCACCCCCTGCTTCCCCGAATCCCCCGTCCCCGCCCCGGCCCCCGTGCCGAACACGCCGCACCGCGCCGGGGGCTACCCCCAGCCCCCCGACATCCACGACCACTTCTGGTCATCCCGAGATCCTCTTCCGGCCCCTTCGCCGTCCACCCCCTGATCCGGCCCCTCCCCGCCTACACTGGTCCGGACAGCGGCCCTGACGCGAAGGGTGTTTTGACGGTGCGTAAGGCATGGCTCGTCGCGTCGGCCGTCGGGGGGTCCGGGATGGCCTTCGTCGCGTTGGTCGTCGTCGGGACCTACTCCGCCGCCGCCGGGCTCGCCGGGGGGAAGGGTGGGGCTGTCGGGCTCGCCAAGGGGGCCGTGCCCGCCGCGTACAAGCCGCTCGTCGAGCAGTGGGGCAACCTCTGCCCCGCCATCAATCCCGCCCTCCTCGCCGCGCAGCTCTACCAGGAGAGCGGCTGGAACCCGTCCGCCCAGAGTCCGGCCGACGCCCGGGGCATCGGGCAGTTCATCCCCGGTACGTGGGCCGCGCACGGCATCGACGGGGACAAGGACGGGGATCGGGACATCTGGGACCCGAAGGACGCGATTCCGTCCGCCGCCTCGTACGACTGTGAATTGGCCGAATACGTCAAGGACGTGCCCGGCGACGCGACCAACAACATGCTTGCCTCGTACAACGCGGGCGCGTACGCCGTCATCCGGTACAAGGGCGTGCCGCCGTACCGGGAGACGCAGAACTACGTCAAGATCATCCGGACTCTGGAGAAGAGCTTCGCGGCGCCCGTGGGGCGGGTCGCGCCGTCCCGGCAGGCCGCCGCGGCGATCTACTTCGCCCAGCAGAAGCTGGGTACGCCCTACCTCTGGGGCGGGAACGGGACGGCCGCCCAGGGAGGGCGCTTCGACTGCTCCGGGTTGACGCAGGCCGCGTACCGGACGGTCGGGATCGAGCTGCCGCGGGTGGCCAACGACCAGTACAACGCGGGGGAGCACCCCGCCCGCAACGAGCTGCTCCCCGGGGATCTGGTCTTCTTCTCCGAGGATCTGACCAACTCGCGGGCCATTCACCACGTCGGGCTGTACGTCGGCGGCGGTTACATGATCAACGCGCCGTACACCGGGGCCGTGATCCGGTTCGACAAGATCGACAAGCCCGACTACTTCGGCGCGACCCGGGTCACCGAGGACGGCGCCAAGTCCCTGCCCCTCGATCTGCCGCCCGACCGACCCTCCGTCTGAGGGGCGGGTTCCGCGGCGGACGAGGGGGACGGTCCGGGGGAGCCGAGGACGTTCCGGCGGTCCCGGCGGAATGCCCCGCAGGGCCATTCGGCGGTCGCCGAATGGCCGGAACTATCCGTCCCGTCACCCTCCTGAACTGCGACGACGTGTCACTCTTCGATAACGTCATGGTGATCGTTCGGTGGAGAGTGGAACGTACTGCCTGCACAGGCCGTTCCATGGGCGACAGCTGCGCAGTTGATCACGCAGCATGTTCCTTACCGACCACGGGGACCGACCACGGAGGTCGGTGGAGTCGGCGCGCGGTCTGGCGCGCCGCGGCAGGTATCACGGCGAACAAGGCAAGGGGCCGCAGCAGATGGCTGGACTCGTACTGGATGGGTCGAACCCAGACGTCAGCCTGCTCTACGACATCAACGGACTGGCCAAGGACGCCCCGTCGTGGTTCGACCGCGTCATGGAGTTCGTCGGCGAGTACGGGATCATGCTCGCCCTCGTCCTGGTGGTCGTCGCCTGCTGGTGGAGCGTCCGCAAGCGCGGCTCCGCCGAGGACTCGGTGACCGCGGTCGCCGGGCTGGTCTGGGCGCCGCTCGCGGCCGGCTTCGCGCTGCTCGTCAACATCCCGATCCGGGGGTTCGTCGAACGGCCGCGCCCGTTCCTCGACCACAAGGGCCTGGACGTCCTGGTCGCCGGCAAGACCGACTACTCGTTCGTCAGCGACCACGCCACCATGGCGATGGCCATCGGCGCGGCCGTCTTCGTCGCCCACCGGGGCTTCGGGTTCGCCGCGCTCGGCCTCGCGCTGCTCGAAGGCTTCTGCCGGGTCTACATGGGGGTCCACTACCCCACGGACGTCATCGGCGGTTTCGCGCTCGGTACGGCTGTCGCGCTCCTGCTCACCCCCCTCGCCCTCGCGCTGCTGACCCCGCTCCTGTCGGCGGTCTCGCGCTCCCGGCACGTCGGTTGGGTGGTACGGGCGCGCTCCGCGCGGGAGGCCGACCTGATCTCCGGCGCGGGCACCGTCGGCGGGACCCGGCCGCTCGGGATGCCCGAGCCGCGGCCCGACGACAACAACCTGGCGGCCTGACGCCCAGGTCTTCGGCCCACGGGGGTCAGCGCGCCGCCACCGCGCTGACCACCACGTTCGAGTCCCAGTGGCCGTTCGCGTCGATGACGCCCCCGCAGGTGATCAGCCGCAGCTCGGGGCCCGGCACCGGGCCGTAGACGCGGGCGGTCGGGAACTTCGCCGTCCGGTACGTGTCCACCGCCGTCACCCGGAACCGCACCCGCCGCCCGTCGCCCAACTCCGCCTCCACCCGGTCTCCGGCGCGCAGCCGCCCCAGCTTGGCGAAGACGGCGTTACGGATGTTGTCGCGGCCGTTGCGTACCGGGACGGTCCCGGGGTTCGCCGGGGCGTCCCGGTGGCCCACCAGCACGGCCGGGCCGCGTTCGCCGGGGCGCGGGCCCAGCGCGTACCAGCCGACCTTCATCGCGTGGCGGAAGCTCGGCGCGTCCAGCGTCCTGCCCTCGTCGAGGGAGAGCGGCATGACCGCCGCGCTGACCCGCAGCGCCGGGATGCGCAGCCGTACGGGAGCCGAGTGCGGGTCCGCGACCCGGACCGCGCGCGGTTCCGCGGCCGCCACCGGGGGCCGGCGGGCGGGCGCCTGGCGCGGGGGCAGGACCGTCAGCACGACGGCGGCCACCGCGCCCAGGGCCGCCACCCCGAACAGCACCTTGACCGTCACGTCCGCCGCCCGCCCCGGCGCGGCGGTCCGGCCGGTCCCGTTTCCGGTCAGTGCCGGCCGTCCCTCGACCGGCGCCGGCCGCGCATCACCAGGACCGTGCTCGCGGCGGCGGCCACCAGGGTGGTGCCGACGGCGAGGGACAGCGAGGCCGCCCTCGACGGGCCCTGCGCGGCCGCGGAGTCCACGGGGTGCTGCGCGCCGCCGCGTGCCCCGCCCGACGGGGTGACCTGGAGGGCGCCGACGGACGACGAGGCGGTACGGGTGGTCACCGGGGCGGGCGGGACCACGGCCGGCGCGGTCGTGGCGGGCCGCGCCGGGGCCGCGGTGCGGGAGCGGGTGGCCGGGGGCGGCACGGCCGTCCGGCGCGGGGCCGGGGGCGTGGCGGCCGGCTTGCGGGCCGCCGTCCTCGCCGGCTTCGGCTTCGGCTTCGTCGTGGTGTCCTTCGGCTTGGCCGTCGTGTTCTTCGGCACCGTCAGCGGCGGTCTCGGGTGCGCGGGCGGGGCCGTCCTGGCCGGCGCGGGCACGCGGGACGTCGCGTCCGAGATGACGCCCGTGGACTTCGCCGGGGAGGAGGACCTGCGGGGCTTCGCGGACCCGCTGGGCTTCGCGGTGCGGGCGGGTTTCGCGGTGTGGGTCGGGGAGGTCTTCACCTGGGACAGCGGTCTGCCGTCGCCCGCGATCAGGCTGAAGCCCGGGACGTTCTGGCCCCGCGGCCGGTTGGGCATGTCGTTCTTGAAGTAGTACAGCGGGTGCGTGTTCAGGATGACCTGCGGTTTGTCGCTGCCCGGCGCGTCCTTCTTCGTCTGGGACGTCTGCGCGGTCACGCCCTTGGCCTTCTTCGGGAAGCCGACCGCCGCCGGCCAGGACTTGGTGCACGCGCCCGTGCAGCCCGACACGTCGCGCTTGTCCGCCTCGCGGACGTACAGCGGATTGCCCTTCTTGTCCGCCACCACGTCACCGACCGCCGTCTTGATGAGCGTGAGCTGCCCCGGCTCCGTCGGCTTGTCCACGGCGACGGCGGCGCTCGCGCCGAGCGCGAGGAGGAGAGCGGCGGCCGTGACGAGAGCGGCCGAGCGGGGTCCGTATCGATCCATGGGTACAGGCCACCTCCCTGACGCCCGGTCGGCCACCTCGGTGGTCCGTACGGGCTAGGAGGTGTCCGCCCGGGTGTCCCCGGGGGTACCTGGTGTCCCCGGGCGTCGGGGCGGCGGCGGCCCTACAGCGCCTGCGGGAAGTCGAACAGCCGGTCCGGGTCGTACGTCGCCTTCAGCCGCGTCAGCCTGTCCGCCGCCCCGCCGTAGTAGGCCGAGCGCCAGTCCGTCAGCGTCGGGTCGACGTAGTTCTGGTAGGCCGCGCCCGACGCGTACCGCCGCATCGACGCATGGGTGCTTTTCAGCCACGCCTGCTGGGCCGTGCCGGCGGTCCCCGGCCGCCAGGCCCCGATGTACTGCGCCAGCACCCGCGAACGCCGGTGCACGAACGCCGTCGCGAGCGGGCTCACCCGGTTGACCGCCCCGCCGAGCGCGGTCAGGGCTATGGAACCGCCGCCCCCGCCCTGGGAGGCCGGGATCCTGGTGAAGCGCTCCGTCGCGGAGACCAGGGCCCGCAGGCCGGCCGGGGACAGCGCGCGGTCGTAGAAGTCGGAGGCCGCCGCGTACGTCTCGCGCTGGAGCGCGCCCTGCGTGCTGCGCCCCGGGGTGGTGCCCGGCAGGTGGCACTGCTCCTCGGTGAAGCCCGAGCAGCCCGCGTACACGAGCATCGCCTCCTCGTACCCCCGGCGCCGCGTCGAGAACGAGGTCGCCGGGCCCGGGCCGCCGGGGCCGTCGGCGAGCCGGTCGAGGGCGTTCTTGAGGTCCGACTCGGTGCCGAGGGAGAACGCGGACAGCGAGAGGGTCGGCGTGCCGCCGCCGGGACCCGCGGCCAGGTGGAGGGACGACCAGATCTCGTCGGGCTGGTCGGGGCCCCACTTCTGCCAGGCGTTCAGCAGCGCCTCGGCCTTCGACCACGGCCAGCTCACGAACGCGGCGACGGTCGCGGGCGCCGGGTGCGTACGGAAACGAAGCTCGGTGACCACCCCGAAGTTGCCGTTCCCGGCGCCGCGCAGCGCCCAGAAGAGGTCCTTGTTCTGCGTGGCGTCGGCGGTGAGCCGCCGGCCGGCCGCCGTGATGACCGTGGCGGAGACGAGGCTGTCGCAGGTCAGGCCGTACGCGCGGGCCGCGACGCCGTGCCCGCCGCCGAGCGTGAGGCCGGCGACGCCGACGGTCGGGCAGGAACCGGCGGGGATCGTACGGCCCCGGGCGGCGAGGGTCCGGTAGACGTCCGCGAGCCGGGCGCCGGCGCCGACCACGCCGTCCGAGGCGTGCCGGAGCGAGTCGAGCTTCGAGACGTCGATGACGAGCCGGCCGTTGCCGCTGGACCAGCCCGCGTAGGAGTGGCCGCCGCCGCGGATGGAGACGGGCGTGCGGTGGGTGCGGGCGAAGGCGAGGCATTCCTTGATGTCGTCCTCGCCGGAGACGTAGGCGACGGCCGCGGGCTTCAGGGTGTCGAAGCGGGTGTTGTAGAGCTGGCGCGCGGTCGCGTACGCCGCGTCGCCCGGCCGTACGAGATCCCCGTCGAGCCCCTTGGCCAGCGCGCCCCAGCTGGGCGCGCCGGGGGCGGCGCCCTTGGTGGGCGTGCCCGCCGCGGTGGTGGTCGCGGTGCCGGCGGGCGGCCCGCTCGGGTCCGTACCGGGGCCTTCGGCGCCGGCGGGTGAGGTGCCGCCGCCGGAGCAGGCGGCCGTGACGCCGGCCGTGGCGAGGGCGGCCGCGGCCGTGAGCAGTGTGCGCCGTTCCATCTGACGTCCTCCTGAGGGTGACCCCGGGATCGCGTGGACGGCGTCCCGCTGAACGGGACGGTTGTAGGGGCCACCGGGTTCCGCGACTCCGGTCCGTTTTCCCCCAAGGGGTCAGGTCAATCCGGAGGACGGGGCGATTCGGAGGTCGGCTCGATCGCGGGGGAGGGGCCCGTCGGCGCGCCCGCCGCACGTCAGCCCGGTGTCGCGTGGGTCCGCGCGTCCGTCCTGGCCAGGTCGCGGGAGCGCCGGGCCGGGCCGGACCAGCCGCACGTGCAGCGGGCCAGGCAGAACGAGCCGCGTTCGACGGTGGAGGTGGTGTGGACGGAGGCGGTGGGGGGACCGGAAGAGTCTTGCTCGCACACCCCTCCACCGTACTGGCGTGACGGGGGACGCGGGGCGTCGTTATGCGGGTGGGGGCGGACTTCGGACAAGCGGCGGTAAGGCGTTGGGGGTTGGCGGGCGATGGTGGCGCAGCAGCACGGACGCAGAGGAGCGGCGTTCGCCGCCGTGACCATGGCGGGTGCCGTGGCCGGTGTGGTGGCCACGACCGGCTGTTCCGGCGAGGTGGGAGCCACGGCCGACGACCGGCCGGCCGGCGGGCCCCGGGTGGTGCGTGAGGCCGCCGACGTCCTGCTCGCGTCGGGGAGTTCCAAGGCCCGTACGTCCATGGAGATGGCGGCCGGCGGGACCCGGGTGACCATCAGGGGCGAGGGCGGCTACAACTTCGCCGAGCGGATCGGGCGGCTCAAGGTTGTCCTGCCGAGGGACCCGGCGGGCGCGAGCGAGCACCGCCCCATCACCGAACTGGTCGCGCCCGCCGCGCTCTACATGAAGAACCGCGGGGCGGGTGTGCCCGCGGACAAGTGGGTCAGGGTCGACGCGACGACGCTGGAGGACGGGAATCTGGTCACCGGCGGGGCGACCGATCCGCTGGCGGCCGCCGAACTGCTGCGCGCGGCCCGGAACGTGACCTTTGTCGGCTCGCAGGATCTGGCCGGGACTCGTGTGTGGCACTACCGGGGGGTCACCGACATCGGCGAGGCGGCGAAGGTGGCGTCGCCGTTCGCGCGGGGCGCGCTGAACGCCGCGGCGAAAGGGTTCGCCAAGGATGTCGTCCCGTTCGACGCGTACCTGGACGACGAGGGGCGGTTGCGCAAGGTCAGGCATCGGTTCAGCTACCTCAACCAGGGCCGGACGGTCGACGTCGCCTCGACGACGCTGCTGTACGCCTTCGGCTCGGCGGTCTCCGTACAGCTGCCGCCGGCCGCCGACATCTTCGCCGGGAAGATCGGGACCTAGGCAGGGGGTGCGCGCGGCCGTCGGCGCGGGACTAGTTACCGGGACGTAGTTCCGGGGGATCACGCGGCCTCGGGGGAGACCAGGGCGGAAATGGTCCGGACGTGCCATGCGCGTGGAGGGTCCCGGTCCTTACGCTGGAGGGACACGACTCGGGAAGTCGGCGCCCGCGGGAAGAGGTGACAGCACGTGGCTTCGTTGCGTACGACGACCGTCCAGGACCACGTGGCCCTCGCCGAGATCGAGTTGTGCGGAGAGCTGATGATCGCGGCGTCCGCCGCGGACGGGGAGCGGCTCAGCCCGGACCGTATCGACGAAGTGCTGAAGGTGGCCCGCGCCGCCCGCCCGGTCCTGCCGCGGCAGGCGGAGGCCAGGGCCGCCGGCCGCCGCCGGGACTGAGCGCGTGCCGGCGGCGCCGGGCCGTGAGGTACGGCGTCGGGTGGTCGGGTACGGAGCGGGCGGTCAGGTACAGGGCAGGCCGTCAGGTACGGAGCAGGCGGGCGATCGCCTTGGTCGCCTCCGCCACCTTCGCGTCGACCTCGTCGCCGCCCTTGACCGCCGCGTCCGCCACGCAGTGCCGCAGGTGCTCCTCCAGCAGTTGGAGGGCGAAGGACTGGAGGGCCTTGGTCGAGGCCGAGACCTGGGTCAGTATGTCGATGCAGTAGACGTCCTCGTCCACCAGCCGCTGGAGGCCGCGGATCTGGCCCTCGATCCTGCGCAGCCGCTTGAGGTGCTCGGCCTTCTGGTGGTGGTACCCGTGGATCCCCCGGTCGTGGTCGGTGACGGGTGCCCCGGCCGGGGTGGGGGTGGGGGGCGTGGCCGGCTCGGAGGGCGCTTCGCTCGTCGCGGCGCCGGCCGCCTCGGTGGTCGTCATCGCGTCCTCCCGTAGGGATGTCCGGAGGTCGTCCGGTGGGTTGTCGGGTGGGTGGTCCGATGTGGGATCGGCGTGGGATCGATGTGAGATCGGTGTGATGTCCGATACGGGGTTATATACCCCACGTGGGTATATGGTACCCCTCCGTGAGCCTTGGGGCAGGGCCCTGTGCCGACCGCGGTGCCGCATGGGCGACACTGGGACGGATTGCCGGTTAGCCGTGGCCGGATGTTGCGCCTAGCATCACCCTGACCGAATTCCATGTAACCCGAGGATCCCAGGTGCGCTTTCGTCTGACCCCCAGGGAGACGAGCTTCTACGACATGTTCGCCGCGTCCGCGGACAACATCGTCACGGGCTCCAAGCTCCTGATGGAACTCCTCGGGGCGGATTCCTCCGCCCGAGCCGAGATCGCGGAGCGCATGAGGGCGGCGGAGCACGCGGGGGACGACGCCACCCACGCGATCTTCCACCAGCTCAACTCCTCCTTCATCACGCCGTTCGACCGCGAGGACATCTACAGCCTCGCGTCCCAGCTCGACGACATCATGGACTTCATGGAAGAGGCGGTCGACCTCGTCGTCCTCTACAACATCGAGGAACTGCCCAAGGGGGTCGAGCAGCAGATCGAGGTCCTCAACCGGGCCGCCGAGCTGACCGCCGAGGCGATGCCGCACCTGCGGACGATGAACAACCTCACCGAGTACTGGATCGAGGTCAACCGCCTGGAGAACCAGGCCGACCAGATCCACCGCAAACTGCTGGCCCACCTCTTCAACGGCAAGTACGACGCGATGGAGGTGCTCAAGCTCAAGCAGATCGTCGACGTGCTTGAAGAGGCCGCCGACGCGTTCGAGCACGTCGCGAACACCGTGGAGACCATCACGGTCAAGGAGTCCTGACCCCCGTGGACACCTTCGCACTGATCATGACCATCGGTGTCGCGCTCGGATTCACGTACACGAACGGTTTCCACGACTCCGCGAACGCCATCGCGACCTCGGTGTCCACCCGGGCCCTGACGCCCCGCGCCGCCCTCGCCATGGCCGCCGTGATGAACCTCGCCGGCGCGTTCCTCGGGCAGGGCATCGCCAAGACCGTCAGCGAGGGCCTGATCGCCACGCCGCACGGCGACCGCGGGATGGGCATCCTCTTCGCCGCGCTCGTCGGCGCGATCGTCTGGAACCTGGTCACCTGGTACTTCGGCCTGCCGTCCTCCTCGTCCCACGCGCTGTTCGGCGGCCTGGTGGGCGCCGCCCTCGCCGGGGGTACGGAGGTGATCTGGTCCGGGGTCGTGGAGAAGATCGTCATCCCGATGTTCGTGTCGCCGGTGGTCGGCCTGGTGGTCGGCTACCTGGTGATGGTCGCGATCATGTGGATGTTCCGCGGGTCGAACCCGCACAAGGCCAAGCGCGGATTCCGGATAGCCCAGACCGTCTCTGCGGCCGCGATGGCGCTCGGGCACGGGCTCCAGGACGCGCAGAAGACGATGGGAATCGTGGTGATGGCCCTGGTCATCGCCGATGTGGAGGGCCCCGGGGACCCGATCCCGGTGTGGGTCAAGATTGTCTGCGCGCTGATGCTGTCCCTCGGTACGTACGCGGGTGGCTGGCGCATCATGCGAACGCTGGGCCGCAAGATCATCGAGCTGGACCCGCCGCAGGGATTCGCGGCGGAGACGACCGGCGCGTCGATCATGTTCGGCTCGGCGTTCCTGTTTCACGCCCCGATCTCCACGACGCACGTGATCACGTCGGCCATCATGGGCGTGGGCGCCACGAAGCGGGTGAACGCGGTGCGCTGGGGGGTCGCGAAGAACATCATCCTGGGGTGGTTCATCACGATGCCGGCGGCGGGGCTGGTCGCCGCGGTCAGCTTCTGGATCGTGAACCTGGCCTTCGGCTGAGCTTCCCGTACCGACGTGGACCTTCCCGTACAGACGTGAATGGGCCCGCCCCCTGAGGGGGCGGGCCCTTCGTCTTGCGGTGGCACCGCCATGCAGCACCGCAGGACGGCTTATCCGAAGCGGCCCGAGATGTAGTCCTCGGTGGCCTGCACGGACGGGTTGGAGAAGATCCGCTCGGTCTCGTCTATCTCGATGAGCTTGCCGGGCTGACCCACGGCCGCGAGGTTGAAGAAGGCCGTACGGTCCGAGACGCGGGCCGCCTGCTGCATGTTGTGCGTCACGATCACGATCGTGAAGCGCTCCTTCAGCTCGCCGATCAGGTCCTCGATCGCGAGCGTCGAGATCGGGTCGAGGGCCGAGCACGGCTCGTCCATCAGCAGGACCTCCGGCTCGACCGCGATCGCGCGGGCGATGCACAGACGCTGCTGCTGGCCGCCGGAGAGGCCGGAACCGGGCTTGTTCAGGCGGTCCTTGACCTCGTTCCAGAGGTTCGCGCCCTTGAGGGACTTCTCGACGACGTCCGCCAGCTCCTTCTTCCCGTACCTGCTGTTCAGGCGCAGGCCGGCCGCGACGTTGTCGAAGATCGACATCGTCGGGAAGGGGTTGGGGCGCTGGAAGACCATGCCGACCGTACGGCGCACGGCGACCGGGTCGACGTTCGAGGCGTACAGGTTCTCGTCGTCCAGCAGCACCTTGCCCTCGACGCGGCCGCCGGGGGTGACCTCGTGCATGCGGTTCAGGGTGCGCAGGAAGGTGGACTTGCCGCAGCCGGACGGGCCGATGAAGGCCGTCACGGAGCGGGGCTCGACGGTCATGGAGATGTCGTCGATCGCGCGGTGGGAGCCGTAGTAGGCGGAGAGCCCGCTGACGTCGATTCGCTTGGCCATGTGGATCACTGCTTCTTTCCGAGCCGAGGCCCCGTGCGGCGGAGCCGGATGGCGGGCCTCATCGGCCGGTCTTCGGTGCCTTCCAGCGGGCGATCCCGCGAGCCACCAGGTTGAGGAGCATGACAAAGATGATCAGCACCAGCGCCGCCGCCCAGGCCCGGTCGTACGACGCGTCGCTGCCGACCTTGTACTGCTCGTAGATGTAGAAGGGCAGCGAGGACTGAGCACCCTCGAACGGGTTCGAGTTGATCAGCTGGTTGCCGAAGACGAGCAGGATGATCGGGGCGGTCTCACCGGCGATACGGGCCACGGCCAGCATCACACCGGTGGTGATCCCGCCGATCGCGGTCGGCAGGACCACCTTGAGGATCACGCGCCACTTCGGTACGCCGAGCGCCAGCGCGGCCTCGCGCAGCTCGTTCGGGACGAGCTTGAGCATCTCCTCCGTGGAACGGACCACGACGGGGAGCATCAGGATCGTCAGGGCGAGCGAGCCGAGGTAGCCCGCGGGCTGGAGCTGCGCCATCAGCATGATCGAGAGGATGAACAGACCGGCGACGATGGACGGGATACCCGTCATGACGTCCACGAAGAACGTGACGGCCTTGGCCAGCGCGCCCTTGCCGTACTCCACCAGGTAGACGGCGGTCAGCAGGCCGAGCGGGACGGCGATGACCGTGGCGATCCCGACCTGCTCCAGCGTGCCGATGATGGCGTGGTAGACACCGCCGCCCTTCTCGAAGCTGGGGACCCCGGCCATGGAGTGGGTCAGGAAGTAGACGTCGAGGACCTTCACGCCACGGCTGATGGTGGTCCAGAGCAGCGAGACGAGCGGCACCATGGCGAGGACGAAGCACACCCACACCACGCTGGTGGCGAGGCGGTCCTTGGCCTGGCGCTTGTTCTCGACCGTCGTGGTGACGGTGTAGGAGATGACCACGAAGGCCACCGCGGCGATCAGGCCCCACTGGATCTTGCTGTCGAGGCCCGCGCCGGCGCCGACGGCGACACCGATGACGATCGCGGCGGCGGCGAAGCCGGCCGGCGCCCAGCGGGGGAGGGAACGCCCGGCGAGGCTGCCCTTGTTCTCCGGAGGCGGCACGGGGGTCGGCTTCTCCTGTACGGCTGCGTGGCTCATGCGTTGGCCCCCGAGTACTCCTTGCGGCGCGCGATGATCAGGCGGGCCGCGCCGTTGACCAGCAGGGTGAGGATGAACAGGACGAGGCCGGAGGCGATCAGGGCGTCGCGCCCGAACTCGTTGGCCTCGCCGAACTTGGCGACGATGTTCTGGGCGAAGGTGCCGCCGCCCGGGTCGAGCAGGTGCAGCGAGACGAGGAAGTTCGGGGAGAGGACCGTGGCGACGGCGATGGTCTCGCCGAGCGCGCGCCCGAGGCCGAGCATCGACGCGGAGATCACACCGGAGCGTCCGAACGGCAGGACCGACAGCCGGATGACCTCCCAGCGGGTGGCGCCCAGGGCGAGGGCGGCCTCCTCGTTCATCCGCGGGACCTGGAGGAAGACCTCGCGGCTGACGCTGGTCACGATCGGCAGGATCATGATCGCCAGCAGGATCCCGACGGTGAGCATGTTCCTCGCGACACCGGGCTGCGTCTGGTCGAAGAGGTACGTCCAGGCGAAGTAGTGGTCGAGCCAGAGGTTCAGCCCGTCGAGGTACGGCACGAGGAAGAGGGCGCCCCAGATGCCGTAGATGATCGAGGGGACCGCGGCGAGCAGGTCCACGAGGTACGCGAGGGGCGCGGCCAGCTTGCGCGGCGCGTAGTGCGAGATGAACAGCGCGATGCCGACGGCGATCGGGACGGCGATGACCATCGCGATGATCGAGCTGACGATCGTCCCGACGAGCAGGACGGCGATCCCGAAGACCGGCGGATTCGCCGAGGGGGTCCACTCGAAGGTGGTGAAGAAGTTCCCCTCGTCCTTCGAGATGGCGAGGACGGCGCGGTACGTGAGGAATCCCGCGATCGCCGCCATGACGACGAGCAGCAGGATGCCCGAGCCCTTCGAGAGGCCCGAGAAGATCTTGTCGCCCGCGCGGCCGGTGGAGGTGCCCGAGGGGCTCTTGACCGGCGGGGCGGGCGGGGGAACGTCTATCGGTGTGGTGGAAGCCATGTCTTTCCGGTCTGTGTGGGGGAGTCGCGGGTGCGGCTCCCCTGGCGGCGGTGCACCGGATGGGTGGGCAGGTGGCCGGCCCGGAGGGGTGCGCCGGGCCGGCCACCGCCACCTGTGAAGCGTGGGACTGGGTGGGGCTGGGTGGTACTAGGAGAGCGAGGCGATCGCGGCGCGGACCTTGGTGTTGATCTCGGTCGGGATCGGCGCGTAGCCGGCGCCCGAGAGCACCTTCTGGCCCTCGTCGCTCGCGGTGTAGTTCAGGAAGGCCTTGACCGCGGGGAGAGTGGCGGCCTTGTTGCCCTTGTCGCAGGCGATCTCGTACGTGACCAGGACGATCGGGTAGGCGCCGTCGGCCTTGGTGGTGTAGTCGAGGCTGAGCGCGAGGTCGTTGCCGGTGCCGGCGATCTTGGCGGCGGCGATGGCCTTCGACGCGTTCTCCGAGGTGGCCTCGACGGGGGCGCTGGCGCCCGTGTCGATCTTCACGGTGGAGATGGACTGGGCGGTGGCGTACGAGAGCTCGAAGTAACCGATGGAGCCGTCGACCTGCTTGACCTGGGCGGCGACACCCGCGGAGCCGGACGCGGCCTGGCCACCGGGGGCGGGCCAGGTCTTCTCGGCCTCGTACTTCCAGTCGGCCTTGGCCGTGGCGCCCAGGTACTTGCCGAGGTTCTGCGTGGTGCCGGAGTCCTCGGAGCGGTGGAAGGCCTGGATCGGCTTGTTCGGGAGCTTCACGCCCGGGTTGAGCGCCTTGATGGCCGCGTCGTCCCAGTTCTTGATCTTCGAGTTGAAGATCTTGGCCAGCGTGGGGGCGTCGAGGACGAGGCTGTCCACACCCTCCAGGTGGTAGCCGATCGCGATCGGGCCACCGACCATGGGCAGGTTGATGCCCTGGCCGCCGGCGCAGATCTTCTTGGAGTCGGTGACCTCTTCGGGCTTCAGCGGCGAGTCCGAACCGGCGAAGCCGACGGTGCCCTGGTTGAAGGCGACGATGCCCTCACCGGAGGAGGAGGACTGGTAGTTGAGCTGGACGTCGGGGCAGGCGGCCATGAAGCCCTTGACCCACAGGTCCATGGCGTTCTTCTGCGCGCTCGAACCGGACGCGAGCAGCTGGCCCTTGGCGTCGCCGCAGGCGGCGTTCGAGGCGGCGGCGGTGGTCTTCGCCGACGGAGAGGAGGAGGCGCTGCCGCTGTTGTCGTCCGATCCGCACGCCGTGAGAACCAGGGCGCCGGAGACGGCGAGGGCACCGAGCGCGGTGGCGCGCAGCCCGTTCTTGCGCAAAAGCTTCACTTCGGGTGATTCCTTCCAAGAGCCGCCGGCCCGATGGTCGTGTGACGGCGGCGTGCGTCGGGGTGGTGGTGCGGCCTGGGCCGGTCACCGTGTAAGGCCGAAAGTAGGCAGATCAGGTGAAGCCGCCGACGGGGGAGGGTGAACGGAAGGTGAACCATGGCGGGCGGCCCGGTGCGGGGGGCTTCACGCGGCGCAAAGAAGGGCCTACCGCCCATTACGGGGGCAGCGGGGACGACAGGGACAGCCGGGCCGGCCGGTCCGGACGCGCCCGCGTGCGCCCCTCGGCAGACCCTCAGTAGCCCCTCGCCAGATTCGTCGGCCGCTCTTCGGCCGTCCCTCAGACGACCGCGTCGAGCAGCGCGTCGACCAGGAGGCGGTCGCGTGGCTGGGTCAGCCGGCCCCGGGCCGCCGCCGGGGTGAGCCAGAGGACGCGGTCGACCTCGTCGTTCGGCGCGAACGTGCCGCCGGTGGCCTCGGCCGCCCAGTAGTCGACGCGCTTGGGGCGCCCGTTCACCAGGTAGCGGACCGTACCGAGCCGCTCCCCCGGGGCGCAGTGGTGGCCCGTCTCCTCCAGGACCTCGCGCAGGGCCGCAGCCAAGGGCTCCTCGGCGTGCTTGAGCTTGCCCTTCGGGTGGGACCAGTCGTCGTACTTGGGGCGGTGGACCAGGCAGATCTCCGTACCGCCGTCCCCGTACGACACCCGGCGCCAGAGCACGCAGCCCGCCGCGCGGATGAGGTCCCGCGGCTCGCCGTCGCCGCTCGTGATGCCGCTCATCCCACTGCCCCCGCTTCCGTGCCCGTGCCCGTTCATCGTCACTCCGTCCTCTCGTGCGTGCCGCTCAGGACGCGTGGTGCCCGCTCTCAGGACGCCGGCAGCGCCGCCGCCCCCTGCCACACCTGCTGGAAGGCGAAGCGCGAGGCCTCGACCTCGTGGCGCTGGTCGGCGTGCAGGACACCGAGGGCGTACGCCGTCGCGGGGGCGATACGGGGCGTGCGCGCCGCGTTCGCCGCCGCGGCCGCCGCCTCCGCCGCGTCGCGGTGCCGGTCCAGGGCCCGCCCGGCCGCCGACAGGGCCGGGTCGGGGGCGCCGGCCGCGCACCACACCTCCTGGGCGTACCGGTGCAGGCGCAGCAGTTGGCGCACCTGGTGCCAGGGGGCGTCCTGCGCCTCGCCCTCGGACGCCGTCGCCAGACCGTGCACCAGGGCCTCCGCGTTGTACGGGTGCGCCGCGCGCGCCAGCGGCAGCGCGGCCACCGCGTCCAGCAGGTGCCGTTCGGTGGCCTCGCCCGGTCCCGCGAGCACCTCCACGGCCGGCGCGGAGGCCAGCGGCGCGAGGGGCGCCTCGGACGCCAGTACGGCGACGGCGTCGGCGACCGCGTGGAAGCGCGACGAGCCGAGCGCCTGGAGCGCCGCCGAGTGGGAGCGGGTCCGGGCGAGCGTCAGCTGGCGTTCCAGCAGGGCGCCCGCGCGGGACGCCCCGACGGTGAGCGGTCCCGTCGGGCGGGCCGCCGGGCCGGGGTCGTCCGCGCGCCCGGCGGTCACGGTGGCCGCGCCGGACAGCCGGCCCAGCGCCGTGAGGAGCCGGTGCAGGCGGGCCGTGCAGGCGTGTTCCTGGGCGAGGGTGCCGGACAGCCAGACCAGCTCCGTCCGCAGCTGGTCGGCCCAGGCCGGGTCCAGCAGCGGCCGGAACGTGTGCAGGCTGCCGCCGATCCGCCGGGCGGAGCCGCGCAGCGCCGCCGCGGCCTGCTCGGCCGCGGCGGTGTCCGAGCCGCTCTCGCTGTAGAGCCGCAGGCTGCGCAGGAAGTCACCTGCCCGGGTGTGGAGGTACCCGGCCAGGATCTCGCCCGCCGTCAGCCGGTCCGCGGTCCGGTCAGGGCCCCGTCCGGGGCCCGGGGCCGTACCGGGAACCGTGTCGACTTCATGGTGCTGCACGCCGGCGCCTCCGGGCGTCTATGAGCGTTTCCTGTACGTGCCGCAGCGGCTGGCCGTCGGCGTCCGTGGCGTGCCGGGTCCAGTTGCCGTCCGCGCCCAGGTGCCAGGAGGAGGTGGTGTCGGACATCCCGGTCTCCAGCAGCCGGGTGATGGACGCGCGGTGGGCCGGGTCGGTGACCCGTACCAGCGCTTCGATACGGCGGTCGAGGTTGCGGTGCATCATGTCCGCGCTGCCGAGCCAGACCTCGGGCTCGCCCCCGTTGCCGAAGGTGAAGACGCGGGAGTGCTCCAGGAACCGGCCGAGGATCGAGCGGACCCGGATGTTCTCCGAGAGCCCGGGGACCCCGGGGCGGATGGCACAGATGCCCCGCACCCAGACGTCGACCGGGACCCCGGCCTGGGACGCCCGGTAGCAGGCGTCGATGATCGCTTCGTCGACCAGCGAGTTGACCTTGATGCGGACGTGCGCGGGGCGGCCGGCGCGGTGGTGCGCGGCCTCCTTGTTGATGCGGGTGACCAGCCCGTCGCGCAGGGACTTCGGGGCGACCAGCAGCCGCCGGTAGGTCTCCCGGCGGGAGTAGCCGGACAGCCGGTTGAAGAGGTCGGAGAGGTCCGCCCCGACCTGGGGGTCGGCCGTGAGCAGGCCGAGGTCCTCGTACAGCCGGGCCGTCTTCGGGTGGTAGTTGCCGGTGCCGACGTGGCTGTAGCGGCGCAGGGTCTCGCCCTCCTGCCGTACCACCAGGGAGAGCTTGCAGTGCGTCTTGAGCCCGACCAGGCCGTACACGACGTGGCAGCCGGCCTCTTCGAGCTTGCGCGCCCACTTGATGTTGGCCTGCTCGTCGAAGCGGGCCTTGATCTCGACGAGGACCAGGACCTGCTTGCCCGACTCGGCGGCGTCGATCAGGGCGTCGACTATCGGGGAGTCGCCGGACGTCCGGTAGAGCGTCTGCTTGATCGCGAGGACGTCCGGGTCGGCCGCGGCCTGCTCCAGGAAGGCCTGGACGGAGGTCGAGAACGAGTCGTACGGGTGGTGCAGCAGGACGTCGCGCTCGCGCAGGGCGGCGAAGATGTCCGGCGCGGAGGCGGACTCCACCTCGGCGAGGTCGCGGTGCGTGCCCGCGATGAACTTGGGGAACTTCAGTTCGGGCCGGTCCAGCGCCGAGATCCCGAAGAGCGCGGTCAGGTCCAGCGGCCCGGGCAGCGGGTAGACCTCGGAGTCCTGCACCTTCAGCTCGCGGACGAGCAGGTCCATGACGTACGGGTCGATGGACTCCTCGACCTCCAGGCGCACCGGCGGGCCGAAGCGGCGCCGCATGAGCTCCTTCTCCAGCGCCTTGAGGAGGTTCTCGGCGTCGTCCTCCTCGACCTCCAGGTCCTCGTTGCGGGTGACCCGGAACATGTGGTGCGCCAGCACCTCCATCCCGGGGAACAGCTCCTCCAGGTGGGCGGCGATCACGTCCTCCAGCGGTACGTACCGCGAGGGTGAGGCCTCCAGGAAGCGGGCCAGCAGCGGGGGCACCTTGACCCGGGCGAAGTGGCGGTGGCCGCTGACCGGGTTCCGGACGACCACGGCGAGGTTCAGCGACAGGCCGGAGATGTACGGGAAGGGGTGGGCCGGGTCCACGGCGAGCGGGGTGAGGACCGGGAAGATCTGCTGGCGGAAGAGCGTGAAGAGGCGGGCCTGCTCCTTCTCGGTCAGCTCGGGCCAGCGGATGACGTGGATGCCCTCGTCGGCGAGGGCCGGGGCTATGTCCTGCTGGTAGCAGGCGGCGTGCCGGGCCATCAGCTCGCGCGAGCGGGTCCAGATCAGGTCGAGCACCTCGCGCGGCTGGAGGCCGGACGCGGAGCGGGTGGCGACGCCGGTGGCGATGCGCCGCTTCAGGCCGGCGACCCTGACCATGAAGAACTCGTCCAGGTTCGACGCGAAAATGGCGAGGAAGTTAGCCCGTTCGAGGAGGGGCGTCGCCGGATCCTCGGCGAGCTCCAGGACACGTTCGTTGAAGGCCAGCCAGCTGCGCTCGCGGTCGAGGAACCGGCCCTGGGGCAGCTCGGCCCCGTCGGGGTCGCGGTCCTCCTCGTACGCGTCGAGATCCGCGTCGAGATCGGGCTCCAGATCGGACACGTTGGCGGCGACGGTGTGGGGCCGGTGGGCGGCTAGGAAGCCGACCGACGGCTGGGGGTGCTGGACCGGGACCTCGGGCTGCTCGCTCATGTCCCCATTCTTCCGCGCGGAAGGGGTGACGGGCGCGTCGGAGAGCGCGGGGGCGAGGTGGATCCTGCCGTTCGGCGTGGGGGGTACAGCGGGCTGCATTGCAAGAGCGTCGCAAGCACGTCTGAATGGGCGGTAACGGCGACATGACGTGCAGGGAAGCGGGACGGGGCTCCCCGGGGGCGGTGGGGGCCGCTCCGGGGGCCTTCCCGGCTGCTCCGGTCACGCGTGGGGGCGGCGAGGCGCCCGGGAGGCGACGGCGGCGCCCGGCAGCGGGACGATTCCGCTTTCTACCAGCTGGAGGGGCCCGAAGGGGGAGGCGGGGTGGTGGTCGCCGCGGGCGAGGATGCCGTGGCGCGCGTCGGGCCCGGGGATTCCGCGGTGTGCGGGATCCCCGGGCCCTCGGAACGCCTGTCCTCTCAGATCACAGGACAGATCACAGGATGTCCTTCGTGGAGCCCCAGTCCGTGGCGGCGGCCATCTTCGACGGGGTGCCGAAGGCGCCGCTTCCGTTGCCGGGCCACCACCACAGCTGGCCGGCGGCATCGACGCCGGCCATGTCCCCCCGGCGGTCGCCGTTGAAGTCGCCCGCGAACACCTTGGTCACCCTGCCGAAACCGTTGGGCGGCCAGCTGGTCAGCGTGCCCGTGCCGTAGTTGGCGTTGAGCGCGCCCGGGCCCGACTTCAGATGCAGACTCGTGGCCGAGAACATCTCCGAGATGTCCATGCGGCCGTCACCGGTGATGTCCAGCGGCGAGACCTTGGTCTGCGTGCGCGAGACGGCGGCGTACTCGAAGCCGAGACTGCCGTTGATCTTGCTGTTGATCCCGCCGTCGCCGTCCCCGGGCCACCACCAGAGGCTGTCGTCGGCGTAGTTTCCCTGCTCCGAGCCCTGGCCGCAGCCGGCCATGATGTCGGTCTTGCCGTCACCGTTGAAGTCCGCCGAGAAGGCGAAGCGGCACACCTCGTGCAGGCCCGGATTGAGGTAAGCCTGGGTCTTGTACCGGTTGTCCATCAACGGCTGGCGTTCGCCGACTCCTCCGTTGCCGTCTCCGGGCCACCACCAGATGACGTGGTCGGGCCAGGTGCCGTCGGCGTCGAAGCCCGCCACGTCGGTCTTGCCGTCCGCGTTGAAGTCACCGGTGAAGATGCTCTTGTAGCCGTTGGCCCTGCCGTCGGTCCAGAGCATCCGCCTGGTGCCGAGGGTGCCGTTGCCGTTGCCCGGGTGGAGGACGAGGTTTCCGTCCGACTGAAGGGCCAGGACATCGAACAGGCCGTCCGAGTTGAAGTCCTGCGGAGGGACCACGCCGGGCGTGACCTCGTAGACGTTGCAGGCCGGCAGGCCGGGATACGGCTCCGAACCCGCGCCGGGGATCTTGTCGGCCGGTACGTAGCCCCAGCCTCCCCATTTCGTCCACCCCGAGGCCGAGTCCCCCTTGACGTAGTACCAGATGCGGTTGCCCGCGGCGTTCATGTCACCGCTGCGCCAGCACACGAAGCCGTGCGGGCCCGCCACGATCTGCCCGGTCGTCTGGGAGGTTTTGTAAGGCTCGATCCTGGTCTCGGACGCCTGGCTCGTGCAGTTCATCTCCTTGGTGAACGCCGAACCGTCGGGGTCCTGGTAACTCACCCGGTCCACCAGGAAGCACTGGCCGTTGTAGGCGTACTCCACACTGAGGGTCGCGGTGGGTGCCTCGACCCATCGCCAGTCGGTCCTTCTGCTCTCCTCGACCGCGGCCGTGGTCCTGAAGCCGAAGTCGACCAGGGACGATCCCGTCTGGGCGACCGCCTGCACCACGCTGCGGACGTCCACGGTGATGATTTCCGAGGTGCAGTTGTAGGTGGCGATCTTCGTGTTCCAGGTGGGCTGGTTGTTCCACGAGGTCGCGGAGGAGATATGGCCGGTATGCCAGACCTCCAGGGGAATGGAGGAGCATGTGCCGAAGCTCTGGTCCTTGAAGCTCAGGCTGGCCTTCGTCACGACGCGGCCCGGCGCCAGATTCGGCACATCCATCTGGAGGAATCCGCGATTGCCGTTGGGCACATTGTTGTAGAACCGCGCGCCTATGCTGAGATCGATGTCGTCGCGGTTGTTCCACCCCGCTGTCGCGTTGGGGAAAAGCTTGTCGACGCTCGTGTAGTTGGACGTACCCAACGTGAAAGTGGGGTCCACGTACACCGGATAGGTGACGCCGGGACCGGTGAGCAGTTTCGGATTCGGGAGAACCGCGAGGCTTTTCCCGGTCACCTCGGTCTTCATGACCGCCTGCTTCTTCTTCTCGCCCTTCGCGCTGTCCCACATTTGGGGCGGAGGGGCGGAGAAGACCGCCTTGCCCTTGGCATCGACCGCTTTCAGGCCGCGCTTCTCGTCACCGGTCACCTTGAGATCGTCCGACGACAGGTTGAAAGCGACCTTCCGCAGCTTCGGGTTCTTCGCCGCCTTCGCGTTCTTGACCACGAGCAGTTGTGAGAAGCCGTCCGCCTGGGCGGTGACTTGCAGGTCCACGCCCGGAAGCACTTCCGGGTACGTGGCCGTCGGCCCGTCGAGCGCCGGCTTCGGGAGCTTGCCGGGCCAGCTCAGCTGCATCACGTGCTGACCGTCGTTCAGCCGCACCAGCGGGCCGTTGCCACCGTCGGAGAGTTCCAGGCCCGCCGCCGTCGCCTTGGGCGCCACCCGGTCATCGAGGAACCGCAGATCGGTGTCGATGGCCACCCACTTGTCACCGAGGCGCGTGCGCACCGGTGTCATGTGTGTCGTCACCGTCACCGTGCCCGACGGGTTCGCGTACATCTCGGACGACTCGGTCCGGTGCTCCGGCATCTCCACCGGTTTCCCCGACGCCTTCGCCTTCGCCATCGGCGACACCGCGGCGCCGGCTGCCGCGTCGGCCGCGGTGCTGCCGGGATCCGGATCGGTCGCGGCCACTCCCAGCCCCGTACCCACGGCCGAGAGCATCACGATCAGACTGAGGGCGATCATCGGTTTCCGCGCGCGCAGTCCGGGTCTGTTGCCCACGTTCATGCTCTGCTCCATCTCCGTCAGTACCACGGGCACCGGGGAAGTCCGGGATAGGGATGCGTGATTCCGCTCGGCACGAGCAGCGCGCTGGACGGCATCGCCCCCCAGCCCTCGAACGCGGCGAACGGAGGGAGGGCCTGGTCGCCCTTGGTGTAGTACCAGACCGTGTCGCCGCCCGCGTGGGGCTGGCCCCGGGTCCAGCAGACGAAGGTGCTCAGGGTCGAGGTCTTCACACCGGTCAGCGGGCTGTCGAACGACGCGCGGCCGTAGACGTCGCCCGTGGTGTTGTCGCACTTGACGTCGGTACGGAAGGTGTTGCCGAGCTTGTCCGCGTGGAGGACGTTCTCCTGCAGGTTGCAGGTGGCGGCGCTCGCGGTCCCCGTGGACATCCCCCCGGCCAGGAGCGGCACCAGCAGGGCCGCGCCGGCCAGGGCGCGGCCGAACCGCCGGAACCGGGCCACCGGGCGCTTCCCGGTCGTCTCGTTCGTCGTACTCATCGGCTCAACCACCCCTATCCCCATGAACACTTGCGCAACCCCGGGAAGGGCGCCTTGGTGGTGCCCAGAGCGACCGCCGGCATGTAACCCCATGCGTTCTGACCGGGGTTGTTCACGACCGCGTCACCCTGCGTGTAGTACCAGACGCTGTTCTTGCCGGCGTGCGGGGCGCCGATCTTCCAGCAGACGTACCAGCTCGTCGTCTTGGTCATGCGACCGGTGACCGGGCTGCCGTAGAAGGACTGCGACGTCACATCGCCCGGTGTGTTGGTGCAGTACAGGTCGACGGGGAAGGACATTCCTCCCCAGTCCGTGTGCGGTGAGTTCTCGCGGATCGCACATCCGACGTCGGCGGACGCGGAGGAAGTGCTTCCCACCGCGCCCGTCGCGAGAATCAGGATGGTCACGGGCAACAGCGCCCGAAGTCTTGTCAATTTCCTCATGGTCCGGCCCTCTCGGTGAGGCACTTCGCCCAGAGTGCCTCACCGCTCTGACGGCGGACTGACGTGCGCCTGCCGGGGCGGCGCTCCGGCCCCAGGATCAGTCCGGCGTCAGGAGGGAGTCAGGGCGGGCTGCCACTATCGGATTACCCCAGGCAGAGAAGCGGTCGGCCCCGCATTGGGCCGACGTGCGACGGATTTCCGCGAATTCCCGTTCGGCGCCTTGTTCCCGTGTGTCGGAAAGCGCTGGGACCGAACCCCGAAAGGCCACTCATGCTCTCGGACGGAACAACAGAGGAGACGTCCTCGAAAGAGGAGACATCCTCGAAACGTTCTGCACCCTCTGACAGCGCGGCGGACGAACGCCGGGCGCCCCTGCGCAGCTACAAGCTCTACGTCGCCGGCAAGGACATCGAGGGCGAGGGCTGGGTCTACACCATGAGTGGCAGATCCCTCCTGGAGGACGTGTTCACCAGCGTGACGCTCAAGCGCACCCTGGAGCGGGACGCCGACGCGGAAGCGGCCCGACACCCGTACGTCGTGGGCCGCTGCGCCATCGCCGGCGACGCCGCGCTGGACCTGGCGAGCGAGGCCGCGGCGAGCGCCGCGCCCGGCTGGGCCGCCGTCCCGCTGGAGCGCCGCATGCTCCTGGGACACCGCTTCCGCGAAGAACTCGACCGCCGCCGCGACGAGTTCATCGACATGCTGATCACCGAGTCGCACCCGGCCAAGCTCGCCCGGTGGGAACACAGCTCCCTGCTCCAGATCTTCAGCGAGGAGAGCCTCGGCTGGTACCAGCGGCAGATGCACACCGAGTTCCGGCACGGCGACCGCCGGCTGATCGTGCGCAGGCAGCCCGACGGGGTCGTCGCCTTCAACCCCCCGCAGAACGCACCGCTTCCCAGCGCCGCTCTCGGCGTGCTGTGCCTCATGTCCGGCAACAGCCTCATCATGCGGGCCCCGCGCAGCATCGCGCTCAGCACCATGTGGCTGATGCGGGAAGTCGTCGCGCCGATCCTCGACGAGCTGGGAGCCCCGCCCGGCACACTCAACGCCCTGTGCGCCAACCCCAAGCAGACGCTGGACCGCTGGGTCGCCAGCCCGCTGATCGACGACATCTTCTACATCGGCGGCAGCCAGGAAGGGCTGCGCTTCGAGCAGCAGTGCGTGGCCAACGGGAAGAAGGCCATCCTCGAACTGGCCGGCAACGACAGCGTCGTCGTCTGGTCCGACGCCGACATCCCCAAGGCCGTCGAGGCCATCACGGAGGCCTTCTACGGCTCCGGTCAGATCTGCATGGTGCCCAACGGCGTCCTGGTGCACCCCGCCGTCGCCGACGAACTGCTGGCCGAGCTCAAGGAGCAGGTCAAGCGGATCCGGCCCGGCTACCCGGAGGAGGAGGACGTCCTGCTCTCCCCGGTCCGGCGCAGCGAGCGCTTCTTCCGCCTCCTCGACCAGGCCCTGGGCCAGGGCGGCGAACTTGTCATCGGGGGGCGCCGCACGGAGGTCGACGGCACCCCCTCGGACACCGGCGTCTTTCTCCAGCCCACCGTGGTCCGGGTCGACGGACTGGCCCGGGCCCGTGAGTACGACATCGTTCGCGAGGAGACGTTCTTCCCGCTGATACCGGTCGTCGTCGCCGAGCCCGCCTCCGACCAGGAGTTGCTGTCGCGCTTCGTGGACTTCACCAACTCCAACCTGTACGGACTGCGCAACTCGCTGTGGGCCCGCTCCGAGGACGTCATCGACACCTTCGTCCAGCAGGTCACCAACGGCGGACTGCTGAAGATCAACGACTCGCACATGGGCTGTGTCCCCTACCTGCCCACACACGGCGGAACCGGCCTGACCGGCGGAGTCTTCGGTGAGGCCAACTATCCGATGCTCAAGACCTCCCATCTGCAGGGCGTGAGCATCGCCCGCGATGTCAGCCCCTACGAGGCGGTCTTCGGCGCCTGAGCACCTGTAGCGAATCGCACTCATCCATCGGAGGAAGCCTTGTCCCTGCGGTCTCTCGACCAAGCCCGCGCCGTGTGCGACCGGTACCACCCGGGGCTGCTCAAAGCCCTGGAGGAGATCCCGTACGACGACCGCGAGAAGCCGGGCGGCACGGCCCTCGACCTGTTCCGCTCCCACGGCGGCCCCGGCCTGCTGATACCGGCCGAGTTCGGCGGCCACGGCGCGAGCCCCCTGGAAGCCGTACGGGTGCAGGAAGCCCTCGGCGCGGTCTCCCCGTCGCTCGCCGCCGCCACGACCATGCACCACTTCACCGCCGCCATGCTCTACGCACTGGCCGACCGGCGGAACCGGCTGACACCGGCGCAGGTGGAGCTGCTGCACCGGATCGTGCCCGAGCGGAAGCTGATGGCCTCCGGCTGGGCCGAGGGCCGCACCCAGCAGAACATACTCGCGCCGACCGTGGCCGCGCGGCCCGTCGAAGGCGGCTACCGGCTGTCCGGTGCCAAGAAGCCGTGCAGCCTGTCGTCCTCGATGGATCTGCTGACGGCCAGCATCTCCGTACCGGGCGCCGACGGTACGCCCGAGCTCGCCCTCGCGATCGTGCCGGCCGACTCGGCCGGCCTGACCGTCCACCCCTTCTGGGGCAGCGACCTGCTCGCCGCCGCCGAGAGCGAAGAGGTGCGCCTGGAGGACGTGTTCGTACCGGAGGAGCTGGTGGTCCGTACCTCCGCCGACGACCCGAACCGGCTGGACGACCTCCAGACGGCCGGCTTCATCTGGTTCGTCCTGCTCATCGCGGCCGGATACACCGGAGCGTCGGCCGCCCTCGTGGAAGAGGTCGTCACGCACGAGCGGGGCAACCCCACCGAGCGCGCGGCCCTCGCCCTCCACCACGAGGCGGCCGTGGCGCTGCTGGAGGGCGCCGCACGCGCCGTACAGACCGGCGTCGGGGGCGAGGAAGCGGTGGCCGGCGCCCTCGTCGCCCGCTACACCGTGCAGGAGGCGCTGGTCGCCAACGCCAACCGCGCCCTGGAACTCCTCGGTGGCATGGACTTCATCAAGGGCTCCCCGCACTTCCGGCTGGCCGCGTCGGTGCGCCCGCTCGCCTTCCACCCGCCGGCCAGGCCCGCGGCCGCCGAGCCGCTGCTGCGCTACTTCGGCGGCGAGTCGCTTGAACTGGCCTGACGCGTGTCGGGCACGGCAACCGACGCCGTGCGCCCGGCCCACCGGGGACGACGGGGCCGCCCCCGGCCCGACCGTCCCCGTCCCCCACGATTCCCGCGCCCTCCGCACGTCCCCTTGGAGTGACATCTCGTGACCGTGATCCAGGACGCCCGGCCCGGTACCGGGCCGGCGCGCGGCGCCGGAGCACCGAGCCCGGAGGAGGAGATCCTCCGGCTCTACCGGGCCCACCTCAGCAAGGGCCGGGCGACGCTCGCCGAGCTGTTCGGCAGCCACATGGAGGTCGAGTCCTCCGGCGCGTGGCTGACCACGAGCGACGGGGAGCGCTTCCTCAACGCGGGCGGGTACGGGGTGTTCATCATGGGCGCCCGCCACCCCCGCGTGATCGGGGCCGTCGAGCGCCAGTTGCGTACCCACCCCACCGCGTCCCGCATCCTGCTCGAACCGACGGCCGCCCGCGCCGCCGAGGCACTGGTCTCGGTCATGCCCGAGGGCCTGGACCGGGTGCACTTCGGGTTGTCGGGCTCCGAGGCGGTGGAGACCGGGCTCAAGCTCGCCCGCGCCAACGGCTTCAAACGCACCGTCTCCATGAGCGGCGGCTACCACGGCAAGACGCTGGGAGCCCTCTCGGCCACCGCCAACAACGTCTACCAGCAGCCCTTCCGGCCGCTCGTACCCGACTTCCTGAACCTGCCGTTCGGGGACGCGGACGCCCTGGAGGCCGAACTGTCGGCCCACCCCGGCGAGGTCTGCGTCATCCTCGAACCCGTCCAGGGCGAGGGCGGGGTGATCATCCCGCCCAAGGGTTACCTGAAGCGGGTCGAGGAACTGGTCCGCGCGTACGAGGGGTTCCTCATCCTCGACGAGATCCAGTCGGGCCTGGGCAGGCTGGGCGAGTGGTGGGGAGCCGACGTCGACGGCGTCGTCCCCGACGTCATGCTGACCGGCAAGGCCCTGGGCGGCGGCGTACTTCCCGTCTCGGCGGCGGTCGCCACCCGCAAGGCGTTCCGGCCCTTCGACAAGGACCCCTTCCTCCACACCGCGACCTTCTCCGGACAGCCGCTGCTCATGGCCGCCGTCCAGGCGTCCATCGAGACGATCAAGGAGGAGCGGCTGGTCACCAAGGCCGTGGACCTCGGCGGCACCCTGCTGCCGAAGCTCACCGAGATCGCCCGCCGCAACATCCCCGACCTCGTGGTGGAGGTGCGCGGCCGCGGCCTGATGATCGGCGTCGAGCTGGTCGAGGCCGGCCTGGCCGGTGAGCTGCTGATCGAGCTCTTCAACCACGGTGTTGTCGCCAACCACTCCATGAACGGCAGCGCGGTGGTGCGGTTCACCCCGCCCGCCACCCTGACCGGCGCCGAAGTGCGCTTCCTCCTCGACTCGTTCGACAAGGCGACCCGCGAACTCGTGCGGGGCGCGGCCAAGATGCCGGAAGGCGGTAACTGATCGTGCGGCATGTCGAACTGAAGGCGCTCGTCCCCTCCGAGGACGCGCGGAGCGTCTTCGACGCGGTGATCAAGTGGGAGCGGTATCCCGAGCTGGCTCCGCACGTGCACACCACCGTCGTGCACGCCACGCTGCCGGCCGCGGAATGCGGCTCCAGCTGGGAACTGAACTTCCGCAGCGGGCTGCTGCGCTGGACCGAGCGGGACGAATTCTCGGTCGAGGACCTGACGGCCCGTTTCGAACAGACCGACGGCGACTTCGACAGCTTCACCGGGCTGTGGACGCTACGGCAGGAAGGAGCCGACGTCGCCGTCGACTTCGAGGCCGACTTCGACTTCGGCATCCCCAGCCTGCAGGGAATCCTCGATCCGATCGCCGAGCGCGTCATCAAGGAAAGCGTCGCCTGGGCCGTGACCGGCCTCTACCCGCAGAGTCGGCTGCTCGGCGACGCGAACCTCAGTGACGCCCGTCCGGGAATCGCCGCAGCGTGACCCGCTGCCCTCACAGGAGCTGAGCCCGTGGATCAGGCCAATCCGTTCGAAACCCCCCGTACGTACTCCCTGCACCGAGCCGAGTACCTCGTCGGCCTGGCCGTCACGACCGGACTGATGATCGCCCACCTGGGCGACATCCGCTGGGTACCGGCCGTCGCGCTGTTCTTGTACATCGACCTCATCGGGTACATCCCCGGCGCCATCGCCTTCCGGCGCAGCGGCGGCCGCCCGATCTCCAAGGTCTACTACGTGCTCTACAACGTCATGCACAGCCTCATCACGCAGGGCGCGGTCGCGGCCCTGTGGTGCTGGCTGATCGGGCCGGAGTGGGCGCTGCTGGTGCTGCCCTTCCATCTCTTCGGGGACCGGGGCCTGTTCGGCAACTTCCTGAAGCCCTTCGCGCTGCCCTTCGAACCGGTACGCCAGCCCGGCTACCTGCGGCTCCTGGACGACCTGGGGGTCAAGCACCCCAAGCCGGTCGGGCACGCGACCGATCCCGTCCCGGTGGGCCATGTCCCCGCGGCGCGGCCCGGCCCCGCCGAGCGCGCTCAGCGGGAGGCCGTGCGATGAACACCGCGCTGCGGCCCCGCACCGGGACGACCCGCGGGCACCGCACCCCCGACGACCGCCTCCGGCGGCGCCGGGCCCTGTACCACCTGACCTCCCCGGTGGCCGTGCTGACGGTCAGCCACGAAGGGCAGCTGCACGGCACCACGGTCAGCATGGTGACCACGGTGTCCCGGGAGCCGCTGCTGCTCGGGACCTGCCTCAGGCGCGGGTCGCACTTCGCCGGACTCGCGGCCGCCTCGGGCCGCTACGTCATCAACGTGCTGACGGCCGACCAGGTCGAGCTGGCCCGGTACTTCGCCGACAGCTCGCGGCCCGAGGGCGGAGCCCAGTTCGCCGGCCTGGGGTGGGAGACGGGACCGTACGCCCACGCACCCCTGCTGGACGGCGCGCTGGCCCACTACACCTGCCGGCTCGTCGGCTCCCCCGAGGTCGGGGACCACGACGTACTGATCGGCTACGTGACGCATGCCGCCGTGGGCGCGGGCGACCCCCTGGTCAGCTACGCCGGCGGACTGTTCACCGGCCCGCTCACCCCTGCCCGGGACCCCGGGCAGGCCCCTCAGAGCAGCGAGGAGACCGGATCATGACCGCGCCTGTGGCGCCCGAGGCCGACTGGGACAAGGCACCCGGTCTGCTCGACGGCGCGAAGGAACTCACGCTCGGCCCCGAGGAGTGCGACCTCTCCTACTGGATCACCTCCGTCGCGCAGGGAACCCTGCGGGACCGCGGCGACACCGGCCACCACGCCGACGCCGTCGTACCGCAGTTCCTCAAGGACCCCGGCCCGCTGCGGGACGCCCTCACCCTGGAGTTCGGCTTCCGGGCCCTGTCCGAAGAGATGGCCACCCGCATCCTGGGCCACTACGTGACCCTCGCGCCGGGCATCCCGGAGATGGAGTTCTACGCCACCCAGCTCCTCGACGAGGCCCGGCACGCCCGGGTCTTCCGCAACCACCTCGTCGAACTGGGACACCCGGCCGACAGCCTGCTGCGGGACATCGACGAGATGGCCGCCGACTACCGGCGCCGCGTGCTGGAGCCGGTGAAGGAGTTCACCGACGAGATCGTCACGAAGCAGGCCGACTTCATCGGCGGCGTCGCCGTCTTCGCCATCGTCATCGAGGGCGTACTCGCGCCCGCCGCCGAGCTGAGCGAGCGCAAGTGGACCCCGCTCTCGCCCGCCACCGGGGAGATCTCCCGCGGCACCGCCATCGACGAGATCCGGCACCTGACCGTGGCCAGCACCATCCTGCGCGACCACGTCGCCGAACACCCCGACTCCAAGCCGAGGCTGCTGGAGATCCTCCGGCGCGGCGTCCGGCTCTGGGACGAACTCCCCGACCGCGAGTACGTCCTGCCCCGCGAGGAGATGTTCCAGAAGGGCATGTACGAGCACGCCGACAAGATCGGCGACTACGAGTTGTGGCCCGGGGTGCGGATGCTCGACACCACCCCCGAGCAGCGCTACGCCATGGCCGAGCAGTGGACCGACGAGATGGCCGAGGTGCGCATGGCCTACATGGGCCTCCCCGTCGAGGTGCTGGCCGGCGGCCAGGAGAGCACCGGATGAGCACGGAGCCCGGCGGGAAGCGGGCTCCCGTGACGAGGGCCGCCGTGATAGCGGGCATCGGGTCGTACGTACCACCCGGTGTGGTGACCAACGACGACCTGACGGCCCGGCTGGACACCTCGGACGAGTGGATCCGCAGCCGCACCGGAATCGCCACGCGCCACGTGGTCTCCCCCGGCACGGCCACCTCCGACCTCGCCGTCGAGGCCGGGCAGCGGGCCATGAAATCGGCCGGCAGCGCGGACATCGACGCGGTGGTGCTCGTCACCACCACGCCGGACCACCTGTGCCCGGCCACCGCCCCGGCCGTGGCCGCCCGGCTCGGTCTGACCGGCGTACCGGCCTTCGACGTGGCCGCCGTGTGCACCGGCTTCCTCTACGGCCTGGCGACCGCGTCCGGGCTGATCGCGGCGGGCATCGCGGAGCGCGTGCTGCTCGTCGCGGCCGACGCGTTCACCACCCTCATCGACCCCGACGACCGCACCACCGCCGTGATCTTCGCGGACGGGGCGGGCGCGGTGGTGCTGCGCGCCGGGGAGCCGGGCGAACCGGGCGCGGTGGGACCCCTGGTCCTGGGCAGTGACGGCGCCCTCGCCCACCTCATCGAGGTGCCGGCCGGCGGCTCGCGGCAGCGCTCCTCGGGCCGCGTCGCACCCCCGGAGGACCACTTCTTCCGGATGCGGGGCCGCGACACGTACCGTCACGCCGTGGAGCGCATGACCGCCGCCTCGGCGGAGGCGGTCCGGCGCCGCGGCTGGCGGCTCCCCGACATCGATCGGCTTGCCGCGCACCAGGCGAACGCCCGCATCCTCACCGCGGTCGCGGACCGGTTGGAGATCCCGGCCGGACGCCGGCTGTCCAACATCGAGAGCGTCGGCAACACCGGCGGCGCCTCGATCCCGCTGCTGCTGTCCCAGGCGGCGCGGGACGGCCGGCTGACCGGCGGACAGAAAGTGCTGCTCACCGCGTTCGGCGGCGGGCTGACCTGGGGCGCGACCGCCCTCACCTGGCCGGACCTCACCCCGTCCTGAGCCCTCGCGCCACCGCTCCGTCGCGCTCCACCCGTACATCCGCGTCCACGCACCGGCGAACGACGCCCAGCCATCAGGACAACTGTCGAAAGGTTTCGCCATGTTCGAGCAATTCAAGAGCCTCCTCGTCGACAAGCTGAAGGTCGCGCCCGACCTGATCACGCCCGAGGCCACCCGGGAGGACATCGAACTCGACTCCCTCGACGTCGTGGAGCTGTCCCTGATGCTCAACTCCGAGCTGGGCCTCACCATCAGCGACGACGAACTGCTGGAGGCGGCCACCGTCGGCGACATGGTGGCGCTCATGGAGGAGCGAGGCGCGAAGATCTGATGGCCGGTATCGATGTCGCCGTCACCGGGGTCGGTATGGTCACGCCCGGTGGCGTGGGGGTGGTGCCCACCTGGGCAGCCGTCCGTTCGGGGCGTTCCCCGGCCGCCTTCGACCCCGTGCTGGAGTCGAATCCGGTACGGATCTCCTGCCGGGTCCCCGGGTTCGACCCGGATGCCCTGCTGGGCGCCCGGCGCGCACTGCGCCTCGACCGTTTTGTGCAGTTCGCTCTGGTTGCCGCGCGCGAGGCGCTGGCCGACGCCGGGCTGGACACGAAGACCTGGGACGGGGCCCGCGTCGGCGTCGTGCTGGGCAACGGTGACGGGGGGCCCGAAACCGTGGAGGCCCAGCACCGGGTCATGCTCCGGGACGGCCCCGGCCGGGTGTCGTCGCTGCTGCTGCCCATGCAGCTCCCCAACATGCTCGCCGGCCAGGCGGCCATCGAGTTCGGGGCCACCGGCCCCAACCTCGTGGTGTCGACGGCGTGCGCCTCCGGTACGACCGCCATCGGCGTCGCCCGCGATCTCCTGGCCCTCGACCGCTGCGACGTGGTCCTGACCGGCGGGAGCGAGGCGCTGATCACGCCGCTGGCGATGGCCGGGTTCGCCCAGATGGGCGCCCTTTCCCGGCGCGAGGACGACCCCGCGGCCGCCTCGCGTCCCTTCGACGCGGACCGGGACGGATTTGTCGCCGGCGAGGGCGCCGGCATCCTGATCCTCGAACGGCTCCGGGACGCCCGCGCCCGCGGGGCCCGGGTCCGGGGGCGGATCGTGGGGTACGGGGCCTCGGCCGACGCCCACCACATGACCTCGCCCCATCCGACGGGCGCCGGGATCGAGTCGGCCGTGCGGGCCGCCCTCGCCGACGCGGGCGCCGGCCCGGGCGACGTGCAGCACGTCAACGCGCACGGTACGTCCACGCCCCTCAACGACCTGGCGGAGGCGAGGATGCTGAAGCGGACGCTCACCGGCGATCCGCTCGTCACCTCCACCAAGGGCGTGACGGGACACCTGCTGGGCGCGGCGGGTGCGGTGGAGGCCATCCTCACGGTGCTGTCGGTGGACCAGGCACTGGTACCGCCCACGGCCAACCTGACCCACCCGGATCCCGGCATCGACATCAAGATCGCCGTTTCGGAGACGTCCATGCCGATCGATCTGGCCCTCAGCAACTCCTCGGGCTTCGGAGGACAGAACGCGGTACTGGCGATCGCCGCCGCCTGAACCGCCGCCTGCCGCCTGAGCCGCCGCCCCGCGGCCGGACCGGGGCAGCCGACCCTCCACCGGGTCGGCTGCTCCTTCCGGTCTGTCCGCGGCGTCAGGGTCTTCGGGCGCCGGTCAGGTCGGACTCGAGCCGGCCGCGGCCGCTTCCCAGGGAGAGGGCCGGGTCGTGGGACAGGATCGCGCGCTCCACGCGGCGCAACGAGGGAGAGGGCTGTACACCGATCTCCTCGGAAAGGTGCTGCCACATGCGGCGGTACGTGTCCAAGGCGTCGGCCTGGCGCCCGGACCGGTAGAGCGCGAGCATGAGTTGCTCACAGAACCGTTCCCGCAGCGGGTTGCTGATGTGCGTCTCGTGGAGTTCCGCGAGGATGCGCGAGTGGTGTCCCGCGTCGAGTTCGGCATCGAACAGGAGCTCCCGCGCGCGCAACCTGTGCTCCTCGAAACGAGCGCCGGCGAGCCGGCACACGGTGCCACCCGGGAGCTGACCGAAGACGGGCCCGCGCCACATGGCCAGCGCGGACCGCAGCAGGTCCGCCGCCTCGGCCGGGTGAGTGAGCATCGCCATCTCGGCCTGCTGGACCTTGCGGAAGAACTGGGCCGCGTCGAGCTCGTCGTCCTCCACCGCCAGCCGGTAGCCCGAGGGATGGATCGTCAGGCGGGATAAAGAGCGTTCGGGCTCCAGGGCTCTCAGCCGGCGGCGTAGTCGACTGACGTGTGCCTGAAGTGCGTTGGTCTGGTTGTCGGGGGCCGAATCCCCCCACATCTCATTGATCAGAACTTCCCCACCGACGGCCTGCCGTTCACTGATGAGCAGCACCTGGACAAGAGTCCGCTGCAGGTCGCCGGGTATTTCTACTTGGCCTGCCTCCGTATAGATCTCTAGCGCTCCGAGAATCGAAAAGCTAAGCACATCGTGCTCCCTTGCCGTTTGAGGTGTGGTAAGGAATACGGACGTGATCTTGCCTTCAGGATCGATGGCGTGGAGATGCGGAGCGGACCGTCACAAATGTTTCGGCCTGCAGAATACCCAATCCCCGATTTTTTCATCGATATGGTCAGTATCGATGTGAACGCCGCATCAGTTGCGGCGCGGTCCGACGTGGCGTTGCACGTGGATCTTGCCATACTATCATTCGCGCGGGAAGGTCATATTTGTGCTGTGGGCATCGAAGTAACCCGTGCCGCGCACGTGCCGGCGCAATGTCTCGTGGGTCGATATCTGGACTGGCCGAAAGCTTTCGCCCGGTCGCGGGCATGCGCTCACGCAATCAGTACCGCTGGGACCGGGTGTGCGCGCCGGCTGGGGACAGCGGCCGCGGCCAGGGTCGCATTGAGGTGAGTTATGGGGTCATTCTGATCGTTCGTGTGCAGATGGCGCAATCCGCACCGAATCCGGAAGGCCCTCAATCATTCAAGATCGCGGCGGCGTGCGATCCGTCAGTGATTTGCGTGGACAGAACATCCAGATCACCCGAGGTGCACCGAACCGTTCCGCCGGACCTGTCCCTCGGGCGGGCCGAACCTGAGCCCGGTCGGCGCGTGAAGCGCGAATTTGCGGAGAGGGCAGGATTCGAACCTGCGCGGATCCATAAGACCCGACCGTCGAGCCGAAGCTCAGGTCCCCGATAAGCCGCTCCGGGCACCTCTCCAGAACCAGTACCAGAACCGGATCCGGTTTCGTTTTCGGTCCGGACCGTTCATGAGAACAACGATGACACGTACCTCTGATGCGATCCTGACGTAGGCCTGACGTGCCTCCGACATCCCCGCGTTCCCCCCTTCCGGTGTTCCGTCGTTCGGTGCTCTACTTTCCTCGTTCATTCTTCGGAGAAGGAGGACCACGTGTCCGCGACCGAAACAGACAGTCTGGTTCTCCGGGCCGTCCAGAGATACACCCACGCCGAGAACCCCAGTTCTTTCCTCGCCCTGAACGAGGGAAACACCATATTCAGCGTCTCGGATATCGACGGGGTGATCTCCTATCGCCGGGCCGGCCGCTACGCCGTTCAGTTCGGCGGCCCCTTCGTCGACCCGGCCTCCTACGACGCACTGCTCGAACGCTTCGTCGCCCACGTACACGAAGAGGGCCTCGGCCTCGTCGGCGTACAGCTCCAGCGCGACGACGCCGAGGCGTACGCCCGTCGCGGCTTCACGGTCAACCAGATCGGCGCCTCCTGGGCCGTGCGCATCCCCGAACTCACCCTGCGCGGCACCCGCTTCATGCAACTGCGCAACAAGATCTCCCGGGCGCACCGCAACGGCCTCGAGATCCAGGAGGTGCCGGCCTCGGAGTGGCAGGACGGCCTGACCGCGATCGATCGCGCCTGGCTCGGGTCCAAGGGCGAGGGCGCCCGGCCCCTGGAGTTCCTGGTGGGCCAGATCGGTGGTGAGATGCAGCCGCTCCGCCGCCTCTTCGTCGGCACCATCGGAGGCGCGCCGGTGGCGTACATCTCGTACTCTCCCGTGTTCGGTTCGCGCTCCGGCTGGATGCACGACCTGAGCCGCCGGATCCCGGACGGTTCCCCCGGCCTCATGGAAGCCATCAACGCGCACGCCATCGAGGTCTTCCGCGCGGAGAAGGTGGAGTGGCTGCACTTCGGCTTCACGCCCTTCACGGGCCTGGACGCCGGCCATGAAGTCCCCGGCCACAGTCCCGCCTTCCAGTGGCTGATGGCGTTCCTGTGGGCCGAGGGCGCCGCGCTCTACCCCGCGCGGACCCAGCTGGCCTACAAGCAGAAGTGGGCCGCGGACGTCGTCATCCCCGAGTACGTCGCCTTCGAGGGCCACGCCGATCTCGCCGGCTTCGCCCACATCTTCCGGGCCAGCAACGCCTTCTGACCCGCGGCCGCGCGAACGGTGCCCCTCCCACGTCACCATCCCGAGGAAGGAAGACCATGCCCGACGATTCCCGGACCACGGACGAGCTGCGCCACTTGATGGTCGAGCAGCTGATGCGCGTCATGGGGCTCCCCGACGACGAGTCGGTGGCCCACGAGGCCGACCGGGTCCTCCTGGCCCTGGACGACCGGCTGCGCGAGGACACGGCAGCGGCCTGACCTCCGCTGTCCCCGACCGGGTCAGCCCAGCATCAGGATCGCGTCAGCGCGGTAGGCAAGGCTGGGGCGCACATGAGCTCGCGGAGCGCGCGGCCCACCGCATTCCCGCGGTACGAGCGCGGGCAAGGTCGCGACGACCATGCGGTTTCCCTTGCCGTCGTCGCGCAGCCTCCTGATCCTGGGCGGCTGCCGAATCAACGCCTCACCACCAGGCGTACAAGCCCAAGGAGTCACCGTATGTCGTCGTCGTACGTCCCCCACCAGAACGACCTACCCGAATCACAAGGCACGCGCCGGTCGTCCCCGGCCGAACGGAACGCGGGCGCCTCCGCGACGTTCTCCGACCTTCTGAAGCGCGTGAAGGCCGAAGGCCTGATGGACTTCGACCCGCGCTACTACGTGGGCCGGCTCACGGTCAACGCCCTGCTCCTCGCCGCGGGTTTCACGGCGTTCTTCCTCCTGGGCGACTCCTGGTGGCAGTTACTCGTCGCCGCGTGGATGGGGCTGTGCGGGACACAGTGCGCGTACATGTTCCACGACGCCGGCCACAAGGCGATGTTCCGCGACAAGCGGGTGGCCACGGTCATCGGATACGTCCACGCCAACCTGATCAACGGGGCGAGTTACGGCTGGTGGGTCAACCACCACAACCGCCATCACAGCAACCCGAACCATCTGGACATGGACCCGGACATCGGGCGTCGGACCGCGATCTTCGACATCAAGCAGTACGCCGCCCGCCGCGGCGTCGCGCGGTTCATCGTGCGCTACCAGAGTGTGCTGTTCTTCGTGCTGCTGGTGCTGGAATCGCTCAAGATGAGCAAGACGGCCGTGAAGGCGATCGCGGGGGGCCAGACCAAGCGTCCGCTGCTGGAGGCCACGCTCATCCTGCTCCGCGCGGTGATCTACCTGACCCTGTTGTTCACCGTGCTCTCCCCGCTGCTCGCCGTCACCTTCCTCGTCGTCCAGCAGTTCGTCCAGGGCCTCTACTTCGGCATGATCTTCGCCCCCAACCACAAGGGCATGGAGGTCCGTGACGGCGAGGCCGAGAGCCTGGACTGGCTGGAGCGGCAGGTCCTGACCTCCCGCAACATCCGGCCGTCGTGGATCGTCGACTTCATGTACGGCGGTCTCAACTACCAGGTGGAGCACCACCTTTTCCCGTCCATGCCGCAGAAGAACCTGCCCCGTGCCCGGGAACTGACGCGTGAGTACTGCGCGGAGCACGGCGTGCCGTACCACGAGGTCGGTTTCTGGGCCTCGTACCGGGAGGTCGCCGGCTTCCTGCACAAGGTGAGCGCGCCGGTACGCCGGGGCGAGGCCGAGTTGGCCGTGCAGCGCCGCGCGGGCTGAGACCGGCATCCGTGAGGCCTTCCGGCCGGCGGCATCGAAACGAAGATCAGCGAAATCGACCAACGAAAGGGAAATGACCATGCCCTCGGCCCAGTACGCCGGATCGGCCGCGTCAGTTCGGAACAGCGGCTCCGAGAGTGTCGTCCGCCTCGCGCTCAAGGCGGACGTGATCCTCACCGGTGCCAACGGCATCGGCTACCTCGCGCTCGCCACCGTGCTCGACAGCGTCCTCGGGGTCTCGACCTCGGCCCAGCTCCCCATCGGTGCGTTCCTGACCGTCTACGCGCTGGGCGTGCTGTTCGTCACGACCCGGAGGACGATCAGCAAGCCCGCGGTGGTGGCGATCATCGTGCTGAACCTGTTGTGGACGGTGGTCAGTGTGGTGGTCGCCGTGACCGGGGTGTTCTCGCCGACCGGCATCGGTACGTTCTGGACCGTCGCGCAGGGTCTGGTGGTCGGCGCGATCGCCGTCTTCCAGTACGTCGGGCTGAAACGAATGTGACCGGGCGGGGGCGGGCGCGCCGACGCGCCCGCGCCACCGACGGCCACGGCCACCGCCGGCGTAACCGCCGACTCTTGATTCTGGAGACGAGGAGCTGCCATGTCAGATCTGGGCCAGTCCGCTTTACCGGGGCTATCCGCCGCCGAGGTTTCCGCGGTCTATGACCTGCTTCTGCGCTTTCCGGGAGTGGCTCGCGCCCAGTTGGTCCGGAGCGATTCAGGACACCTCGAGGCCCGGGTCCTGGGATGGGACCGAATGGAAGATCCCCCCACGGGCGGGCCGCTCTGCCAACTCGCCCAGATCAACCCGCACGAGACGCGTTTCCTGCACGACGAGATCTTCGGCGCCGAGTCCTATCTGCAAGGAGGCATCATCCTCCGCGAGGATTCCGTCGTCTTCGACGTGGGCGCCAATATCGGCATGTTCAGCCTGTTCGTCGGCGCGCGCTGCCCGTCGGCCGAGGTCTTCGCCTTCGAGCCGGTCGCCGACGTCTTCGACCCGCTGCGGCGCAACCTGGAACAGCACGGCGTCTCGGCCCGGGTGTTCCACCTGGGTCTGTCCGACGTCGACCAGGACATCACGTTCAACTTCTACCCCGGCATCTCGATCATGTCGTGCCAGAGCGACTACGCCGACCTGGAGAACGAGGTCGGCCTGATCAAGAGGTACGTCGAGAATGCCCGGGAGAACGGCCCCTCCGGCCGGGACGCCCACCTGGCTGAGGTCGAGAGCCTGGTGTCCGAGCGCTTCGAGCTGACCGAGCGCCGATGCACCCTGCGTCGTTTCTCCACGGTGATCGACGAGTCCGCGGTGTCGCGTGTGGACCTGCTCAAGATCGACGTCCAGCGGGCCGAACTCGACGTTCTCCACGGCATCGACGACCGGCACTGGCCGCTGGTGCAGCAGATCAGCATGGAAGTGCACGACGAGGAGGGCACCCCGACCGAGGGGCGGGTGCGGCAGGTCCGGAGTCTGCTGTCCGGACAGGGCTTTCGCGTCGCGGTGGCCGAGGAGGACCTGCTGAAGGGCACCGGCCGGTACGCCGTGCAGGCGGTCCGGCCCGAGTACGCGAACGACCCGCGCCCCGTGGCCGCCGCCGCGGGATCCGGCCGGCGGCTGGACGCGGGACCGGTGCGTGACTGGCTGGCCGAGTGGCTGCCGGAGCACCAGGTGCCGCACCGCGTCGTCGTGGTCGACTCGCTCGCTCCGTGAACTGACCTCCGCGGCAAGCACATCAGCCGGAGACGGAGGAGCGGGCGGGGCACGGCCGACGGCCGTGCCCCGCCAGGCGCGAGAAAGGCGTACGGCACGGCACGGCGATCTCGGTGATCATCGGAATCTCCGGCATTACGCCATGAGAAGCAGCATCGAAAAGGGCTGACACCGCGCCCTCAGGCTCGGTGTCAGCTCAATACCCAGGCTCAATACCCAGGATATCCGTGGGATTCACGCGGAGGCGGAGAGGGCAGGATTCGAACCTGCGTAGGCCGGTGAGGGCCTGATATGGGCGTGAGCCCCGATCCCCGATAAACCACTCCGGGCACCTCTCCCTGTTCCCGTCCCGGTTTCCCGTTCCGTTCACAAGGAAGATACTGCCAGACACCGCTGACATTCCCCTGATGGCTTCCTGACGTGCCTCGAAGCGCCAATCGTCCGGCGGGATGCCCCGCGGTCAGGACTCCGTGCGGTACATCAGGTCCACCTCGTGCGTGACGAAGCCCAGCCGCTCGTACACCGTCACCGCCGCCGTGTTGTCCGCGTCCACGTACAGCATCGCCGTCGGCAGCCCCGCCGCCGCGAGATGCCGCAGGCCGATCGCCGTCAGCGCCTTGCCGAGGCCGCCGCCCTGCGCGTCCGGCCTGATGCCGACCACGTACACCTCACCGAGGCGCTCCTCGTCGTGCACCTTCGTCCAGTGGAAGCCGACCAACTCCCCGTCCCGCTCGGCCAGGAAGAAGCCCGCCGGGTCGAACCACGGCTCCGCCTTCCGGTCGTCCAGGTCCCGTTGCGTCAGCCCGCCCTGCTCCGGGTGGTGGGCGAACGCGGCCGCGTTCACCGCCAGCCAGGCGGAGTCGTCCCGCCCCGGCACGAACGTACGGACCGTGACCCCGGCGGGCAGGACCGCCTCCGGGATGTCCAGGGGCTCCAACGGCCGCCGCAACTGGCGCAGTTCACGGAACAGCGACAGGCCGAGCACCTGGGCCAGGTGCCGGGCGGCCGACTTGCCGCCGTGCGCCCACACCCGCAGCCGCTTCCCCGACGCCGCCAGCAACGCCGTCCCCAGCGCCCTGCCGTGCCCCCGGCCCCGGCGCTCCGGGTGGACGACCAGCTCGGCGGCCGGCGCCTCGACCGGATCGGTGTCCTCCAACTGCGCGTACCCGACCAGCTCGTCGCCGACGGTGAGCAGGAAGTGCCGGACCCCCTCGCGGTGCCCGCCGCGCAACTGGAGCCTGCCCTGCTCCGAAACGGCCTGCACCGCGTCCGAGGCGGCCGCCGCCGCGAGCAGGGCGAGGACGTCCTCGGCCTGCCCGGGGGTGAGGGCGTCAAGGGTCTGGATCTGCCGGCCGGGCTCGCGAGCTGCTGCTTCAGTCATGCGTCGAGGGTACGGCGAGGCCGCGCGCGTCACCGGTATCCGTACCCGCAACCTGCTCGTAACCCCCGGACCCCTGTCGCGCTACGCGCGTAAATCGTAGGCTGCGCCTCGCAATCACCCACAGGTTTCTCATGCAGGACTCACAAGGGGAGCGATGTCAACGACACCGCAGAAGAACCGTGCGGCCCGGCGGGCTCTCGCCGCCGCCGCAGGCCTGGCCACCGTCGCCGCGCTGATCGCCGCGACGCCGGCCGCCGCCACGTCCCACGGTCACGGGCACGGCGGGCACGGCGGCCACGGCCACCACAAGCCCAGCACGGTGGACCTCCAACTGCTGTCCTTCAACGACCTGCACGGGAACCTGGAACCGCCGAGCTCCTCGGCCACCGTCAACGAGAAGCAGGCCGACGGTACGGTCAAGCCGATCCTCGCCGGCGGTGTCGAGTACCTGGCGACGTCGCTGCGCACCGCGCGCAAGGGTCACCCCTACTCCATCACCGCCGCGGGCGGCGACCTGGTCGGCGCGAGCCCGCTGCTGTCCGGGCTCTTCCACGACGAGCCGACCATCGAGGCGCTCAACAAGATCGACCTCGACGTGACGACCGTCGGGAACCACGAGTTCGACGAGGGCGCGGTCGAGCTGGCCCGCCTCCAGAACGGCGGCTGCCACCCGACCGCGGGCTGTTACGAGAAGGGGCGGAAGTTCAAGGGCGCGGACTTCCCCTACCTCGCGGCGAACGTCACGTCGGAGAAGACCGGCAAGCCGATCCTCAAGCCGTACACGGTCTGGAAGAAGAACGGCGTCAAGGTCGGCTTCATCGGCGTGACCCTGGAGGGCACCCCGAACGTCGTGACCGCCGAGGGCGTCAAGGGACTCAAGTTCCACGACGAGATCGAGACGGTCAACAAGTACGCCAAGGAACTGGACCGGCAGGGCGTCAAGTCCATCGTCGCGCTGATCCACGAGGGCGGGCTGCCCGCGTCCTCGTCGTACAACTACGACTGCGACAGCCCGGCCGCGGGCGGCGGGCTCTCCGGCCCGATCGTCGACATCGCCAAGGGCATCTCGCCCAAGGTCGACGCGCTGGTCACCGGTCACACCCACAACGCGTACGTCTGCACGATCCCCGACCCGGCGGGGCAGCCGCGCCTGGTGACGTCGGCGTCCTCGTTCGGCAAGCTCTACACGGACACCACGCTCACGTACGACCGCCGTACGAACGACATCGTCCGTACGGCCGTCGACTCGGCGAACCACATCGTCCGCCGGGACCAGCCCAAGGCGCAGGACCTGACGGACCTCATCACCTACTGGAACAGGCTGGCGGGCCCGGTCGCGGGCACCCCGCAGGGCTTCATCTCGGCGGACATCGACGGGCGCAGCGCCACGACGTCGGAGTCCCCGCTCGGTGACGTCATCGCGGACGCCCAGCTCGCCGGGACGGCGGCGCCCGAGAAGGGCGGCGCGCAGGTCGCGTTCATGAACCCGGGCGGCATCCGCGGCGACCTCGTGTACAAGGCGTCGGCCCTGGAGGGCGACGGGGTGGTGACGTACGGGGAGGCCTTCACGGTCCAGCCGTTCACCAACCTGATGAACGTGGTGGACCTGACCGGCACGCAGCTCGTGACCGCGCTCCAGCAGCAGGTCAGCGGCCTGAACGAGGCCTCGCCGAAGATCCTCCAGGTGTCGCACAACCTCGCGTACACGCTGGACATGACGAAGACCGGCGCGGCGAGGGTCGTCACCGACTCGATCCGGCTGAACGGCGCGGCGATCGACCCGGCGAAGACCTACCGGGTCGCGATGAACGAGTTCCTGGGCGGCGGCGGAGACGGCTTCGCGGCCCTGGGCCAGGGCACGAACAAGCTGGTGGGCCCGTCGGACCTGGAGCTGTTCAACGCGTACCTGGCGGCGAACTCGACGGCGACGGCACCGCTGGCCCCGCCGGCGGCGAACCGGATCACGATCATCAAGTAGCGCGCGGAGCGGGCAGAGGAGGGGCGACAGGCCGAGAGGCCTGTCGCCCCCTTTCGGCCGGTCGCGCTCATTCCTCGGCTACGGAGGCACCCCCCACATGAGCACTCACTTCGGTACGCGCCGGGCGTTTCTCGCCGGTGCCCTCGCCCTGTCCGGTACCGCCCTCGTCGGAGCCGGCGGTACCGCCGGGGCCGCAGTCGCCTCGCCCGCCCTTGCTCCGCAGGACTGGATGGGTGGCTTCCCCGACGCCACCCGGTTCCCGGCTCTCACCATTCCCGGCACCCACAACTCCGGCGCCCGCGTGGGTGGTTTGTACGTCGCCTGCCAAACCACCGGCATCGCCGAGCAGTTGGCCAGTGGTGTCCGGTTCCTCGACATCCGCTGCCGGGCGTTCCAGGGCTCCTTCACCATCCACCACGCCGCCTACTACCAGAACCTGAACTTCGACGACATCCTCGCGCCCTGCCGGGACTTCCTCCGCGCGCACCCCTCCGAGACCGTCCTCATGCGGGTCAAGCAGGAGTACTCCGAGGAGAGCGACGAGACCTTCCGGCGCATCTTCGACACCTACCTCGACGACAAGGGCTGGCGTTCCCTCTTCCGCATCGGCGACGGGCTGCCCACGCTCGGGGAGGCGCGCGGCCGCGTCGTCCTGCTCGCGGACAACGCGGGGCTGCCCGGACTCCGGTACGCCGACAGCGCGTTGTTCGACGTCCAGGACGACTACGGGGCCGAGCCCATCGCCAAGTACTCCCGGATCGAGGCGCAGTTCCGCAAGGCCGTCCAGCAGCCCGGCAAGCTGTTCGTCAACTACGTCAGCACCGCGGCCCTGCTGCCGCCCCGCTGGAACGCCGACCGCCTCAATCCGCAGGTCCACACGCTCCTGGACAGCGCGGGCGCGGCCGGCTGGCGCGGGCTCGGGATCGTACCGCTGGACTTCCCCGCCACCCGGCCGGGGCTGGTCGAGGCCCTCCTCCGGCACAACGGCTGATCGGCGAGGCTCGCTACCGCGTCTCGCTACCGCATCTCGGGTGGCGGAGTCCCCGCCCCCGGGATGCGGATCGTCGCCACCGTCCCGCCGCCCGTCGCCGGGCGCAGCGTGATCTCGCCGCCCGTCTGCTGCACCGTACGCGCCACGATCGACAGACCCAGCCCCGAACCCGGCATCGCCCGCGCCGACGGGGAGCGCCAGAAGCGTTCGAAGACGTGCGGCAGGTCCTCGGCCGGGATGCCGGGGCCGTGGTCGCGTACGGTCAGCGCGCCCCGCTCGTCCAGCGAGACCTCGACGGCCCCGCCCGGCGGGCTGAACTTCACCGCGTTGTCGAGGACGTTGACCACCGCCCGCTCCAGCGCCGCCGGTTCGGCCCGTACGTACCAGGACGACAGCTCCGCGTCGATCGTCAGGTCGGGGCCGCGCAGCCGGGCGCGGTCGAGCGCGCTCTGCACGACGTCGTGCAGCGCGACGACCTGGAGCGGCCCCGGGTCCGTGGCGTCCGGCCGCGAGAGCTCCTGGAGGTCCCCGATGAGCGAGGCCAGTTCGGTCATCTGCGCCTTCACCGACACCATCAGCGCCCGGCGGTCGTCCGGCGGGATCGCCCGGCCCGTCTCGTCGCTGCGCGCGAGGAGTTCGATGTTCGTACGGAGCGAGGTGAGCGGCGTCCGCAGCTCGTGGCCCGCGTCGGCGATCAGCTGGGACTGCCGTTCGCGGGACGACGCGAGCGCCGCCGTCATGGAGTTGAACGCCCCCGACAGCCGGGCGATCTCGTCGTCGCCCTCCACCGGGATACGGACGGTGAGGTCCTCGGTCTGGGCGATGTGCTCGACCGTCCCGATCAGCCCGTCGACGGGCCGCAGCCCCGCGCGCGCCACCCACAGCCCGGCCGCGCCCGCGCCGACCACGCCGATGCCGGCGACGGCGGCGAGGAGGAGGGCGAGGCGGTTGAGGGAGTTGTCGATCTCGCTGAGGGGGCGGGACACGGAGACCGCGACCTTGGCCAGGACGGGCTGGACGCCGGGGAGGGCGGGCAGGCGGATCACGCCCTGCTGGGTGAACACCCGTACCGTCGCGCCCTTGTCGGTGGTGCTGTCGTGGAGCGAGGTCTCCCGGACGGAGCTGTTCGCCACTGCCTGGTCGGAGGCGTGGACCTTGACCGGCTCCGAGCCTCGCGCCACACATCGCTGACCGTCCGCGAGGACCACCTGGAAGTTGGCGAACCCGGGTGTGGCAGCGGCCTGCGCGTCGGACCCGCTGACGCAGTTGTTGACGGCCTCCGTAGCGGTGTCCCTCAGTTGCGACTCGCTCGTGTTCCGCAGCGAGTTGTCCAGCTCGCTCTGCAACTGCGCCCGCGTCAGCAGCCAGCAGGCCGCCGCCACCGCCGCGACCGCGACCGCCACCGCCGTCGCGACCAGGAGGGCCAGCCGCGAGCGCATCGGCAGCGCCCGGAACCGGCGTACCGGAGCGATCACTCCTGACCGCCGGAGGCGACCTCGGCGCGCAGGGCGTACCCCACCCCTCGCACGGTGTGGACCAGTCGCGGTTCGCCGCCGCTCTCCGTCTTGCGGCGCAGGTACATCACGTACACATCCAGGGAGTTGGAGCTCGGCTCGAAGTCGAAGCCCCACACGGCCTTCAGGATCTGCTCACGGGTCAGCACCTGTCTCGGGTGCGCGAGGAACATCTCCAGCAGGGTGAATTCGGTACGGGTCAGCTCCACCCGCCGCGTCCCGCGCGTGACTTCCCGGGTCGTCAGGTCCATCCGCAGGTCGGCGAAGGCGAGGACGTCCTCCTCGGGGACGCCCTCGGTGGCCGCCGCGTAGGAGCTGCGGCGCAGCAGGGCCCGGATCCGTGCGAAGAGCTCGTCCAGTTCGAAGGGCTTGACCAGGTAGTCGTCCGCGCCCGCGTCGAGGCCGGTGACCCGGTCGCCGACGGTGTCGCGCGCGGTCAGCATCAGGACCGGGACCTTGGAGCCGCCGGCCCGGAGGCGGCGGGCGGCGGTGAGGCCGTCCATGCGGGGCATCTGGATGTCGAGGACGATCAGGTCGGGGGCGTAGGCGGCGGCCTTGGTGAGGGCGTCGAAACCGTCGACGGCGACCTCGGTCCCGTACCCGTCGAACGCGAGGCTCCGCTGGAGAGCCTCGCGCACGGCGGGCTCGTCGTCGACGATCAGGATCCGCTGGGGATCGCCTTCGGCGGGACTCATGTCGGTCGCTTCTTCCGGCAGGAGGGACAGGGAGGGCGGGGCGGGGGCGGGGTGCGGCCGGCGGTGGTACGTCGCCGCTGCCGACCCGCCTCGTGCCCGCTACCAGCCTCGCACGGCCCGTGGTGTGGGTGGCGTAGGTATGGGGGGTATGGGGGCTGTGACGGACGACCCTCGGTCACGGGCGGCCGCCGCGGCCCTCAGTTGGTTCCGCCGTCCCGCAGGCTTCCGAGGTCGGCCTTCACCGTGTCGACGGGGATGGCGAAGCCGAGGCCCACGTTGCCCGCCTGCGAGCTGCTGGTGTCGGAGCCGGAGGCGAAGATCGCCGAGTTGATGCCGATGATCTGGCCCTGCATGTTGATCAGCGCGCCACCGGAGTTGCCCGGGTTGAGCGACGCGTCGGTCTGGATCGCCTTGTACGTGGTGGTCGAGTCCCCGGTGTCCCCGTTGAACTGCTGTCCGCCGAACTGGAACGGCCAGCCGCCGCCGCCCTGCTGTTCCTGCTGCTGTTGCTGGCTCTGGTCGGTCTCCTTGGGCACGGTCACGTCCCGGTCGAGCGCCGAGACGATACCGCTGGTGACCGTCCCGGACAGGCCCTCGGGCGAGCCGATCGCCACGACCTGGTCGCCCACCTTGACCTGGTCGGAGTCGCCGAGCGTGGCCGTCCTGAGGCCGCTCGCGCCCGCCAGCTTGATCAGGGCGAGGTCCTTGGCGGGGTCGGCGCCGACCACGTTCGCGGTGTACGTCCTGCCGTTCGTGAGCTGGACCTTGACCGCCGAGGCGCCGGCGATGACGTGGTTGTTGGTGACGATCTCGCCGTCGGAGGTGAGGACCACTCCGGAGCCGGTCGCCTCGCCCGCGTCGGAGGTGGCGTTGATCTCGACGATCGCGGGGGAGACGGCCTTGGCGACACCGGCCACGGTGCCGAGGCTGCTCTGCGAGACGCTCGACGCGCTGATCGTCGTGGAGGCGGTGCCGGAGGTGTCGTTGGAGTGCTGTTCGACCAGCGCCGCCGTACCGCCGCCGACGACGGCCGCCGCCACGGCCACCGCGGCGAGCAGTCCGACCGGGCCGCGGAGCCGGCGGGCGGTGGTGGTGCCGCCGTGCCCGTGATGCGCGGGAACGCCGGGCTGGTACGGGGGAGGCGGGGGGAACGCGGGGTCCCCGAACCCTCCCTGGGGCTGGTGTTCTTCGCTGTCCTCGCCGCCGCTGCGGCCCCAGTAGTTCGTCATGCATATGACTGTCGTGGCCGCAGATGAGAACTGGCTGAGGAGCCTGTGAGAAGCCCGACAGAACCCTGTATGCCCGATATAAAGGCCGAAGGCCGCCGAGATGGAGGACGAAGGGCCTGGGGCCGGTCGAGGCGGAAGGTCCCGGGGTGGGAGCGCGAAGGTCCCGGGGCGGGGAGGACCAAGGTCCCGCGGGCGGACCCGCTCCGTGAACCCCGCCGTACGACCTGCGCACGACCTACAACAGCCCTACGAGCACCCGCACGACCGGCGCACGATCAGCGCCGACGGGAACTGCTTCACCCGCTCCCGCCGCGACCCCGCCACCCGCAGCCCCTCGTCCAGCACCAGGTCCACCGCCGCCCGCGCCATCGCCGGCCGGTCGGACGACACCGTCGTCAGCGGCGGGTCGGTGAGCCCCGCCTCCTTGACGTCGTCGAAGCCCGCCACCGCCAGCTCGCCCGGTACGTCCAGGCGCAGTTCGCGGGCCGCGCGCAGCACGCCGATCGCCTGGTCGTCGGTGGAGCAGAAGATCGCCGGGGGCCGGTCGGGCCCGGCCAGCAGGCCGAGCGCGACCTCGTACGCGTCGTAGCGGTTGTACGGGGCCTGGAAGAGCCGGCCCTCCACCGAGCGGCCGGCCTCCAGCATCGCCCGGCGCCAGCCCTCGACATGGTCGGCCACCGGGTCGCCGACGGCCGGGGTCTCCTCGATGCCGCCGAGGCACGCCACGTACGGGTGCCCGTGCTCCAGCAGGTGGCGCGTGGCGAGCTGGGCGCCGCCGACGTCGTCCGTGACGACGGCGACGTCGTCCAGCGACTCGGGGCGCTCGTGGAGCAGGACGACCCGGGCGTCCCACGCCTCGACCTCGGCCGCCGCGCGCTCGCTCGGGCCCTGGCTGACCAGGATCAGCCCGGACACCCGCATCCCGAGGAAGGCCCGCAGGTAGTGGACCTCACGCTCGTCGCGGTAGTCCGAGTTGCCGACCAGGACCATCTTCCCGCGCTCGGCCGCGGCCTGTTCGACCGCGTGCGCCATCTCCGCGAAGAAGGGCTGCCGGGCGTCGGGCACGATCATCCCTATGAGATCGGTCCGCCGTGAGGCCATCGCCTGCGCCACCCGGTCGGGCCGGTAGCCCAGTTCCGTGATCGCGGCTTGTACCCGCTCGCGCGTGGCCGGGGCTACCGGCCGGGGTCCGTTGTTGATGACATAGCTGACGACCGCGGTCGAGGTCCCCGCCAGTCGTGCCACATCGTCCCGCGTCACCTTGGCCACGCGCGGCAGTCTACGCGTGGTGACCTACCTCTTGGCAGGCCGTCCGGCAGCTTCCCTCTCGGCTTCCCTCCCGGCGGAGTTTCCCGCGCCGTTGTCCGTACGGGAGTCCGTACGCGCGTCCGCCCGGCTGTCGGTACGGGTGTCCGTCCGGGCCTCGGCACGGGCCAGCGCCGCGGCGGTGGCCTTCGCCTTGGCCTCCTCGGCGGCCCGTTCGACCTTCTCCGGGGTGACGAAGCGGTATCCCACGTTGCGTACGGTCCCGATCAGCGACTCGTGCTCGGGGCCGAGCTTGGCCCGCAGGCGCCGTACGTGGACGTCGACCGTCCGCGTACCGCCGAAGTAGTCGTACCCCCACACCTCTTGGAGGAGCTGGGCGCGCGTGAAGACCCGGCCGGGGTGCTGCGCGAGGTACTTGAGCAGCTCGAACTCCTTGAAGGTCAGGTCCAGGACCCGGCCCTTGAGCTTCGCGCTGTAGGTGGCCTCGTCGACCGACAGGTCGCCGTTGCGGATCTCCATCGGGGAGTCGTCCGCGGAGATCTGCTGGCGGCCCATCGCGAGCCGGAGCCGGGCCTCGACCTCGGCGGGGCCCGCGGTGTCGAGCAGGACGTCGTCGATGCCCCAGTCCGCGGTGACGGCCGCGAGGCCGCCCTCCGTCACGACGAGGAGCAACGGGCAGCCGGGCCCGGTGGACCGGAGCAACTGGCACAGCGAGCGCACCTGCGGGAGGTCGCGGCGGCCGTCGATGAGGATGACGTCGGCACCGGGGGTGTCGACGAGAGCGGGGCCTTCGGCCGGGGCGACCCGCACGTTGTGGAGCAGCAGTCCGAGGGCGGGGAGCACCTCCGTCGACGGCTGGAGGGCGTTGGTCAGGAGCAGCAGAGAACTCATCGCCGCTCACCTGCCCCGGTGGAGCTCGGGTCGTACGTGGAGCTGGTCTCGTACGTGGAGCTGGGGTCGTGCACGGTTCGCTTGCCCATTACGTCGGTTCCTCCTCGGTCCCTGCGAGGACGTATGCGGCACTGCTGGTGTTGCGGTGTTCGTAATGCTGCGTTCGTCACGCTGTGACATCTGGCTGTAACAACGAGCGGAAAACGCAAAAGGACCCGGGGGCCACTTTGCCCGGATCCTCTTCGCAGCAGAATAGCCCACATGTGCGCAGTGGAAGAGGGTCGATACCGCGGTTCGTCGGACAGCCCGACCGCTCCGAGGGTCGTGCGCACCCTCCTCAGGACCGCGGACGGGGTGCGCCTCGACGCGATGTACGAGCCGTGTACGGCGGGTTTCCCGCAGGATTCGGCGGTGGATCACGAGGGGTTCCGGGGTACGGCGATCGTCGTCGCGCACGGGTTCACGGGGTCGCTCGACCGGCCCGCGATCCGCCGCGCGGCGGAGGTTCTCGCACGCCGGGCGGCTGTCGTGACGTTCTCCTTCCGCGGGCACGGCGCGTCCGGCGGCCGCTCGACGGTCGGTGACCGCGAGGTGCTCGACGTCGCGGCCGCCGTGGAGTGGGCCCGCGCACTCGGGCACACGCGCGTGGTCACGGTCGGCTTCTCGATGGGCGGCTCGGTGGTGCTGCGCCACGCGGCGCTGCACGGGGGGCGCACGGAAGCGAGTTCGGACGCGGTGGTCTCCGTCAGTGCGCCCGCTCGCTGGTACTACCGGGGTACGGCTCCGATGCGCCGCCTGCACTGGGTGGTGACGCGGCCCACCGGACGGTTCGTGGGGCGCGTGGGCTTCCGTACCCGTATCCATGACCGGGACTGGGACCCGGTGCCGCTCTCGCCGGCCGAGGCGGTCCCGCTGATCGCCCCGACCCCGCTGCTGGTCGTGCACGGCGACCGCGATCCGTACTTCCCGCTGGACCACCCGCGCATGCTGGCCGCGGCGGGGCCGGCCGAGCTGTGGGTGGAGCGGGGCATGGGGCACGCGGAGAACGCGGCGGACGAGGCGCTGCTGACGCGGATCGCGGAGTGGCTGGTGCCGGGGTAGGCGGTGGGGTGGGGCCGCTCGGTGGCCGCTCGGTGATGGAGCGGTGTGTGACGTTGTCCACGTGTCGTTCATCATGAGAGGCCGACGACGCCGACGACTGACGTGAGGGAGAGGTGTCATGGCAGCGGGCACGATCCGCTACTGGGCCGCCGCCAAGGCCGCGGCCGGGACGGCGGAGGAGCCGTACACCGCCGACAACCTGGCAGAAGCGCTCGCCGCGGTCCGGCTGAACCACCCGGGCGAACTGGTCCTGGTGCTCCAGCGGTGCTCGTTCCTGGTCGACGGCGCCCCCGTGGGGACCCGCGGGCATGAGACCGTACGGCTTGCCGAGGGCGGCACGGTCGAGGTGCTCCCGCCGTTCGCAGGAGGGTGAACCGCACAGCATGAGCGACGATCAGCAGAACCCGTACGGTCCGGGACACGACCAGTACGGCCGACCGCACGACCCCTACCGGGGCGGCCCCGAGGACCCGGCGCCGACGGCCGATCCGTACGCCGCGGGGGCCGGGGCTCCGGCGGACCCGTACCAGGGCGGGCCGCAGGTGCCCGGGCAGGCGTCGTACGGGGGCTGGGCCGAGCCGCGGCAGGCGGCGCCGTCGGCGCCCGCCTCGCAGACGTGGGAGGGCCAGACGTGGGACACGCAGTACCAACCGCACGTCCAGCGCCAGCAGCCGCCCGCCCAGCAGCAGCCGCAGCCGTCCGCTCAGCAGCAGCACCAGCAGCAGGCGTCCGCCGCGGACACGGCGTACCTGCCGGCGCAGGGCGCGTACCCCCTGCCCCCGGAGAACCCGGCCCAGGCCCCGGCGCCGGCCGCGTACGAGCCGCGCCGCAGGGGCCGCCACCAGGCGCCCGCGGCCGCGCCTGCCACTGACGGGTACGGGGGGCCGGGAGGGAGGTCGTACGGCGGCCCCGAGGGCCTGGGGTCGTTCGCGGGCCCGGGGTCGTACGGGGGACCCGCCGGAGCGGGGTCGTACGGAGGGCCCGCGGGAGCCGGGTCTCCTGCGGGGGCCGGGGGCCATCCCGGGCCCGCGGCGCCGAACGGGTCCGTGGGGCCCCGCGGACCCGTCACGCCTGAGGCGCACGGCGGTCCCGGGACCCAGGGAGGTCCCACCGGCCCGACCGGATACGGGGCACCCGCGGCGGAGACCGGGGCGGCCCGGGGCCACTCGGGGTCCGACGGGCGGACGGGGTCCGGCCCGTACGCGGGGCCGGACGGATACCCGGCGTCCGGCGCGCACACCGCGTCCGCCGGATACGGGGCGGCGTCCGACGGACGCGGGGCGTCTTCCGCGCACCCGGGACCGAACGGCCAGCCGGGATCGAACGGCTACCCGGGATCGAACGGGCACCCGGGATCGAACGGGCACCCGGCGTCCGGCGCGCACACCGCGTCCGCCGGATACGGGGCGGCGTCCGACGGACGCGGGGCGTCTTCCGCGCACCCGGGACCGAACGGTCAGCCGGGACCGAACGGGCACGCAGGCCCCGACGGGCAGGCCCGGCCCCACGCCTACCCGGCGTCCCCCGCGCCCATGGGGTCCGGTGCCTACGCGGCCTCAGGGGCCCACGTCGGCCCCGCGCAGGGTGCCGGCGGCCCCTTCGGCGCGTTCGGCCAGGGGCCGGGTCAGGGAGGCCCCCAGGCCGCCCCCGCGTCCACCCCCACGCCCGCCGACGGATACAGCCCGCCCACCACCCTGGGCAACGCCCGCATCACCGACGCCCAGCGCGCCCGTGCCGAGGGGCGGTCGCCGATCATCCCGCCCGGCATGCAGCCCGCGGGGCTCACCGCGCTGCTCGGGCTGCTCCTCGCCGGGGGCGCCGCCCTCGGCCCGTACGGCCTGCTCGTCCCGCTCGTCCTGCTCCAGGCCGTCACCGCAGCCGGGTGGTTCCGGCTCAACGGCATGTGGCCGGCCCGCCAGGGCATCGCGCTCGCGTTCCTCGGCGGGCTGGTCTCCGACGTCGTCCTGCTGTCCGTGGGCAAGGAGAACGGCCCCGCCGCGATCCTCGGCACGCTCGGCATCTGGGTGCTGCTGACGCTCGTACTCCAGCTGCGCAGCCACGCGGGCGCCGACGAGCGCATGCAGGGCCTGATGGCCACCGTCGCCTCGGCCGCGCTCGCCATCCTCGCCACCGGCCATCTCGCGGCCGTCCCGGACGCGGTGGTCGTCGGCGCGATCGCCGTCGCCGTGGCGACCGTCGCGCGGGCGCTGCCGCTGCCCGGCGTGGTCTCCGTCGTCGTGGCCCTGCTGGCCGCGACCGGCGCCGGGCTCGTGGCGGGCGGACTGACGGACCTCGGGGCGAAGGGCGCGCTGCTCGGCCTCGGGGCCGGGGTGTGCGCGCTGATCGGTCTGCGCGCGGCGAGTTACGACTACCCGTCGCGCTTCGTGCACATGACGGCCGGGGTGGCGCTGCCGCTCACGGCCGCCGCGCCGGCGGTGTACCTGCTGGGCCGCGCGCTGTCCTGAGCGAGGACTGAGCGAGGTCCGAGCGAGGCCTGAGCGAGGAGGCGGGGGCGGGCGGTCCGCGATGACGGAACGCCCGCCCCCGCCGACGCCCGCCCCGCCAAGACCCCGCCCACGCCAACTCCCGCCTGTATCCCACCTGTACGTGACCTGTGTACGCCCGTACAGGCCGGGAACCGTTCGTTCCCCCCGGACGTCGATCCCTCCGGCGAGAGCGCTTCCGGCCGGGGTTACGCTCACGGTCGTCAGGGGGGCCCGGAATCGAACAGAGAACAATCAGGGTGGGGGACACCGAGCAATGCGCGCACTGCGAATACTGCTGATACTCGTCGTGATCTTCGGAGGGCTGTTCGTCGCCGCGGACCGCGCCGCCGTCTACTTCGCCCAGGGGCAGGTCGCCGACAAGATCAGGACGAGCCAGGGGCTCAGCTCCACCCCCACGGTCTCCATCAAGGGCTTCCCGTTCCTGACCCAGGTCGTGGGCTCCTCGCTGGACCAGGTGGACATCAGCATGGGCAGCCTCGACGCCACCGCGGAGGGCCAGACGGTCAAGGTGACCGACGTCCACGCGGAACTGCGGGACGTCACCATCGACAGCAGCTTCTCCTCCGCCACGGCCGGACAGGCCAGCGGCTCGGCGCGCGTCTCGTACGCGGACCTCGCGAGGACGGCGCCGAAGGGCGCGACCATCGGTTACGCGGGCGCCGAGCGCGCCGCCAAGGGCCAGGTCAAGATCTCGGGCCCGGCGACCGACATCCTGGCGGGCGCGGACATCCCCGTCCCCGACGTCGTGGCCGGCGCCCTCCAGGGCCAGGACATCACTGTGTACTGCACGGCGGCGCTCAAGGGCGGCAACACCGCCACGTTCCAGGCCGTCGAGGTCGGCGACCTGCCGATCCCCGGCCTGGACGACCAGATCAAGGGCCTGGTCGACTCGTACGACCTGAAGATCGACGGCCTCCCGTCGAGCATCACCCTGGACAAGGTCACCGCCACCGAAGAAGGCCTCCGCTTCTCCGGCAACGGCACGAACGTCGCCCTCGCGGGCTGAGGGGCGGACGCCGCCGGTCGCTCCTCTTGACCGCCGCGGCGCGGGATTCCTGGGGTCATCCGATTTCGTCTCGCATGTCGGACGATCGCGTCTCGCCATTTGACACGGCGGTGACATGTCCGGCATGACGTACCTACGATCGGAACCATGATGCGACAGGCGGACCTCACGAAGCGGCGGGCAGTGGACCTGTGCCGCGTTTCCGCCATGCTCTGTCGCACTTTCTGAGCGGGCCCGTTCTCTCAGGTTCTCCCGCACTCCCGTGAACGCAATCGCCCGGGCCCTCGTGTGCTCAGTCAGGGCCCCCCACGCGTCGTAAGCAGGCCTCCCCGCCCTGTGCGCGGAAGCCGCTCCCCGCCCCACCCGCACCATCTCGCCGTATCTGCCCCGGAGGAGAACAGCATGAGCCGCAGTGACGTCCTGGTAGACGCCGACTGGGTCGAGGCCCACATCGACGACCCGAAGGTTGTCATCGTCGAGGTCGACGAGGACACCTCGGCCTACGACAAGAACCACATCAAGAACGCCGTCAGGATCGACTGGAAGACCGACCTCCAGGACCCGGTCCGCCGTGACTTCGTCGACCAGGAGGGCTTCGAGAAGCTCCTGTCCGCGAAGGGCATCGGTAACGACGACACCGTCATCCTGTACGGCGGCAACAACAACTGGTTCGCGTCCTACGCGTACTGGTACTTCAAGCTGTACGGCCACGACTCCGTCAAGCTTCTCGACGGTGGCCGCAAGAAGTGGGAGCTGGACTCCCGCGACCTGGTCGAGGCCGTGCCGCAGCGCGCCGAGACCTCGTACCGGGCCAAGGCCCAGAACACCGCCATCCGCGCCTTCCGTGACGACGCCGTCGCCGCGATCGGCACGCAGAACCTGGTCGACGTGCGCTCGCCCGACGAGTTCAGCGGCAAGCTGCTCGCCCCCGCGCACCTCCCCCAGGAGCAGTCGCAGCGCCCCGGCCACATCCCGACCGCGCGCAACATCCCGTGGTCGAAGAACGCCAACGACGACGGTACGTTCCGCTCCGACGACGAGCTCAAGGAGCTGTACGCCGAGGAGCAGATCGACCTCTCCAAGGACACCGTCGCGTACTGCCGTATCGGCGAGCGCTCGGCCCTGACGTGGTTCGTCCTGCACGAGCTGCTCGGTGTCGAGAACGTCAAGAACTACGACGGCTCGTGGACCGAGTACGGCTCCCTCGTGGGTGTGCCGATCGAGCTCGGCGCCAACAAGTAATCCGTCCCGACCTGTAAGGACTGAACGTATGTGTGGAGCACAGGCCGGCGGCCCCGACGCCTCGACGATCAAGCCCGGTGAAACGACCATCCAGGGTTCCGTGACCAAGGACGGCCAGCCCGTCACCGGTTACGTACGCCTGCTGGACTCGACCGGCGAGTTCACCGCGGAGGTCCCGACCTCGGCGACCGGACAGTTCCGCTTCTACGCGGCCGAGGGCACATGGACCGTACGGGCCCTCGTCCCCGGCGGCACGGCGGACCGCACGGTCGTCGCGCAGACGGGCGGCCTCTCGGAGGTCGCGATCGCGGTCTGAGCGACGCGCGACGGACACAGTCGACGCCTATGGGTCGACGGACAAAGTAGTGACCGGCCGGAGGGCCGCACCCCAGGGGGTTGGACGCCACTGGAAGGGGTGCGGCCCTCCGCGCCGTTCGCGTTCCCCGCGGCGGATCCCGGACGCTTGTCACCTTCTCAGGGCCGGAGTTGCCGTGCCTGCGGGTCGTAGCAGTTGAGGCCCATGGACGAAGCGACCTCCGCCGCGTGGGCGGATGCCTCGACCGCCATGCTCCAGCGCACGGGGAAGTAGATCAGCGGGCCGCGGGCCTCGCTGATCAGCGGCCCGGTCGACCAAGGCGAGAGGTCGTCCTCGTCCTCGGTGTCCGCGGTGAGATCCCGCCACCGTTCCAGGAGCGCGGCCACGAAGGCCGCTATGCGCTCCACGGGCGGAACCGCGGGCTCCCGCGCGCCGATGTACCGGTCGTACAGCTCGGTGAAGCACCGGGATGCGAGGGCGTCGTCCGCCGGGCGCGGGCCCTCCCACACAGCCAGGTCGTAGCTCATGGACGCACCCTGCCATTCGTCACTGACACCGGGACCAGGGGGCGAGGGGCCGGGCAGGTCTGTGGATTTGGGGTGAACGCATGTTCATCATGACAGGTCAGCGCCGTTTTTCGTAGGACGGAACGCACAGTTCGCGAGGCTTGTCCGGTCCGTTCCGTGCCGCTCAGAATCTCCTTCGTGCGTCATTCGCGGACTGGGGGAACGGTGACGGAAACTGTGACGATCGATCACGACGCGGTGCTGCGGGCCCGTGTGTTGCTGCTGGGGTCCCGGCAGCCGGGCCGGGCCGAACTGGTGGACGCGTACCGGGTGTTGGCCGAGGTGAGTCCGAAGGCGTACCTGCCGGGACTGGTCGACGCCCTGCTCGCGCTGCGCTACGGGAGCCGGGATCCGAAGGTGGGCCTCGAACTCGCCGCCGAGGCGTCCCGGGCCGCGCGCCGGACAGAGGCCGGGGCGCCGCGCCGGGAGGAGGGGTTGCGGCGGGCCCTGGACGCCTATCAGGCCTCGCTGTTCGCGCTCGGGCGCAGGGCGGAAGGCCGCGCGATCTGTGCGGAGCTGGCGGAGGCCGGCCGGAGCGGGCCCCTGGCGAGAGTGCTGGCCGAGGAGGGGTACTTCAGGGAGGCCGCGGCGCTCGACGAAGAGGGCGCCGGGAACGGGAGCGCGGGGCGCTCCTTCGAGACCATGGTCCGGTGGGCGGCGAACCTGGAGGGCGCCGGGCTGCACGACGCCGCGTCGGCCGTCTTTCGCGAGCGTCTCGAGGAGACGCGGCGCGGGGTGGCCCAGCAGCGCACCGCCCTGGAGACGCTCACCTGGGAGTTGGTCCACTTCTCCCGGATGCGGGACGCCGCCGGGGACGCGGCGGGTGCCGCGGGCGTCCGGCGAGAGGCATGGGGGGCCCTGGAGGAGTTGGCGGCCACGGGAAAGCCGGGCCACCCCTGCCTCCTCGGGTGCTGGAGCACGCTGTTCGTCCTGTCGGGGCGGGCGGCCGAACCCGCCGCGAGCCCCGAGTCCCCGATGCCGCCGTTCGGCACGGAGCCGCGCTGGTCGGGCGACGTGCGGGACAGGTTCCTCGGCATGCTCCCGGACCTCGAGGCGGAGGCCGCGCGGCTGCGCGGGGCCGACCTGCTGCCTGAGCTGGTGGACGTCCGACGCAGGATCGGCGTCCGCGCGGCGGCCCGTGACGGCAACCAGCCCTACCTGTTCGAGGAGCGGTTCACGCCGTACTTCGACGAGGGGGTGACACTCGCCCGCCGCCTGTCCGACGACCCCGCGCGCCTCGCGCGCGCCCTCACCGACCGGTCGATGTTCCTCGTCGCGACGCGGTCCTTCGTACCCGCGCACGCCGACTTCGCGGAAGCGGTCGCCCTTCTCGGCGATTGACGCCCCGGGCCGCCGGGACCGTACGCGCGGCGCGTCGCGGTCGTACGCTGGACGTATGTACACGCGACGCCGTCGCGGCTATTTCCTGCTCATGGGCGGATGCCTGATCCTCTTCGTCTCCGCCTGGTCCTTCGTGCGGATCTGGTCGATCCCGGCGGCCATCGGAATGTGTGTGGTGGCCATGGTCATCCCGCCCGTCGCGGCGATCGTCGGCAACAGCCGCGGCCGTGACGACCACTGGTGGGACGAGAAGCCGAAGGACGAGCCGAACAAGCCCGACGGGCACGACGACTCCTGGACGGATCTCGGTACGAAGGCGAAGAGGCGCCGCTGAGCGGCTGGACGCGCGGCCGGACGGTGCGTGGGCGGACGGTGTGCGGCGCGGGTCAGTAGACGAGTGCCTGCACGCCGTCCGCCATGATCTCGCTGACGAACACCTGCGAGCCCGCGATCCGTACCCCCTCCAGGACATCGGCCTGCGTGATGTCACGCCGGGCCGCGCACTGGGTGCACAGCGTGATCTCCCCCGCCGCCCGGATCGACTCGATCAGGTCCGGCAGCGGCGCGGCGTGCGGCAGCTCGAACTCCGCCGCCCTGCCCGGCAGGGCGAACCACGCGGCCTCGCCCGTCAGCCACAGCGAGACCCGCACGCCGCTGGCGACGGCGACCGCCGCCACGGTGAAGGCCTGGGAACAGCGCTCGGGCTCGTTCGCCCCAGCCGTCACTTTGATCACAAGGGTCTTCTGCGCGGCCTCTGCCGTCCTCACCGTTTCCATGAGCCGAACTGTAATCTTCCGCCGCACAACCCGGCCGCCCCTTCGCAGGTCAGCTCTGTGTGCGGGTCGATGGAACGCGCACGCGGATGTTGTGTGAGGGGACTTTCCGTTGGAACCGAAGCCACCGCGCCGCCGTGGCCGTACCACCTTGATCGTCGGCGTGGCCGCGCTGCTCGGTGCGGTCGCGGGTACGGCGACCGGATACACGATCCAGGCGGACCGCCCGCCGACCGCACTGCCACCGCTCTCCCAGCCGGGGCTGGCCTATCCCGCGAAGGCGCTGCCGGCGGGGACGAAGGTGAAGGCGCTGTCCGCGGAGGAGGACAGCCAGGTGAGGACGGACGGAGACCTGCGCAAGCTGTTGCTCGGGAAGCCCGAGGGGGTGCGGGAGGCGCCGTCGGACTACATCGTGGACGGCTGGTCGCAGCTCCCCCTCTACACGGGCGAGGCGGAGCGGCCGAGTGCCATGTTCGGCTTCCTGGCCGGGCTCGACTTCCGCAGGGTGGCCGCGACGTCCTGGGACCAGCCGGGGGATCACGTGACCAACATCGACCTCGTGCAGTTCGGTCCCGGTCCGAACTTCGGGGCACGTGACCTGGCGGACGATCAGACGGCGTACTCCGAGTCGCTCGGCGGCCCGGGCGAGCCGATCAAGAACAGCTCCAACGGCCACTACTGGGTGTTCAAGGCCCGCCACGAGGCCGGATTCCTGCCGTACTACGCCCGCGCCCTCGCCCATCGGGGCGACGTGGTGGTCGACATCAACATCTTCGACAGCAAGCCGATCGCCGCGTCGGAGATCCGCGACCTGGCCGAGCGGCAACTGGAGCGCCTGTGAACGACAACGAGCCGGTGAACGATGAGCCGGTGAAGGACGAGCCCGTGAACGACGAGTCGGTGAAGGACGAGCCCGTCCGGGACGAGCCGGTGAACGACGGTCTCCCGGTCGCCTCCCGCGGTCGTGCGCGACGCCTTCTCGGAGTCGTACTGCCCGCGGTCCTCGTCCTCGGCGCGGTCGGCGGCGGCGTCGGCTACATCGGCGTCACCGTCCAGGACGCGGACAGGTCCGCCGTCACCGAGGTGTGGCAGAAGCCCGACCGCGAGCCGGCCCCCGACCCCGTCGCGCACGCGGGCAAGGGCCGTACGGACAACGAGCTCAGCCGCAAGCTGTTGCCCGTCCCCGACGGCTACCGCCTCGGACCGGACATCGGGGGCGACGGCAACGACAGCCACTTCTCGGCCCGGGCGGCGACGGCCATGGCGAAGTCCCTGGGGGACGGTCTGACGGGCCCGGCCCGGAGGAGCTTCGACAAGGCGGTCGACAAGCTCGGTGTGAAGGGCATCGCCCTGCGTACGTACACCGCGTACGCGGACGACCTGGTGGTCCAGATCTCCCTTCAGCAGCTGCGCGATCCCGCCCTGGTCAAGTCCGCGTTCACCCGGCAGGCCCGCCTCATGGACGCGGGGGAGAAGGGGCCTGACGTCGAGGGCCACAAGAAGGACGCCACGTGCATGCTCGTTCCCGAGGGGGACGAGGAGAGCGCCGAGAGCCTCTCGGCGATGCAGTGTCTTGCGTACGACGGCGACCTGGTCATCTCTGTCGTGGCGTACGGCCCGTACACCTTCAGGGACACCGCCGTCGCGGATCTGCTGAAGGAACAGCTCGACCACATCGCGGACCCGGGGGAGTACGTATGACCGAGCAGATCGTGCCCCCGCGTCCGGAGCAGGGCGTGCCGGAGCAGCCGGGAGAGATCGTGCCCCCGCCGCTGCCCCTCACCCCACCGCCGACCGCCACCCCGCCGCCCGCCACCCCCAGGCCGGCCCGCCCCGCGTTGCGGGCCCTCGCCCGCTGGACGGCCGCCGTGCTCGCGTTCGCGGCCCTCGGCGCCGGCACCGCGTTCGGTGTCAGCGGTCCGGAACGCGGCGACGTGCCCGGGCTGTCCACCCGGAGCGACGGCCGGTGGGCGTACCCGAAGCTCACCCTCCCGGCGCTGCCCGCCGGGTCCCCGCGCCCGTTCACCACGGGCAACGCCGGGGAGATCCACTACGCGGACCTGCGCGAACTGCTGCTGCCCGCCCCCCAGGGCGCCGTCGTGGACAAGAAGCTGGCCGGGGGCTGGGTCAGCTCGGAGCAGTACCTGTCCGAGTACAACAAGGGCCACCGCTCCGCCCTCCGGACCTCGCTGCGCGACTACGGCGTACGGCACATCGCGGCGCGCGGCTGGACGATGCCGGACGGCACGGTCTCACGGGTCTATCTGCTGCAGTTCCGGTCGGTCGCGTTCGCCGACGCGTATCAGCAGGAGCGGACCGAGAGGGGAGAGGTCACGCGCACGCCGCTGAACGAGTCCCCGGCCGACACGTTGGACGAGCACTGGACCGGCAACTCGGATGTGCCGGAAACCACCACCTACGTCTTCGAGGAGACGAAGCCGTACGGCGAGAACGACATACAGGTCCGGCAGGCGTACATCGTCGCCGGTGACACCGTCGCGCTGGTCTTCCACCAGAAGAAGGGCGGCGCCCCGTCCGCGCCCTTCTACCAGACCGTGATCCTCCAGAATCAGCTGCTCGGCTGAGCGGCCCACCCCTCCCGTACCCCAGGGACCTCGGGGAGAGGGCCGGGCCGCCACCCATTAGGCTGGGGCCCGGTCCGTACCGTCCATCGCTCTCCGAGGAGCACCCCGTGCTTGAGGACGTCTTCACCGCCCTGCTGGTCCTGGTCTGCGTCGGCGTGCTCGCCTTCTCCGCCCTGACCGTGAAGAAGCTCTACCAGGGCCAGCGCTGACGTCCGGATCACGGATCCGGACCCGGCCCCGCCCCGTCGCCCTTCACCGCCTCTGCCCTCTACAGATCGCCTGAGCCGCTCATGATCGAGATTCCGTCCGACCTGAACCCGGACCTCGTCCCCCTGGCCTTCCTCCTCGGCCGCTGGGAGGGCGTCGGCGTGTTCGACTTCCCCGGTGACGAGAAGGCCAATTTCGGCCAGGAAGTCACGTTCAGCCACGACGGCCGGGACTTCGTCGAGTACGTCTCGCACACGTGGGCGCTCGACGCCGAGGGCAACAAGCTCAGGCCCATCGAGTCGGAGTCCGGCTTCTGGCGCATCGACAAGGACCGCAAGGTCGAGGTTGTGATGGTCCGCGACCAGGGCGTCGTGGAGATCTGGTACGGCGAGCTGGCCGACCAGAAGCCGCAGATCGACCTGGTGACCGACGCGGTGGCCCGTACCGCCGCCGCCGGCCCGTACAGCGGTGGCAAGCGGCTCTACGGCTACGTGAAGAGCGACCTGATGTGGGTCGGCGAGAAGGCGACGCCCGAGGTGCCGCTGCGGCCGTACATGTCCGCGCACCTCAAGAAGGTCGTCACCCCCGAGCAGGTCGCGGCCTGGGCGAAGGACCTCGGTGACCTGCCGGACGACGGCATCGCGTTCTTCAAGTAGGACCGCGTGGGCGTGGGCGTCGGCGGGGCTGTCCGATGCGGTCCCGTCAGCACCCCTCGTACCGCCGCGCCACCTGCCTACACTGGGCGTGTGGTGAGCACCGACTGGAAGAGCGACCTCCGCGAGCGCGGCTACCGGCTGACGCCCCAGCGCCAGCTTGTCCTCGAAGCCGTCGACACCCTGGAGCACGCGACTCCGGACGACATCCTCGGCGAGGTCCGCAGAACCGCCTCCGGGGTCAACATCTCCACCGTCTACCGGACCCTGGAGCTGCTGGAGGAACTGGGCCTGGTCTCCCACGCCCACCTCGGGCACGGCGCCCCGACGTACCACCTCGCCGACCGCCACCACCACATCCACATGGTCTGCCGGGACTGTACGAACGTGATCGAGGCGGACGTCGCGGTCGCCGCAGACTTCACCAGGAAGCTGCGCGAGGACCACGGCTTCACCACCGACATGAAGCACTTCGCGATCTTCGGCCGCTGCGCGGACTGCGCGGCGCGTCTGGCGCCGGACTCGGAGGCGTAGCCACGGAGTGGGAGACGGGGGCGTAGCCACCAGGCCCTGGCCCTCGCCCCGGACACGAGTCCCGGCGAGTCGTACGCTTACCGGTATGAAGAGCCCCCTGCTGTCTCTGCCCGGAGCCGTCGCCGCCGAAGGATCGGACGAAGGGGTCGCCGCCCACTACGGCGACCTGTTCCGAGAACAGCGCGCGCTGGCGGACGGCACCGGACTCGTCGACCTCTCCCACCGCGGCGTCGTCACGGTCACCGGCGACGACCGGCTCGCCTGGCTGCACCTGCTGCTCACCCAGCACGTCAGCGAACTGGCGCCGGGCGAGGCGACCGAGGCGCTGGTCCTCTCCGCGAACGGCCACATCGAGCACGCGCTCTACCTCGTGGACGACGGCGCGACCACCTGGGCGCACGTCGAACCGGGCACGCGCGAGGCGCTCGTCGCGTACCTGGAGTCGATGAAGTTCTTCTACCGCGTCGAGGTCGCCGACCGTACGGACGACATCGCGCTCGTCCACCTGCCGGCCGGCTCCATCGCGGAGGTGCCCGAGGGGACCGCCGTACGGGAGACGCCGTACGGCCGGGACCTGTTCCTGCCGCGCGAGGGCCTGGAGGCCTACGCCGCCGCGCACGGCCCGCTGGCCGGGATCCTCGCGTACGAGGCGCTGCGCGTCGAGAACCACCGGCCGCGCCTCGGCTTCGAGACCGACCACCGCACGATCCCGCACGAGCTGGGGTGGATCGGCAGCGCCGTCCACCTCCAGAAGGGCTGCTACCGCGGCCAGGAGACCGTGGCGCGCGTCCAGAACCTGGGGAAGCCGCCGCGGCGGCTGGTCTTCCTGCACCTGGACGGCAGCGAGGTCCTGCTCCCCGGGCACGGCACGCCGATCAGGCTCGCCGCCGACGGCGCCGAGGGGCGGCAGCTCGGCTTCATCACCACGTCGGCCCGCCACCACGAGCTGGGGCCGATCGCGCTGGCCCTGGTCAAGCGCAACGTGCCGGTGGACGCGGAGCTGATGGCGGGGGACACGGCGGCGGCGCAGGAAGCGGTGGTGGAGGTCTGAGCGACCTCCTGATGCGCGGGGGTCGGGGTGGGCGGGCGTCGCTGGTGTGCCGGGGCGGGTGCGGCGAAGCCGGTGTGCCGGGGCGGGTGCGGCGAAGCCGGTGTGCCGGGGCGGGTGCTTGCGGCGAAGCTCCCGCCTCACATCTGAAGCTCCCGCCTCACATCTCCAGTTGCACCGTGAACGGGCCGTGATTCGTGAGCGAGACGCGCATGTCCGCCCCGAACCGGCCCGTCTCCACCGTCGCCCCCAACTCCCGCAGCCGCGCCACCACCTCGTCCACCAGCGGCTCGGCCACCGGACCCGGCGCGGCGGCGTTCCAGGTGGGGCGGCGGCCCTTGCGGGCGTCCCCGTAGAGAGTGAACTGCGAAATCACCAGGAGCGGGGCGTTCACGTCCGAACAGGACTTCTCGCCCTCCAGGATCCGCAGCGACCAGAGCTTGCGGGCGAGTTGTCCCGCCTTCTCCGCCGTGTCCTCGTGGGTGACTCCCACCAGCACACACAGGCCCTCACCGACGATCTCGCCCACGGTTTCCGTCCCCGCGTCCGTCACCACGGAGACCTTCGCGCCGTCGACCCTCTGCACCACCGCTCGCATGAGGACCAATCTATCGGGGGCCGAACGGGTGCAGAGTGCCCGCACGTGCAGGTGCATGAGTGGCACCATGCACGGAGGCGGTGCGCTCGCGCACCGGTCGAGGGATGGGGAGTACGCGTGACGAGTACATCTGGCGCCGGGCAGCCGTCCGGCCCCGTACCGAGGACCCGCACGACCAGCGGTACGGGCAGCAGCCCCGCGGCCAAGGCGGTGGGCGGCCAGGCGGGCGGCCCGCTGGGCGGCGGGCAGGCGGGACCGGCCAGGGGGACGGGTCAGGTCATGGGCACGGGGCAGGTCATGGGCGCCGGGCAGGCCGGCGGCGGCACCCCGGGCGTACGGCCCCCGGTCCAGCGGACCGGCGGCGAGGGCGTCCTGCCCGCCCCCCGGCCGTACGACTTCACCGTCCTCAGGCTGCCCGAGCTGCGCGCGCTGCGCCGCGACTCGCAGCGCGACGAGGCCGACCTCAGCTACCTGCGCCGGCTGCTCCAGGGGCGCATCGACATCCTGCGGGCCGAGCTGGCCCGCCGTACCGCGCCGCCCGAGACGCCGGTGCTGGACCGGGCCCCGGGGGCCCCGGGGACGTCCGTGGTGGACCGGCTGTCCGAGATCCTCGCCGACGCGCCCTCCCGGCACCGCTCCTCCGCCCGGCACGTGACGCTCTCCACCCCGCGCAGCGAGGAGTACCGGCTGCTGGCGGCGGAGACGCTCGCCGAGGTCGAGCTGTCGGACCTGGAGGCCCGTACGGACGACGAGCTGCACGCCGCGATGGGGCGGCTGGTACGCAACGAGCAGCAGATCTCGCGCCGCCGTCACCAGCTCCAGCGCACGGCGGACGACTGCATCGGGGAGATCGCCCGCAGGTACCGTGACGGGGAAGCACAAGTGGACGACCTGCTGACGTAGGACCGGCCGGCCGGCGAGGGTTCGCCGGTCCGCCGGTCCGGGGCTCACGAGGCCCTGGGCTCACGAGGCCGCGTCGGCCGGTCCCGTACCCGCACGGAAGGCCGACGATGACCTCTCGCACCCCCGCCGTACCACCGGGCGCCGCCCCCGCCGTATCCCCGCGTGACCCCCGGGAGGCGCCGCCGGTCCTCGCCGAGGTCGTACGGTCCGGATTCATCGAGGGGCATCACCGCGGGACGCTGGTGCTGCTCGACGCGGACGGCGGGGTGGAGTTCGCGCTCGGCGACCCCGGGGCCCCGGTCTTCCCGCGCTCCAGCAACAAGCCGATGCAGGCGGCGGCGGTGCTGCGGGCGGGGCTGGACCTGGCGGGCGAGCGGTTGGCGCTGGCCGCGGCGAGCCATTCGGGCGAGGGGTTCCACCTCGATCTCGTACGGAAGATGCTCGCCGAGCACGGGCTGAGCGCCGCCGATCTGCGGACGCCGCCGGACCTGCCGCTGGACCCGGTGGAAGCAGAAACGTTTCTTGCCGGGGGCGGGGTGCGGGACCGGGTGGTCATGAACTGCTCGGGCAAGCACGCGGCGATGCTGGCCGCGTGCGTCCTGAACGGCTGGCCGACCGACACCTACCTGGACCCGGCCCATCCGCTCCAGCGGCTGGTCCACACGGTGGTCGAGGAGGCGTCGGGGGAGCGGGTCTCGGCGGTCGGTACGGACGGGTGCGGCGCCCCGCTGATGGCCATCAGCCTCACCGGTCTCGCCCGCTCCTTCCGCCACTTCGTGCTCGCCGCGCCGGGCACGGCGGAACGGCGGGTGGCGGACGCGATGCGGGCGCACCCGGAGTACGTGGCGGGGACGCGCCGGCCGGACACCTGGCTGATGCGGGGGGTGCCGGGGGCGCTGTCCAAGATGGGCGCGGAGGCGGTCCAGGCGGTGGCGCTGCCGGACGGCCGCGCGCTGGCGTTCAAGATCGACGACGGCGGGATCCGCGCGCTGGGCCCGGTGCTGGCGCGGGCCCTGGAACTGCTGGGCGTCACGGCGGAGGCCCGCGACCGGATCGGCCACGCGCCACTGCTGGGCGGGGGCGCGGAGGTGGGGGTGGTGCGGGCGGCGTTCTGAGGAGGTGCCTGGCGGGGGCCTGGGCGTGGGGGGCGGTGGGTCGGCCCTGACTGCGGGTTTGGGCCCGGGCCCCGGTCTTTGGCCCCCCGGCGCCCGGGACCCGGGACCCGGGACCCGGGGCAAGGTCCTGGCGCCCGGACTAGGCCCCGCCCTCTGGGCTTGGCGGCTCGGGCCCGGCCCCCGCTCGGGCCCGGGTGCCGGGCGACGCCGCCGGGCCGTTCTCGCCCCACGGCCCCACGGCCCCACGGGCTGCGCGGTCTCCCCGGTGGGGGCTTCTTCGGGGGAAATGGGTGTGCGGCTGAATGGGTGAACGGCATAGCGTGCGTTTCATGAGCCTTGAGGTCCGTACCGTCACCGACGCCGAGTTTCCCGACTGGCACCGCGCCCTGAACACCGGGTTCCTGCGGCCGCCCGTCTCGTCCGACGAGGTGGTGGCGTCGCGCCGGGCCAATTCCGACCTGGAGCGTACGCGGGGCGCCTTCGACGAGGGGCGTTGCGTCGCGACGTTCCGGTCGTTCGCCCAGGAGCTGACCGTCGTCGGCGGCGCCACGCTGGCGGCCGACGCGATCTCGAACGTGACCGTCACCCCCACCCACCGCAGGCGCGGACTCCTCGGCCGGATGATGGGCGCGGACCTGGCGGAGGCGAAGGAGCGCGGCGACGCGGTGGCCACGCTGATCGCGGCGGAGTACCCGATCTACGGGCGGTTCGGCTTCGGTCCCGCGACATGGGTCACGGAGTGGGCGATCGACGTGGCGCGTACCGGCCTCGACCCTCGCAGGTCCGGCCCGGACGACGGCGGCAGGATCGACCTGGTCGACATCGCCGACGTACGGAAGATCGGCCCCGAACTGCACGACCGGTTCCGGGTCACCCAGCCGGGCGCGATCGACCGCGACGAGCGCTGGTGGCGCCGGGAGACGGGGCTGGACGCGGCGGTCCTGCCGAGGACCGAGCCGTACTACGCCGTGTACCGCTCGGCGGCGGGCGAGCCGGAAGGCCTGGTCCGCTACTCGTCCGACGACGCGTGGGGCGACTCCAAGACGCCGCTGTGCACCGCGTCGGTGCACAGCCTGATCGCGCTGACGCCGGCGGCGGAGCGCGCGTTGTGGCAGTACGTCTGCTCCATCGACTGGATCGCGACGGTGCGGACGGGGCACCGCGCTCCGGACGACCTGGTGACGCGTTTCCTGCCGGACCCGCGCGCGGCGCGCGTCGTCACGAACGCGGACTACCTGTGGGTGCGGATCCTCGATGTCGTACGCGCCCTGGAGGCCCGTACGTACGCGGTGCCCGGCTCACTGGTCCTGGAGGTCGTGGACGGTACGGGCCTGGCCTCCGGCCGCTTCCGCCTGGACGCCTCCGGGACTGGCGACGCCTCCGCGACGTGCACCCCGACGACGGTGTCGCCCGATGTGGTGCTGGATGTAAGGGAGTTGGGGGCGCTGTACCTGGGTGACGAGTCGGCGCTGGTGCTGTCCGCGCTCGGGGCCCTGACGGAGGAGACGCCGGGTGCGGCGGCCCGGATGGACGTGTTGTTCTGTACGTCTCGGCGGCCTTGGTGCCCGGACATCTTCTGAGCGGCCGGTGCGGGTTACTGCTTTGTCCTCAATCGCCGGACGGGCTTGATTGTGCCCGCTGCGGGCCGTCTTTCGACTGAGGGTTGTCGCCGGGGGTCGGGCAGGGGCCATGTCCTGCACTGCATGTTTTACGTCGCGCGCAACCAGTTGTTTGCGGTAACGCCCGTCACGCGACACAAAACACGCTCTACGTTCCGGACACGACCCCTGCCCGCCCCCCTTCCAGGCGCACGCCCAAACAACCCGCCCGCTCCGGGGGTTTTCTTTCAGCCCGTCCGGCGTTTGAGGACGTCCTTGACCCGCACGGGCAACGGGCCCCATCCAGCCCGTCCGGCGATTGAGGACAGGTGGCGGGGACGCCGTAGCCTCGGGTGCATGCACGAGCACACCCCCGGGCTGCGTGAGCGCAAGAAGCGGCGGCAGTACCAGGTCATCTCCGACACCGCCATCACCCTCTTCCTCGCCAAGGGCTTCGACCGCGTCTCCGTCGCCGAGATCGCCGCCGCCGCGGAGGTCTCCAAGCCGACCCTGTTCCGCTACTTCCCCGCCAAGGAAGACCTCGCGCTCCACCGCTTCGCCGACCACGAGGACGAGTCCGCCCGCGTCGTGGCCGGCCGGCCCGGTGGCACCGGGCCGCTCCAGGCGCTGCTGGGCCACCTCCTCGACGGGCTCGTGCGGCGCGACCCCGTCACCGGGCTCAGTGACCATCCGCAGGTGCTCGCGTTCCACCGGCTGCTGTACGGGACGCCGAGCCTCGTCGCCCGCATGGCCGGGTACCAGCAGCGCAGCGAGGCCGCGCTGGCCGCCGCGCTCGGGGGCGGGATCGAGGGGGCGCTCGGCGCGGGGCAGGTCATCGCCGTGCTGCGGGTCCTCGCGCTGGAGAACTGGCGGCGCGTCGCGGCGGGTGAGAGCGCCGACGACGTGTACCCGGACGCGGTCGCCGCGGCCGAGCTGGCGTTCGGGCGGCTGCGCACCGGGCTGCCGGACGAGCCGGGTGAAGCTCAGTAAAATATGTGACTCGGTTGCGTTATTCTTGGTGGAATGACGGCCCCCGATCCTGACCTCGCCCGCGCACTCGACCGCGAACGGACCTACCACCAGACCTGCCGCACCGCCCTGACCGGCATGGTCGACGACGCGGCCGAGCAGGTCGTCACCGGCGAGAACGCCTTCGCGTCCGGCGCCGACGCCGAGGTGCTCGGGCGCCATCTGCGCAGCCGCGCCAAGGAGTTGCGCCTCGAACCCGACAGTCCGCTCTTCTTCGGGCGCCTCGACTTCGACGCCGCCGCGGGCGATCACAGCCGGCAGAGCTACCACATCGGCCGCCGCCGGATCAGCGAACACCCCTCCGCCCCGCCCCTGGTCGTCGACTGGCGGGCGCCCGTCTCGCGCGCCTTCTACCGGGCGAGCGCGAGCGACCCGCAGGGCGTCGCCGTCCGGCGGCGGTTCGGCTGGGCGCCGTGGAGCAAGGGGGAGCCGGAGGACCTGACCGGCCTGGAGGACGAGTACTTCGCGACAGAGGGGGAGGAGGGGAGTGGTCCTGTTGGCGGGGCCGCGCCTTCCGGCGCCATCCTCGCCGGAGAGATCGAGCGCCCCCGCGTCGGCCCCATGCGGGACATCGCGGCCACGATCCAGCCCGAGCAGGACGAGTTGGTACGGTCCGAACTCGGCCGCTCCGTGTGCGTCCAGGGCGCCCCCGGCACCGGGAAGACCGCCGTCGGCCTGCACCGGGCCGCGTACCTGCTCTACACCTACCCGCAGCGGATCCAGCGCGCCGGACTGCTGATCCTCGGCCCCAACCGCACGTTCCTCGCGTACATCTCCGAAGTGCTGCCCGCCCTGGGCGAGATCGGCGTCCGGCAGTCGACCGTGCGCGACGAGATCGCTCGCCATGCGGTGCGTACGGAGGACTCGGCGGAAGCCGCCGCCGTCAAGCACGACGCCCGCATGGCGGAGGTGCTGCGCCGGGCGCTGTACGGGAGGGTGTCGGCGCCCGTCGAACCGCTCACCGTCCCGGACGGCTCGTACCGATGGCGGCTCGGGGTCGGGGAGTTGGAGGGGATCGTCGACGCGGTACGGGCCGAGGCCCCGCCGTACGCGACCGGGCGGGAGCGGGTCCGCAGCCGGGCGGTCCGGGCGCTCCAGCTCCAGGCGGAACGCCGGGCGGGGCCGCGGTCCGCGCGGTGGGTGCGGCAGGTGAGCGCCTCGCGGGGCGTCACGGCGTACCTGGACCGGGTCTGGCCGAAGGCCACCCCGGAGGAGGTGCTCGCGGGGCTGCTCGCGGATCCGGGGGTGCCGGGCGGGCCGTGCGACGGCGTCCTCGACCCGGCGGAACAGCGGGCCGTCCACCGCCCCCGCCGGAGCGTGCCGTCCGCGCGGACCGCCAGGACGCTGCCCTGGTCGGCGGCCGACCTGGTGCTGCTGGACGAACTCGCGGGCCTGATCGAGCGTCCCGAGGGATACGCCCACGTGGTGATCGACGAGGCGCAGGACCTGTCCCCGATGGAGTGCCGCGCGATCGCGCGCCGCGCGGAGTTCGGCTCGCTGACCGTGCTGGGCGACCTGGCCCAGGGCACGACGCCGTGGGCGGCGCGCTCGTGGCCCGAACTCCTCGCGCATCTGGGCCGGTCGGAGGCGGCGGTGGTGCCGCTGACCGTCGGCTTCCGGGTGCCGGGTGCGGTGGTGGAGCTGGCCAACCGGCTGTTGGGGGCGCTGGACGTGGACGTACCTCCGTCACGATCCCTGCGCTCGGACGGGGAGTTGACGATCCGTCAGGTAGGCGGGGGCGGTGAGCTGTTGTCCGCCGTGGTACGCGCGGTACGGGCGGCGCTCGCGCGCGAGGGGTCGGTGGGGGTGATCGCGGACGGCCCGGAGGCGGCGCGGCTCCGTACGGCCCTCGCGGCGGCCGGCGTCGCCACGGCCGCGGCGGACGAACTCGGCGCCACGGCGGCCCGGGTGACCGTGCTCCCCGCGAGCGAGGCGAAGGGCCTGGAGTACGACCACGTCGTCCTGGTCGAGCCCGCCGCGATCGCCGGGGCGGAGGCGCGGGGGCTGCACCAGCTGTACGTGGCGCTGACGCGCGCGGTCTCGCGACTGGACATCGTGCATCACCTCGCGCTGCCGGGGGAGTTGGGCGCTTGAACGGCGGGGGAGGGGGTGGGGTTCTGGTGCGGGGTGCTGGTGGTCCGTACGGTCTCGGCGATCGTGCGGGCCACGGCCTCCGGTGGTACGTGGGTCGTGTCCAGGACCGTGGCCTCGCGGCGCAGCCAGGGCAGCGCCTCCTCGTACGGCGTGAGGTGGTCGAGCCGCCACCGTAGGGCCGAGGCGCTCTCGGGGGCGGTGTCCGTGCGGATGCGGGTGGTGAGGGTGTTCCGGTCAGTACGCCGCCGTGAGGACCGTCTGCGGTACGACGAGGGTGCCGCCCACGTAGTCGAGCACCTGGGCGGCGGCCTCCACGACGAGGCCGCGCCACGGCGTCCACTCCTGGAAGTCCCTGACGGGAACGGACTCTTTCGACGTGGTCGTCTTGCCCGCCCCGAAGGCGCCGTTCAGCCAGACCATCATGGCGTCGAGGCTATAACCGGTGCGCGTTACGCCGATCGTGACGCCTGCGAGGACTCGATCATCTCCTCCGACACCCGCCACAGCCGCGCCGCCGCCTCCGGGTCCAGGGCGTGGTCCGCGACCCCGCCGGGCGCGTCCCCCGGTACGTAGCGCACGGCCTCCTCGCAGTCCTCGAAGTACCGGCCGCCCACGCCCTCGACCAGCGGTGAGGTCGCGACCAGGACGGCGGTGGCCGCGCCCTGCTGCGGCGTCTTGAACGCGCCCTCCGCGGCCACCGCCGCGTCGAGGTCCGCCTTGCTCATGTGCCGGGTCAGGTTCGACAGGATCGGGCCCGGGTGGGCCGCGTTGACGGTGATGCCGTCCGCGGCCCACCGCCGGTTCGCCTCGACCGCGAACAGGACGACGGCCGACTTGGACTGGGCGTAGGCGACCACCGGGTCGTACGGCCGGGTCAGGAAGTGGATGTCGTCGAAGTCCACCCCGGCCCGCACGTGCCCGCGTGAACTGAGCGCGACGACCCGTGCCCGGTCCGCCGCCGCGAGCGCCGGGTGCAGACCGGTGGTGAGGGCGAAGTGGCCGAGGTGGTTGGTGGCGAACTGCGTCTCCCAGCCTTCCGGCGTCCGCCATTCGGGTGTCATCATCACGCCCGCGTTGTTGACGAGGACGTGCAGGGGGCCGTCCCAGGCGGCGGTGAAGGCCGCGACGGAGGCCTGGTCGGCGAGGTCCAGCGGGGCGACGGCGAGGTTCTTGTTGCCGGTGGTCGCGGTGATGTCCTCGGCCGTACGCTCACCGGCCGCGACGTCCCGTACCGCCAGGGTCACCTCGGCGCCCGCCCCGGCGAGGGCGCGGGCCGTCTCGACGCCGATGCCGGAGGACGCGCCGGTCACGATCGCGCGCCGGCCGGTGAGATCGACGCCGGCGATCACCTCGGCCGCCGTGGACCGTGCGTCGAACGGGGTGGTGATACGGGCGTGCTCGGTCATGGTGGTGCCTTTCTGCCGCTGCGGGGGTGCCGCGCCTGCCGTGCTCCCGGAGGTGCCGCACTTCCAGCGAACCACCGGCGGGCGGCCCCGGCAGGGCGGTACGGGGGCCACTTCCGCCGGGGGTCCGGCCTACCGGGGGTCGGGCGCACCGGGGGTCCGGCAGAACCCCTTTCGGGCGTCGGGTGCCGAAAGCGCCGGAGGGGGAGGAGGGGGAGGAGGGTCTCAGGGCTCCGCGGGGCCCCGCGAGAAGGCCGTACTGACTCTCCGTCACCTGGCGACCACTCAACTGTGTACATCAGCAAGGAAGATGACAGGAACGCCCGCCGCTCGCGCTTCATGCGCGACACGGTGATCGGTAGTATCCGCCTGTGACTCCCTCCCCACAGGACCCGCTGTTCTGGGCGCTGATACTCGCCGTCGTCCTGGTCGGATCCGGGGTGCTGATCCGTCGGTACCGCCTGGCCGCACGGGACGCCGAGGAACGGATCAGAGCCCTCCGCCGCGAGATCGACATCCGCGACGCCGAGGCCAGACACCTGGTCCACACGCGCGTCCCGACGCTGGTCCGGGGCATCTGGCAGGGACGGGACACCGGGGTACCCGCCGCGTTCCACCCGGCCCTGGCCGGGACGCCGTTCCTCGCCACGCACGAGGCGGTGCTCCAGCAGTTCCGTGAGGTGGCCACCCAGGCCACCGGGCGCGCCGAGGACGGCGCCAAGGCCGCCGTGTCCACCGTGACCCGGTCCATGCAGGGGCTGTTGAACGACACGACCAACGCGATCGACGCGATGCTGCGCCGGCACCACGACCCGGCCGTCCTGGCCGACGCCAACGACATCGACCACGCGAGCAGCCAGCTCGTGCGCCGCGCCCAGGCCGTGAACGTCCTGACCGGCTCCTGGCCCGGCCGCCAGCGCCGGGACTCGCCGCTGCTCGACGTCGTACGCGGCGGGGTGTCGAAGATCCGTGACTACGACCGGGTCAAGATCACCGGCGAGCCCGCGTACGGGGTGGTCAGCGGCTCGGTCGAACCCGTCGTCCTGGCGATCGCCGAGCTGCTCGACAACGCGGCCCGCCACTCCGAGCCCGGCTCCGACGTGCAGGTCTGGTTCGTCCAGGCCCACAACGGGGTCAGTGTGATGATCGACGACTCCGGGGTCGGCCTCAAGCCGGAGGCCAAGGAGGCGGCGGCCCGGCTGCTGACGGGCGAGGAGGAGGTCCGGCTGACCCAGCTGGGCAGCCGGCCCAAGTTCGGCTTCCCCGTGGTGGGGGTGCTCGCGAAGCGGTACGGGTTCCGGGTCAGCGTCGACCAGGAGTCCATCTACGGCGGCGTACGGGCCGGGCTCTTCCTGCCGTCGGCCCTGCTGGTCACCGTCGACAGCGAGGAGCCCCGCGCGCGGCCGCACGGCCGGACCGGGGACGAGCGGGCGGCGGGGGCGGCCGAGGCCGACGGGAAGGCCACCGAGCCCGCCGACGTGGCGGCGACGTCCGCCCCCGGGGCCGAGGACGCCGACGAACCGCTCCTCCGTGCCGACGGGCTCCCGCAGCGCCGTCGCCGTACCACCGCACGCGCGCTCCCCGAAGAACGCACCGTCCCCGCGCCCCCCGTCCGGACCAGCCGCAATGTCGGGGCCTTCGCCCGGGGCGTCCGCAACGCACAAGACCGCCGTACTTCGGAATCAGAACGAGAGGACGACTGACCCATGACGAACTCAGTTTCCAAGGTGGGTGACCTCGGCTGGATTCTGGACGAGCTGCTCAGGACCCCCCACACGCTCCGCGCGATCCTGCTGTCCTCCGACGGCCTGATGTCCGCCGCCTCCGAGGGCGTCGAGCGCGACATGGCCGACCGCATGGCGGCCGCCGTCTCCGGCATGCAGGCGCTCAGCCGTGAGGCGGCCGAGTTCGCCGACTGCGAGGGGGCGTGGGAGATGACCATGATCCAGTACCGCGGCGGCTACCTCTTCGCCATGGCCGCCGGGGACGGTTCCTACCTCGCGCTCTCCGCCGACGGGGACGCGGACGTCGAGAACGTGTCGTACGCGATGGAGGAGACCGTCGACCGGCTCGGCCAGCAACTGGGCATCGCCTCGCGGGTCGTGACGGGCGCCGGCTCGTGACCCCGCCGGCCCGGCAGGGCCGGGGCAGCGGCCTGGTGCGCCCCTACGTCGTCACGGGGGGCCGGTCCGCGCCCAGCCGCAACACGTTCGACGCGGTCACCCTCGTCATGATCCTCCAGAGCGACCTCTCCCGCGCCGGACTCACCCCGGAGCAGCGCGGGGTGCTCAACCTCTGCGGTCAGGGCGCCCTTTCGGTGGCCGAGATCGCGAGCCATCTCGAACTGCCGCTCAGTGTGCTGCGGATCGTCCTCGCCGATCTGATGGAGAGCGGTCACATCACCACCCGGTCGACGATCCTGACGGCGCGGACGCTCGACCGAGACATCCTGGAGGCGGTCCTTGCTGGACTCCAAGCGCTTTGAATCCGCCGCCGGCACCCATCTGCGCGGCGACGAGACGGCCGTCAAGATCCTGGTCGCGGGCCACTTCGGGGTCGGGAAGACGACGTACGTGAAAACGTTGTCGGCGATCCGGCCGCTCCTCACCGAGGAGTTGATGACCACCGCGAGCGAGGGCACCGACGACCTCAGCGGGGTGCCGGGCAAGACCACGACGACGGTCGCGATGGACTTCGGGCGGCTCAACCTCAGCGAGGACCTGGTGCTGTACCTGTTCGGGGCGCCCGGGCAGGAACGCTTCTGGTCCGTCGTGGCGGACCTGTCGCGCGGCGCCCTCGGCGCTCTCGTGCTGGCCGACACGCGGAAGCTCGGGGACAGTTACCCCGTCCTCGGGCTGATGGAGGACCTCGGCCTGCCGTACGCGGTCGCGGTCAACCTCTTCGACGGCGCTCCGACGTACGAACTCCCGCAGCTCCGCGACGCGATGGACCTCGCGCCGGAGACGCCGCTGGTGATCTGTGACGCCCGCGACCACGCGAGCGCCAAGAACGCGCTCGTCGAACTGGTCACCCACCTCCTCACCCTGACCCCGGAGCCCGCACGATGACCACGCCCGTCACCCCGGACTCTTCCGAGGCCGCCACCCCGGCGGCCGTCACCCCGGACTCCCCGGCGCCCGTCACCCCGGACTCCCCGGCGGCCGGTACGCAAGCTTCCCGAGCGGCCGAGGCAGAGGCCGCACCGGCACCCGCCGCGGCTCCCGCCCCCGCCGCCCCCCTCGGCTCCCTCGCGAGCGACTCCCCGGCCTCCGTCCCGGCCCAGGCGCCGGCCCAAGTACCCCCCGGCGGCTGCCCGTTCGCCGCGCAGGCGGCGGCCGGTGAGCTCGGCGAACTCCCCGTCATCCACGGGCCCGAGTTCAGCGCCGACCCGCACGCCACCTACGACAAGCTCCGCGCGACGGCCCCGATCGTGCCGGTCGAGATCGCCGAGGGGATGTACGGGTACCTCACCACCACGTACCGCGCCGCCCTCCACCTCCTGCGCAACACCCCCGACAAGTTCGCGAAGGATCCCCGCCACTGGGTGGCGCTGCGCACCGGGCAGGTCCCGCCGGGCACCCCGTCCGCGGCCATGATGGAGCCGCGCGACAACGCGCTGTGGATGGACGGCATGCCGCACACCCGGCTGCGCAAGTCCATCACCGACACCCTCGACCTGATCGACACCCACGCGCTCGTGGCGACGGTGACCCGGATCGCCGACACGCTCATCGACGCGATGGCGCCGCGCGCCGAGTTCGACCTCGTGGCCGACTTCTCCGACCCGCTGCCGATGCAGGTGCTCATCGAGCTGTTCGGCTGCCCGCCCGACCTCGGCCGCCGGATCATCCTCGCGATCGGCCGGCTCTTCGACGCCGGGGCCGACGCGGCCGAGGCCAGCGCCGAGGTCGCCACGGCCTGCCTCGAACTGACCCGTCTCAAGCGCGCCGAGCCCGGCAACGACGCGACCTCCTGGCTGCTCACCCACCCGGCCCAGCTGACCGACGTCGAGATGATCCAGCAGATCCTGCTCGTCATCGGCGCCGCGACCACCCCCAGCTCGAACCTGATCGCCAACGCCCTCCTGCTGATGATCGACGACGAGCGGTTCAGCGGCAGTGTGTACGAAGGGGTCCACTCGGTCGCCGAGGCGATGGACCAGGTGCTCTGGGAGGACCCGCCCCTCGCCAACTACTCGCCCCTGTACGCGCGCAGGACGGAGACGTACGAAGGGGTACGGCTGGAGCCCGGCGTGCCGATCCTGGTGAGCTTCGCCGCCGCCAACTCCGACCCCGCCCTGAACGGCGCGACCCACCGCAGGGCCGGCAACCGCGCGCACCTGGCGTTCAGCGCCGGCGTCCACGGCTGCCCCGCGCCCGACCTGGCGGGCATCATCACCGAGACCGCCGTCGAGCGAGTCCTCGACCGGCTCCCGGACCTCAGGCTGGCCTGCGACCGCAAGGACCTGACCCGCAGGCCCGGCACCTTCCACTCCGGCTGGACCGCCCTACCGGTGGTCCACCCCGCCGTGGTTCCACTCGCCGCACCACACCCTGGAGTGCATTGATGGACACCCAGCCCACCTCCACCGCCGACCCCGCCGCCCCCGCGGCCGGCTGCCCCTTCCGCATCGACCCGGCGGCGTCGGACATCCACGCCGAGGCCGCCCGGCTCCGCGCCGGCGGCCCCGCCGTCCAGGTGGAGCTGCCCGGCGGGGTGGTGGCGTGGTCGGTCACCGAGACCGCGCTGGGGAAACGGTTGCTCACCGACGACCGGGTGTCCAAGGACGCGCACCAGCACTGGCCCGCCTACATCCGCGGCGAGATACCCGAGGGGTGGCCGCTGCGCCTCTGGGTGGACGTACGCAACGCCCTGTCCGCGTACGGCGACGAGCACACCCGGCTGCGCAAGCTCATCGGCCCGGCGTTCAGCGCCCGCCGGGTCCGCGCGCTCGCCCCCGCGATCGAGAGCATCGTCGCGGAGCTGCTGGACGAGCTGGAGGCGTCGCCCGCCGGCCCGGAGGGGATCGTCGACCTGCGCGCCCGCTTCGCCTGGGTGCTGCCGCTCCGGGTGGTCAACACGCTCCTCGGGGTGCCGGAGGAGATGCACGAGGCGTTCCGCACCACGATGGGCGGCCTGTTCGCGACCGACCGGACGCCCGAGGAGGCCGTCGCGGGCGTGATGGCGGCGTACGAGCAGATGGCGGCCCTCGTCGCCGTCAAGCAGCGGAACCCGGGCGAGGACGTCACCAGCGACCTCGTCAACGCGAAGGACGACGAGACGGGCACGGGCCTGGCCCCCCAGGAGCTGCTCGACACGCTGTTGCTCCTGATCGGCGCCGGCCACGAGACGACCGTCAACCTCCTGGACCACGCGATCGCCGATCTCCTTGACCACCCGGAGCAGTTGGCGATGGCCAAGGACGGCCGGGTCTCCTGGGGCGACGTGGTGGAGGAGGCGCTCCGGCACCAGGCCCCTCTGGCGAGCATGCTGATGCGGTTCCCCGTCTCGGACATCGAGGACGAGGACACCGGCCTGACGTTCCGTCAGAACGAGCCGATCGTCATGAACTACGGGGCCATGGGCCGCGATCCGGCGGTGCACGGGGACGACGCGGAGCGCTTCGACGTCACCCGTACCACCCGTAAGGAACACCTCGCCTTCGGCTTCGGCGTCCACTACTGCCTCGGGGCCGAACTGGCCCGGGTGGAGGCGAGGATCGCCCTGTCCGCGCTCTTCGACCGCTTCCCCGGCCTCGCCCTCGCGGGCCCGGCGTCCGAGCTGCGCCCGCAGGAGTCGTTCATCTCCAACGGCCACCGCGAGCTGCCCGTCCGCCTCACGCGCGGCTGAACCGAACACCGGCCGCGGAGGCGTTCCCGCGCGGCTGAACCGCGCACCGGCGGCGCGGAGGCTTTCCCGCGCCGCGGGCCGCCGACCCGCCGGACCCCTGGGCCGCACCGCCGCCCAGGGGTCCGCGCGTGGTGCGTCAGCGTGCCAGGGACGTGGCGTCGCCCATGACCACCACGGGGTGCCGGGCCGGGTCGAGGGTGCGCAGCAAGTCCTTCATGTGCGCCTCGGACAGGCTGACGCAGCCGTGGGTCGGGCCGCCGTGGTCGACGTGGAACCAGATCCCGCCGCCCTTCGAATCGCCCAGCGGGCGCGTCCAGTCGAGCGGGGTGAGGCCCGGCTGCCGGTTGTAGTTGATGGCGACGACGTAGTCGAAGGAGCCCGCGAGCGGTTCGCCCTCGAAGCCGGTGCCGCCGATGGTGAAGGCACCGGAGCGGTCGTACGGGAGTTTCGTGCCGGGGTCGCCGCGGCGGCCGCCCGCGTCGGTGAGGCCGAACACCCCGATCGGCGAACGCAGGTCGCCCGCGTGATGGTTGTCGGTCCATCCGCGCAGGGCGTTGTGCGCGGCCCAGGTGTCGCCCGCCCGCCAGCCGGCCGGGGAGCGTTCGTACAGCACGGCCTCGGAGCGCGGGGAGTTCTTGTCCGCGCCGGTGACCACCACGACCTGGCCGGCGTTCCCCGGCACGTCGGCCAGGGTCCGGGCGCCGAGGCCCGGCAGCTGGCGGGGGAGGGTCTCCGCCGCGGGGGTGGGGGCGGCCGCGGGGGCGTTCTTGGCGGCGGTCGTGGCGGGCGGCGGGGACGGCCGGTCCCGCGCCCCGGCGGCCCCGCCGCAACCGGTCACCGTGCCGAGGGTGAGGGCGGTGACGGCGGCGAGGGTGAGGAGGTGGAGGCCGGGGCGGGTGCGTCCTCGGGGACGGACGCGGGGATGGACGCGGGGACGTATGCGCGGGGGTGCGGCGGGTGTCTCGGGTGTCGCGGGCATGGCTCGAACTACCTTTCGCGGCCGATGGGTCGGCAGGCGGGGGGAGAGATGCGGGGAGGCAGGTGGCCGGTCAGCAGGTGGGGCCGGCCGAGCAGGTGGGTGCTTCAGGTGCTGGGCGGGTAGACGATCGCCCTGGCCAGGAACTTCTGGAAGACGAGGACCGTCATGGCCGTCGGCTTCCGGAGGCAGATGAACGCGTCCACCGCGATCAGCCGGTTGTTGTCGGCGGTCCGGGGTTGTCCCCAGCCGGTCAACTCCTGGTCGCCGCCGAGGAGACGGCAGCTGTCGCCGGCCGGGACGGGCTTGTCGAAGGTGAAGGCGTCCTTCTTGTCCCCGTACGGAAGGTGCGGCTTGTTCGTCTTCACGAAGGTGACGACCACCCCGTCGTCGCGGAGCGGGGTCGCGACCGGCGCGCACGCGTACAGGCCGGTGCCCCCGGCCGGGCAGGTGTCGCGGGCCACCAGCGGTTGGTTGGTGACGAAGTCGGTGGGGGACGGCGTCCCTGCCGCCACTCTCCCGTAGGTCCACCCCGTGCTGAGGGTCAGTTTCAGCCCGAGGTCCGCGAAGCCGGCGATCGGCAGGCCGGAGGCGTTCTTCGGGGCGCGGGTGGGGGAGGACGTGGGCGGCTTCGTGGACTCCGGGCTGTCGGTGGCCGCGGGGCCGCCGCGCAGCGACGACCCGACGGGAGCGGGGGCGGCCGCCTCGCCGGGCGCGAACGGGCGCAGGAACGTGACGAGTACGGCGACCGTCGCGACCCCCGTCACGGCCGCCCCCAGCGCGGCTCGGCGCCGCCGCCGGCGCACCACGCGCCGCCGTACCTGCGCCATCCGCCCGGCGGGCGCGCCCAGGTGGGGGGTGGCGCGCTCCAGGAGGACACGCAGTTCGTGCTCGCCGTGCGTGGTGTCCGGTACGGGGGAGGCGGCGTCGCGGTCGCCGGGGTCGTACCCCTCGGGGTGTGAGCGCGTCATCGGTCACCGCTCTCGGTCGACGCCGGGGCGGCGGCGGACGCGGGAGAGGCGGATGGGGAGGGCGTCGGCGCGGTGAGTCCGCCGCGCAGGACGCGCATCGCCTTCGCGGCCTGGCTCTTGACCGTGCCGGGCCGGCAGTCGAGCACCTTGGCCGTCTCCTCGACGCTCAGGTCCTCGAAGTACCGCAGCACGATCACCGCCCGCTGCCGGGGAGGCAGCCGCCGTACCGCCAGGGCGAGCGAGTGCTCCAGGTCGACCGCCGCGAAGACGTCGGCCGCCATCACCTCCGGCAGGTCGTCGTGCGGCACCTCGCTGCGCCAGTGGCGCCGGCGCCAGGACGCCGAGGTGTTGACCAGGGCCTTCCGTACGTACGCTTCCGGGTTCTCGTCCGCGATGCGCGGCCACTTCGGCCACACCTTGGCCAGGACCGTCTGCAACAGGTCCTCCGCCAGGTGCGCGTCGCCCGTCAGCAACCAGGCGACGCGCAGCAGCCGGGGCCCACGCGCGGTGACGAACTCCTCGAAGTCCCGCGTCGACCCTGTCACCGCCCGGCCCTTGCCATCGCACCTCTGTCCATGACTGTTCCTTCACATCCTGCTCAACCGGGTGGGGGAGCGGTCCGGTTGCCCAGGGAGATCCAGGTCACAGAAAGTCGCGTACGAGCAGCGTGCCTCAGCCGGTACGCGCGTCCGTTCGCGCTTCCGCTTCCGCTTCCGCTTCCGCACTCGCCGGGAAGCCGTGCGCGCGGGCCGCGGCCACCACGACCAGCACCGGCAGCAGGAGGGCCAGGACGCTCCAGGGGAAGGACCCGGCGCCGAGGTGGTCGAGCAGGAGGCCGCCGACCACCCCGCCCCCGGCCGTGGCCGCGTTCCACAGGGTGACGAGCATCGCCTGCGCCGCGTCCGCCGCGTCGCCGCCCGCCTCGCCCACCGCCGTCTGGAGGAGCGTCGGGGCGCCGCCCCAGCCGAGGCCCCACAGCCCCGCCGCCGCGTAGACGGCGGCCGGGCTGTCCGCGGCCACGGCCAGGACGGTGGCCGCCACGGCGAACAGGACCGTGGCGCCGAGGGTCAGCGCCCGCAGCCGGCGCTGGATGTGGACGCCCACGATCCAGATGCTGAGGAGGGAGGCGGCGCCGAAGACGAGGAGCACGACGTCGGTGGAACCGCCCATGCCGATCCGGTCGAGGAACGTGGCGATGTACGTGTAGAGGACGGTGTGGGCGAGGACGAGGACCAGCGTGACGAAGAGGACCGGGGCCACCCCGGGCACGCCGAGGGTTCGCAGTACGGGCGTCCGGCCCTCCCGCCGCTGTCCCGGCCTGTCCGGTACGGCGACGGCGATCCAGCCGAGCAGGACGACGGCCACCACCGTCATCACCCAGAACGCCACCCGCCACCCGACCGTGTCCCCGAGGAAGGTCCCGGCCGGGACCCCCAGCGCCAGCGCGACCGGGATGCCCGTCATCACCACCGCGATGGCCCTGCCCTGGAGGTGGTCGGGCGCGAGGCGGCGCGCGTACCCGGCCAGCAGGGCCCAGGCGAGTCCGGCGGCCACCCCGGCGACGAACCGGGCGGCCATCGTCAGGGGGTAGTGGGAGGAGACCGCGGTGACGGTGTTGGCGGCGGCGAATCCGGCCATCGCCGTCAACAGCAGCCGCTTGCGCCGCCATCCGGCGGTGGCGGTGGCGAGCGGGATCGCGGTCACGGCGGTCCCGATCGCGTAGACGGTGACGGACTGGCCCATGGCGGACTCGCCGACGCCGAGGTCGTCGCTCATGCCGGGCAGGACGCCCGCGGGCAGGATCTCGGTCAGGCAGGTGACGAAGACGGCGGTGGCCAGGGCGAGCAGGGCGGGCAGCGGGAGGCGTGCGGGCAGCGGGAGGTATGCGGTGGGGTGAGGCATGCTGCGTATGCTCGGACCCTCACACTGATGTGAGGGTCAATGCGAACACGAACGCGACGAGATGTGAGGCCGATCACGTGCGTATCGGAGAGCTTTCCGACCGCACCGGCACCCCGCGCCGGTTGCTGCGGTACTACGAGGAACAGGGGTTGATCGTCGTAGGCCGCTCCCCGAACGGCTATCGAGCGTACGACGAGTACAACGTGGACCGGGTCGTGCAGATCAGGGGGCTGCTCGACGCGGGCCTGCCGACGCGGATCATCAAGCAGATCCTGCCGTGCCTGGACAAGCCCCGGGTCATCCACTTCCCGGACGCGACACCGGAGATGCTCGCCACGCTGGAGCGCGAGCGCGACCGCATGACGGCCCGCATCAGCTGCCTGACCCGCAACAGGGACGCGGTGGCGGCGTACTTGGCCGAGGTGAGGGGCGACGCGGAGGCCGCGACGGCGGACAGGGGTTGAACCTCCCCCTGGGGGAGGCGCGAAGGTAGGGACATGGACGGCGGCGCGCTCCACTCGATCGGTGAACTGGCACGGCGGACCGGGCTCACGGTCAAGACCGTGCGGTTCTACTCCGATCGCGGGATCGTGGCGCCCGCACGACGCAGCCCCGCCGGCCATCGCCTGTACGGCACCGACGCCGTCGCCCGTCTGGATCTCGTACGGACCCTCCGTGACCTGGGGCTGGACCTGCCCACGATCCGGAAGGTCCTGGAACGCGAACTCTCGCTGCCCGAGGTCGCCGCCGCGCACGCGGAGGCGCTGGCGGTGCGGATCCGCGTCCTGCGGCTGCGGCGCGCGGTGCTGACGGCGGTGGCCGAACGCGGCTCCACCCCTGAGGAGTTGGATCTGATGCACCGGTTGGCCACGCTGTCCGAGGACGAACGACGGCGGCTCGTGGGCGAGTTCCTCGCGGCGGTGTTCGGCGGGGGTCACGGTGACGCCGCCGGGTCCCCGCTCGCGGCCGCCGCGCGCTCGATGACCCCCGAACTGCCCGACAACCCCGGTACGGAACAGGTCCGCGCCTGGGTGGAGTTGGCCGAGCTGTCCCAGGACCCCGACTTCCGCGCCCGCCTGCGCGCCCTGACCGAGGACCACGTGGAGGAGTCCGCCCGGCTCGGCGGTCCCGTGCCCCGCCGGGGCCTGGTGGCCCTCGTCCGGGACCGGGTCGGCCCCGCCCTCGCGGCGGCCGTCGACGCCGCGTCCCCGTCGGCGGACCCGGTCGTGGACGGGCTCACGGCCCACTACGCGAACCTCCTCGGCCACCCCGACGACGCCGCCCTCCGGGAACAGCTCCTGGTCCGCCTGGAGCGGGCGAACGATCCGCGCCGGGAGCGGTACGGGCGGCTGGTCGCCGTGGTCAACGGCTGGCCCGCCCCGGAGAGCCTGGCCCCCGCGCTCGACTGGACCCTCACGGCCCTGCGCGCCCGCCGCGACGAGGTGACGGTCACCTGACGGGACGCGGCTCGGAGCCGTACCCCTGGAGTCCTGGAGGGACGATGCTCGGAGCCGTAGCCCCTTACCTCACCGCCCCCCTCACCCCACCAGCTTCTGCGTGCCCAGAACGGCCAGCAGTGCCAGCCGGTCCGCGTCCTCCGTGCCCGGTTCGGCCGTGTAGATCATGAGGCGCAGGTCGCTGCCCGCCACGCTGAGCACGTCGCAGTCGAGCGTCAGGGGACCCACGTCCGGGTGGTCGACGGTCTTGCGCGTGGCCTCGTGCCGGCCGACGACCCCCGTGTCCCACAGCTCGGCGAACCGTTCGCTCCGCGCCCGCAACTCCGCCACCAGCAGCCGCAGTTGCCGGTCCGCCGGATACCGTCCCGCCGTCGCGCGCAGGTCCGCGACGAGCGCGGCCTCGAACGCCCGCCGCGCCTCCGGCGTGTGCCGGACCCGGCTGCCGGGGCCGACCAGGTTGCGCCACACCCCGTTGCGCTCGTGGCCGCGCCACCCGGTCGGGTCGCCCATCAGCGCGGCGTAGAGCGGGTTCGCGAGGAGGAGCGTCCAGGCCGCGTCGTACACCCCGACGGGTGTACCGACCAGCCGGTCCAGCAGGCGCTGGACGCTCGGGGTGATGTACGCGGGGACGGTGTCGGGCCCGGACGGGACGAGCCCGGCCATCCGGAACAGGTACGCGCGCTCCTCCGCCGACAGCCGCAGCGCGCGGGCCAGGGCCTCGACGACCTGGGCCGAGGGGTTGGTGGCGCGGCCCTGTTCGAGGCGGGTGACGTAGTCGACGGAGATCCCGGCCAGCAGCGCCAGTTCCTCGCGGCGCAGCCCGGCCGCCCGCCGGTGGCCGCCCGCGGGCAGCCCCGCTGTCTCGGGCGCGGCCCGGTCGCGCCAGCGCCGTACCGCCTGCCCGAACTCCGTCGCGGCCGTACCGCTCGCCGCGGACCCTCCGCCCGTCGTGCCACGTGCCGTCATGCTTCCAGTCAACCGCGTCCGCCGCGGATGTGCCTGGCACCAGCAGTCCCAGGAAGACGGGACTCCTGGTTGTCCGCGTCACCGCGCCGCAGCCTGGACGCATGACTACCACACTGATCACCGGAGCCAACAAGGGCCTGGGCCTCGAGACCGCACGCCGGCTCGTCGAAGCAGGCCACACCGTCTACCTGGGCAGCAGGGACGCCGAGCGCGGCCGCGTGGCCGCCGAGCGGCTGGGTGCCCGCCTCGTCCTCATCGACATCACCGACGACGCCTCCGTCGAGGCCGCGGCGAAGGCCGTCGAGGCCGACGGCGGGCTCGACGTACTGATCAACAACGCGGGCATCGAGGGGACCGTGATCGGCCCCGAGGACTCGACGGCCGACGTGCTGCGGCCGCTGTTCGAGACGAACGTCTTCGGCACGGTACGGGTCCTCCACGCGTTCCTGCCGCTGCTCAAGCGCTCCACCGCCCCCGTGGTGGTGAACGTCAGCAGCTCCCTGGGGTCCACGACCCTGGTCGCCACCCCGGGCACGCCGACCCACGGCTACCCCGGCGTCGCCTACCCGGCGTCGAAGGCGGCGGTCAACATGATCACCGTGCAGTACGCGAAGGCCTTCCCCGACATACGGATCAACGCGGTCGAGCCGGGCTTCACCGCGACCGACCTGAACGGCCACCGGGGCACGCAGACCGTGGAGGAGGGAGCCGAGATCATCGTCCGGATGGCCCGGATCGGCTCCGCAGGACCCACGGGCGGCTACTTCGACGCGGCGGGGTCCCTGCCCTGGTGAAAGGCGCCGGGACCGGGAAGGGGGGGAAGTGAGGGGAAAGGGGAGTACCCACCTCTTTCCACTCTCAACCTATAGCGCACGGGGGCCCTTGCGGCAAGACCCCGGTCATGGCGCAGAATCGTCGGCCGGACCCCGTACCTCCGGGATCCACCCCCTCAGGGCCGCCACGCCGGTCCCGGCGCCCGGCCGCACGCGGCCCCACATCGGAGTTGAAGTGAACAACCCCCCGACCAGCCGCCCGCCCCACCCCCCGACCGGCACCCCGGCCGACCCGCCGCCCCGCAGCGCCTTCCACCTCCCCGACCGCCTGTCCGCCAAGGCCGACCCCGCGCTGATCGCCACCGACGAGCTGCACTTCGCGGCCATCGCGGAGAGCCTGGACCGCTCGATCGCCGAGCTGTCCGACCTCCTCGACGCCGAGCTGAGATCGCCCGGCGGCATCGGCCGGCAGGCCATGGACCGGGACACCGAGATCCACCGGCTGACCGCCCGGCTGCGCGCCCTGCGCCGCTTCGGCCTGGACCTGTGCCTCGGCCGCATGGTCGGCACGGACGACCCCGAGCCCGTGTACGTGGGACGGCTCGGCCTCACCGACAGCACCGGGCGCCGGCTGCTCCTCGACTGGCGCTCGCCCGCCGCCGAGCCGTTCTTCGGCGCCACCCACGCCAACCCGATGGGCCTGGCCAGCCGCCGCAGGTACCGCTGGACGCGCGGCCGGATCGGCGACTACTGGGACGAGGTGTTCACGGCGGACGGCTTCGCCGGGCACGCCGCGCTCGACGACCAGTCCGCCTTCATCGCCAGCCTCGGCAGCAACCGCTCGCCCCGGATGCGCGACGTCCTCGGCACCATCCAGGCCGACCAGGACGCCATCATCCGCGCCGGATCGCGCGGGGCGCTGGTGGTCGACGGCGGTCCCGGTACGGGCAAGACCGTCGTCGCCCTGCACCGCTCCGCCTACCTCCTCTACTCCGACCCCCGCCTCGGCCACCGCAGGGGCGGCGTCCTGTTCGTCGGCCCGCACCAGCCGTACCTGGGGTACGTCGCCGACGTCCTCCCCAGCCTCGGCGAGGAGGGCGTCCAGACCTGCACCCTCCGCGACCTCGTGGCCGAGGGGGCCGCGGCGGCGGTCGAGACCGACCCGGCCGTGGCCCGCCTGAAGGCGTCGGCGGACCTGGTGAAGGGGATCGAGACGGCCGTCCGGTTCTACGAGGACCCGCCCACCGAGGGCATGACGGTCACCACGCACTGGTCGGACATCCACCTGACCGCCGACGACTGGGCCGCCGCGTTCGAGGCCGCCGAGCCCGGCACCCCGCACAACGACGCCCGCGACCAGATCTGGGAGGAGCTGCTCACGATCCTGGTCGACAAGCACGACGACGAGGCGTCGGCCGTACCGCTGCGCAAGTACCTGCCGCAGAACAGGGAACTGCGCGCCGCCTTCAACCGCGCCTGGCCGCTGCTCGAAGCGACGGACCTCGTGGGCGACCTCTGGACCGTACCCGCCTACCTGCGCAAATGCGCCCCCTGGCTGGACCGCGACGACGTACAGCGGCTGCAACGCACGGACCCGGAGGCCTGGACGGTGTCGGACCTGCCGTTCCTGGACGCGGCGCGGCAGCGGCTCGGCGACCCCAAGGAGTCGCTGCGCAAGCGCCGGCACAAGGCCGCCGTCGCCGCCGAACGCGAGCACATGGCCAAGGTCGTCGACACCCTGCTCGCCGCCGACGACGACGGGGAGGGCGCGGTGACCATGCTGTACGGCAAGGACATGCAGGACGCCCTCGTCGACGAGAACACGCCGTCGGGCAACACCCCGGCGAGCGCCGAACCGGACGTGCTGGCCGGGCCGTTCGCGCATGTGGTCGTGGACGAGGCGCAGGAACTGACCGACGCGGAGTGGCAGATGCTGCTCCTCCGCTGCCCGTCCCGGAGCTTCACCATCGTCGGGGACCGGGCGCAGGCCAGGCACGGCTTCACGGAGTCGTGGCAGGAACGGCTGGCGCGGGTCGGGCTCGACCGGATCAAGCTGGCCACGCTGAGCGTCAACTACCGCACGCCGGAACAGATCATGGCGGAGGCCGAGCCGGTCATCAGGGCCGTGCTCCCGGACGCCAACGTGCCGACGTCGATCCGCAGCGGCGAACTCCCGGTGGTCCACGGACCGGTCGCGGACCTGCACCCGATCCTCGACGGCTGGCTCGCCACGCACGACGACGGGATCGCGTGCGTGATCGGGGACGCGGCGTTCCGTACGACGTCCCGCGTCCGGTCGCTGACTCCGGAGCTGTCGAAGGGACTTGAGTTCGACCTGGTGGTCCTGGTCGACCCGGAGAAGTTCGGCGAGGGCATCGAGGGGGCGGTGGACCGCTATGTGGCGATGACGCGGGCGACGCAGCAGTTGGTCATCCTCACCAGCGACTGAGGCGCGGAGGGGACGGACATGATCAACGCGAGGGACGTGACGGACGTGACAGACACGACCGACGTGACCGACACGACCGACGTGACGATCGTCGGGGCCGGTCCGACCGGTCTCATGCTCGCCTGCGAGCTGCGGTTGGCCGGGGTGCGCGTGGTCGTGCTGGAGAGGGCGACCGAGCCGACCGCGCAGTCCCGGGGGCGCGGCCTGCACACCCGTAGCGTCGAACTGCTCGACCAGCGTGGCCTGTTGGACCGTTTCCTGGCGGTGAGCGAGACGTTCTCGGTCGGCGGCTTCTTCGGGGGCGTCCGCAAGCCGTGGCCCGACGGGTTGGACACGGCGCATCCGTACGGCCTCGCCACCCCGCAGTCGGTCACCGAGCGGCTGCTCGGCGAGCGCGCCCGGGAACTCGGCGCGGAGATCCGGCGCGGCTGCGAGGTGGTTGGCTTGAGGCAGTCGGACGGCGACGGGGGGTCGGGCCCCGCGAGCGCGGATGACGCCGGCGTGACCGTCGACCTGGCGGACGGTACGCGCCTGCGCTCCCGCTACCTCGTCGGGTGCGACGGCGGCCGCAGTACGGTGCGCGGGCTGACCGGCATCGGCTTCCCGGGTGAGCCCTCGACGGTCGACACGCTGCTGGGCGACCTGGAGGCGACGGAGGATCCGGGGACGATCGCCGCCGTCGTACGGGAGGTCCGCAGGACCCAACTGCGCTTCGGCGCCCTGCCCGACGTGGACGGCACGGCGGGCGTGTACCGCGTGGTCGTACCGGCCGAGGGCGTGGCGGAGGACCGTACTACCCCGCCCACCCTCGACGAGTTCAAGCGGTGCGTGCGGGCGGTCGCGGGCACCGACTTCGGCCTGCACTCGCCGCGTTGGCTGTCCCGCTTCGGCGACGCGACCCGCCAGGCCGAGCGCTACCGGGACGGGCGGGTGCTGCTGGCCGGCGACGCGGCGCACATCCACCCGCCGACCGGCGGCCAGGGCCTCAACCTCGGGGTGCAGGACGCGTTCAACCTCGGCTGGAAGCTCGCCGCCACGGTCAACGGGTGGGCCCCGGAGGGACTGTTGGACACCTACCACGCCGAACGCCACCCGGTCGGCGCCGCCGTGCTGGACAACACCCGCGCGCAGATCACCCTGTTGGGATCCGACCCGGGGGCGACCGCACTGCGTGACCTCTTCGCGAGGCTGATGGACTTCGAGGAGGTCAACCGGTACATCACCGGCATGATCACGGCGGTCGACGTCCGCTACGCCCTCGGCGAGGGCCACGAACTCCTCGGCCGCCGCCTGCGCGACCTGCCCCTGGCGCGAGGCCGCCTCTACGACCTGACGCACGACGGCCGGGGCCTCCTCCTCGACCGCACCGGCCGCCTCTCGGTGGCGGGTTGGGCGGACCGCGTGGACCACGTGGTCGACTCCGCCGAGGAACTGGACGTCCCCGCGCTGCTGTTGCGCCCGGACGGCCATGTGGCGTGGACGGGCGACGACCAGGACGACCTGCGCGCACACCTCAAGAGGTGGTTCGGCACCCCGACCCCCTAAGGCCTCCGCGCCGGGTACGGGTCAGCCGGGCAGAACCGGGTTCCCCCGCAGATTCGCGTCCCCGCACGGCCAGGGCCCACCCGCCAGTGGACCGAGCCCGGTGGAGAGGACCAGCAGCTCGGCGCCGAGGGCCACCACCACCCGCCCGCCGTCCATCAGCTACGACGCTCGGGCCGGCCGACCCGTCCGGCAGGACGCCCTCCAGGACCCGGCCGCCCCGCCCCGGGTACGCGACCCAGAGCGTCCCGTCCGCCGACAGGCGGGAGCGCGGGCGCCCCGTCCCGGCGTACCCCCGCCGCGCCGGCACGGAGCCCGACAGGTCGAGGACCGTCACGACGGTCTCCAGGGGGCTCGCGCCGTAACCGGTCACGTACAGCGGTCCGGCCGGGCCGGACGCGGCGACGGACCGTACCTGGTCCGGCATGGCGAGGCGCGAGAGGAGGGACACGCGTCCGCATCCTGCCGCACGGGGCGGGGCGTACGGACAACGCCCCGCGCCCGGCCGGTCCCCGCGGATCGGGGGCGGCGTCCCGCGCGAGGCCGCCGCCCCTCCTCCCGCCTCCCGGGGCCTAGACGGTCAACAGGCTCGTCTTCGCCGCCTTGTTCACGGGCAGGAACGAGTCCGGCACCGGGTACTGCCCGAGCACGAAGTGCAGGATCGCCGCGTGCATCGCCTCCACGGGCGCGATGGTCGCGGCCGTCTCGATCGCGCCCTGGCTCTTCACGTTGAAGGTCGCGAAGAGGTACGTCTCGGCGGCCTGGTCCTCCAACTGGAGCGCGAGCGCGGCCACTTCGCCGACGTTCGTGGCCTTGCCGAGGGCGGCCGTGACCTGTGCCTGGTTCGAGAGGGGCACATTGGTGATGGCCGGCTTGCCCGCGTTGGTCAGTACGGCGTTCCACGCCTGCGCGTGGTCGGTGTGCTGGGCCATCGCCTTGGTGACGAAGCTCGCCACGGCGGGCGGTACGGTCCCGAGCTTGCCCGCCTTCGCGGCGGCGAGCGTCGCCTTGTAGGCGCCCACGGCCTGGTTCTCCAACGCCACCGCCAGCGCCACGACCCGCAGGTCCCCGGTGTACGTCTCCGCCTTCGCGGCGACCGCCGGGGAGTCCAGCGCGGTCGGCGCCGACGACGAGGTGGAGCTCTTGCCGCTGGAGCACGCCGCCAGGACGAACGCGGCGCCGACACCGCCCGCGCCCAGCAGGAACCCGCGGCGCCCGCGCTCGGCGGACCGTCCCGTCCCCGCTTCCGCCTTCGCCGTGGCCTCCGCGGCCCTGACCTGCTCGGTGAGCGCGGCGGCACCGGCCCGCATCGCGGGCAGCGTCTCGCGGTGCGCCTCGTCCATGTCCTTCGTCAGCCGGTCGAGCTGGCTCTCGCTGAGAGGCAGCTCCCAGCCGCCCTGTGTCGTACTCACTTGACGGCTCCTTCGGAGATCGGCGACGCGTTCGTGGTCGGGTAGAAGGTGTCGGGAATGCCGACGGTGCCCACGGCGGCCGGCAGCTTCGCGACGTCCGTCGGGATCGCGATCAGGCTGTCGTCGCCCGAGGCGAGCAGGGACTGCACGGCCAGCAGCGTCGCGCGGTGCTGCGCCTCGACCGGCGCCACGGAGGCGAAGAGCTGGCGCAGCTGGGCGCTGCTGACCTGGCCGACGTTCTTCGTGTACGTCTGCGCCGCCACGTCCTCCAGGGTGATGGCGAGCTTGACCACCCCGGCGGAGTTCTTGATCGTGGGCAGCGTCTGCTTCACCACGGCGGCGTACTTCGGGTCCGTACCCGTCTGCGCCTTGCCGCCCGCCTGGGTGGCGGCGGCGTTGAAGGCCTTGGCGTGCGCCTGGTGCTGCTCGGTGGTCTTGGCGATGAACGCCGCGATCGTCTTGTTGCCGTTCTTGATGAACGGCAGGCCCGCGGCCGTCTGGTAGACGCTCACGGCGAGGTTCTCGATCGACGCCGCCGTCTGGAGCGCCATGATGTCGTCCTTCGAGGTGGCCGCCGCCGCGCGGGCGGAGCCGAGGAGGGTGGCCGCCCCGATCGCCCCGGCCAGCGCCCCGCCCCGCCGCCACCAGCGCGCCGGCGGCTCCGCCGCCTCGGCGAAGTCCGCCAGCGCACCGCGGGTCAGTTTCACCGCGTCACTGTTCAAGTCCTGCGACTGCTCCGTGAGTTGTTCGAGCAGCCGGGTGTCGACGCGTTCTGCGCCCATCACGCCCCATCTCTCCCGGGACCCACGCGGTCGTGAGCCCTTTCACCGACACATTCGCGACGGGGACGGGGAAGGATTGCCGACATCACCGGCATGGCCCAATGATTCACCCTCCAGCACAGATTCACGCGCAATTGGCGTACACCCCCACAAGCCCACCTCACCCCGCCACCACGGGGCCCGACCGACTCGGAATCCGGCCAGGCACAACGGCTGACCACTGTCCTCAGGGCCCTGTTCGTCGGCCTCAGCCAGGGCATCCCCCTGGGCCTCGCCCCCCGGCGCCGACGAAAAGTACTTCGCCGACCCGGCCCGCGCGAGACTCTCAACACGCACCGCACCGCACCGCACCGCACCGCACCGCACCGCACCGCGCCGCACCCGTACGCACCTCACCGCACGCGCCGCACGGCACCCACCGCACGGCACCCACCGCACCGCACCCAGGAGACGAGTTGCTCACCGAGTACCAACGGAAACTGCGCGAGCGCTACCTCGCCGCCCCCGTCATGTCCGCTCCCGCGCCGTGGCGGCCGGTGCTGGATCGCCGAACTCCCGTCGGCGGCCTTCTCGGCATCGGATTCGCCGTCCATCCCCGCGGCGGCCACGACCTCGTGATGGTCGTCTCCGGCGACGGCCACGGACTCTTCGACGCGGTCACCGGCGAGAAGATCGCCCGCGACCGGGATCCCGACCCGGACACGAGCACCCCCGACGCGCACCCGGATCTCACCTGCCCCGGGCTCGGCCCGATCGCCGGCGTCCCGGTGCGCATAGCCGGACTCTTCGGCGGCGGCCTGCACAGGACCACCCCGGACGGCTGGACCCTGGACGTCGTCAGCCCGGAGTGGCCCCACGACCGCGTCATCCTCTCCACCGGCGGTGGATTCCACAGCGGCCCGGCAGGGGAGACGTGGTGGCACGTCCTCCACTCCCACTACTCCGAACTCCGCGCGGCCGGGTTCTCCCCTTCCGGCCGTACCCTCGCGGTCGCCACCAGCAGCGACCTCACCCTCTGGACGCGTCCCGAGCCCCGCTGCGACGGCTGAGCGGACACCGGCACCCGTACCCGTGGCTCGTCCCGCCGCCCACATCCCGCATGATGCCGATCATGATCTACGAACCGGATGCGGTCGACTGGACGCGAGGCCACCTGAGCGGGCAGTCGTGCGGTGTCCCGAGGCATCTCACGAACATGCGCTCGAGGAGTACGCGGCGAGGTCGGGCAGCGTCTACGCCCCCTGCGCACAGGTACCCGAAGGCGAACGCGGAGTTCGCCGGCCTCAATCGTGAGGACGGACTCGTCATCCCGGCGGACGAGTCGGCAGTTGTCCGTTCCCAAAAGATCTGGATCGAAGAGGTGTCTCTGACCTGGTCCTTGTCAGTTCTGCTGGGACGGGTTCGAAGCCGGGCGGCCCAGCTGATCTGCACTGTGCTGCGCCCGCTTGAGCGCGAGCTGAGACGGTCCCATCTGTTCTGAAGCGGGGGCTTGAGCGCAAGCACCGCGTGACCTGGCGGACGGTCGTGGTGGCGGTCGTGGTGCTCCTGACGTCGATCCGGCGGTTCGGCCCGTCCTGAGCGGCTCGCGCGCGCACGCTCAGGACGGGCCCTCATCCACCTACGGGCCCGATCAGCCCGCGCAGAGCTTCACGTTCACCGTGTCACCCTTGCTCACGATCTTCGGGCTGTGGGGAATGACCTCGACGACCGAGGTCGGCTTGCAGCCGGGGCTGGTTACCTTGACGATCGTGCCGAGCTTGAGCTGAGCCTTGAGGAACTGTCCCTTGGCCGTGGCCAGGTCCATGCCCGTGAGGTCGACCGCGATGGGCTCCTTCGTGAGGCCGCCCAACAGGAAGGTGGCCCTGTTGTGGTCGACGGTGGTGGCGGCGGGCTTGGCCGGCGTCTGGGAGGCACCGGTCATGGAGGCCAGCGCCGTGCCGCCGCCCGCCACGATCAGGGCGGCGGCGAAACCGGCGATGAGGGTGGTCCGCCTGCGGCGGGTGCGGTGGACCATGCCGGCCGTGTCGAAGGCCGGTGCGTTGGTGGAGTGCGCGAAGTTGTTCATGGCGTCGATCAGTTCCTCTTCGAAAGGTGTGCAGCCGGAAGGCCGCAATTCGTACGGACTCATCGCGTTCCTTCCAGGAGCTGCTGCGGTGAAGGGGCGGAGGGTTCGGGGAACTGGCGTCTGAGCCGGTCGATGCCGCGGGCGAGTTGGGAACGGACGGTGCTCGGCGAAATCTTCAGGTCGGCCGCTATCTCGGCGTCGGACAGATCGTGGTAGTACCGCAGCACCACCACCGTCCGCATCCGTATGGGCAGTTGCTGAAGAGCGCGGACCAACTGGTCCCGGCTGTCGATCCGTCCGTACTCGTCGCCCGGTGCGGCCGGGCCGCCGTCGGCCGGGTGCTGAGCCGTACGCCGGAATCTTCGCCAACGGTCGTTGGCGAGATTGACCATGATCCGCCGCACGTACGCGTCCGGGGCGTCCTTGGCGCTGATGGCGCGCCACTTGCGGCAGGCCCGCTCCAGGGTCTCCTGCACCAGGTCCTCCGCCGCGTCGCGGCTGCCCGTCAGGACGAGTGCGCTCCGGAACAGCGCGGCCGACCGGGCGGCGACGAATCCATGGAAGTCCCCCTCCACCGACTCGGCACCACCGGGCCCGGCGCCCACTGCCCACTTGGCTGCCAGATCCATACTCTCCTCCCTTCCTGTCACCCCTCCCTGACGGGAAAGACCGTGGAACTGCTGCACAGCCATGATGTGACCTGGGTCACGTCGGCAACCGGCCGGGTAGGCGCGAAAGCGCGAGGGATCGGGCCGAGACTTCGGGGGTGTCGCGACAGGCGGGGCCACGCGTGGCCTCAGCCGTCGGAGCGGAAGCGCTCTCGTCGGCGGTCGTCGGCGACGGCCGGCGCCGCGATCACCGGGACTCCGCCAGGTCGTTTGCCGGAACCACTGGGACTCGCCACATCTACTGAGAACGGACAGCAGTGGCGGGGGAGGGTGTGGACCTGGCCCGGAGGGGTGAACACTTTTGCAAGCGATGTGCTTGCAAAAGTTAGCGGGGGTGGTGCAGCATGGGGGCATGGCATCACTCAACGTCGGCAATCTTGGTGAGTACCTGCGGGAGCAGCGGCGCACGGCGCGGTTGTCGTTGCGGCAGCTCGCCGATGCCGCCGGGGTGTCCAATCCGTACCTCAGCCAGATCGAGCGGGGTCTGCGCAAGCCCAGCGCGGACATCCTCCAGCAGCTCGCCAAGGCGCTGCGGATCTCCGCGGAGACGCTGTATGTGCAGGCCGGGATGTTGGACGAGCGGGAGCGGCAGGAGTTGGAGACGCGCGCCGTCCTCCTCGCCGATCCGTCCATAAACGAGCGGCAGAAGCAGGTGCTGCTCCAGATCTACGAGTCCTTCCGCAAGGAGAACGGATTCGAGTCGACGATCGAGGCGAAGTTGGGCGCGGCCCTGGTCGCGGACGCGGCGAGTGCCGCCGTTGCCGACCAGGACGCCGACGCGACCGTCGAGAAGACCGCGGAGGCCGCAGAGGCCGCAGAGGAAGGCACCGCCGACGGTGGTGCCGCCAAGCCACCCACCCCCTGACCCGGAGGATCACCGTCATGGCCATCGCCGATGACCTGCGCAAGACGCTCACCGACCCCACCCCCCTCTACTTCGCCGCCGGCACCGCCGACCTCGCCGTCGAGCAGGCCAGGAAGGTGCCCGGCCTGATCGAGCAGCTCCGCGCCGAGGCCCCGGCGCGGATCGACGCCGTGCGGAACACCGACCCCAAGACCGTCCAGGACAAGGTCGCCGGGCAGGCCAAGGAGGCCCAGGCCAAGGTCACCGAGGTGATCGGCGCGTTCGACCCCGCCGACCTGAAGAAGCTCGGCGAGACCGCCCAGGACCTGGCGCTGCGCAGCGTGGGCGTGGCCGCCGAGTACGCGGTCCGGGCGCGGGAGACGTACGAGAAGGTCGCCGAGCGCGGCGAGCAGACCGTACGGGCCTGGCGTGGTGAGGCCGCGGAGGAGATCACCGAGATCGCCGTCGCCGTCGAGCCCGACGCCGCCCCGAAGCCTGCTGCCGCCCCGAAGCCGGCCGCCGCGCCGAAGCCGGCCGAGGCGAAGACGGACGCGAAGTCGGACGCGGGTAGTAAGGCGGAAGGGCGTACCGCGGGTACGGGGAGCAAGGGGGCCGCCTCCAAGCCGGCCGCCAAGCCCGCCGCCCGCAAGACCACGCCGCGCCGGACCACCCCCAGGAAGACCACTCCGCCGTCCGAGAAGTGACGTCCGGGGAAGCGCGGTTTCGGAGGGGGCGGGTCGGGCACCTCAACGGTGTCCGGCTCGTTCTCCCGGTACCTTGGCTTGACAGGGCGTTCCCGGCGCTCCACCACTCATCGGGTCATTAGGCGGTGCTCAGCGTGCTGATCTCAGGGTTCAACAACATTTTCACGCTCCTCAGCCTGGCGATGCTCGTGTTCGCCGTTGTCGCGCTGGTCTTCGCCGCGACGGCCCGCAAGGACGCCTACCCGGCGGCGGACAAGAAGACGAAGAGCTTCTGGCTGATCATTCTCGGTGTGGTGGTGGCCGTGGACTTCTTCCTGTCCGGCGTCCTCTTCCTCCAGATCGCCGGGCTCGTCGCGACGATCGTGTTCATGGTCGACGTACGGCCCGCGCTCCGCCAGGTCTCCGGCGGCGGCCGCCGCAGCGGTGGATCGAGCAGCGACGGTCCTTACGGTCCGTACAACGGCGGTCGGTGAGCCCACCGGGAGCAGGGCAAGGCGGGTTCACTCGCCGCGGTCTCAGGCAGGGGGGCCGGTTCACTCGCCGCGGTCGCGGCAAGGCGGCCGGTTCACTCGCCCCGGTCCAGCAGCAGCATCGCCACGTCGTCCGTCAGCTCGCCGCCGTTCAGCTCCCGCGCCTCCGCCACCGCCGCCTCCAGCAGCTCGTCGCCCCGGAGGCCCGCGGTCAGCTGGCGGTTGATCATCTCGACCATGCCCTCCTGGCCGAGCCGCCCCCTCTCGCCGGGGCCCACGCGCCCCTCGATCAGCCCGTCCGTGTACATCATCAGGCTCCACGCCCCGCCCAGCTCGACCTGGAGCCGGGGCCAGCGGGCGCGCGGCAGCAGGCCCAGGGCCGGCCCGCCGTCCTCGTACGGGAGCAGCTGCGCCGCCACGCCCGACCGCTTGATCAGCGGTGACGGGTGCCCGGCCAGGCACAGGCCGGCCCGCCGCCCGTCCGGCGCGATGTCGACCGTGCAGAGCGTCGCGAAGATCTCCTCGCTCTCCCGCTCGTGCTCCAGCACCTGCTGGAGCGTCGAGAGCAGCCGGTCGCCGCAGAGCCCCGCCAGCGTCAGCGCCCGCCACGCGATCCGCAGCTCCACGCCCAGCGCCGCCTCGTCCGGGCCGTGCCCGCACACGTCGCCGATCATCGCGTGGACCGTGCCGTCGGGCGTACGGACCGTGTCGTAGAAGTCCCCGCCCAGCAGCGCCCGCGATCTGCCGGGCCGGTAGCGGGCCGCGAAGCGCAGGTCGGAGCCCTGGAGCAGGGGAGTGGGGAGCAGCCCGCGCTCCAGCCGGGCGTTCTCCTGGGCGCGCAGCCGCGACTCGGTCAGCTGGCGCTGCGCGATGTCGGCGCGCTTGCGTTCGACCGCGTACCGGATCGCCCGGCTCAGCAGCCGCCCGTCCAGCTCGTCGCGGAAGAGGAAGTCCTGCGCCCCGACCCGTACGGCCGCCGCCGCGCGCTCGCCGTCCCCCTCCGCCGCCAGCGCCAGTACGGCGTGGCGGGGAGCCAGCCGCAGGACGTGCTTGAGCGGGGCCAGGTCGTCGCTGTCGTCCGAACCGGGCAGGGCGAGGTCCACGAGGATGCAGTGGATGTCGTCCGTGAGCAGCCGCTCGGCCTCGGTGAGGTTGCGGGCGGTACGGACCCGGACCCGGACATCCGCGCCCTCGGGGGGTTCGGGGGCGGTGAAGGTACGTACCGGGTCGTCCTCGATCACCAGCAGCATCAGGTCGCCGCTCTTGGCGCCCTCGGTGGCCGGATACCGACGCTCTTCGAGAGGCGCCGGCGAGGAAGCGGGGGCAGGCGCGGGGGCGGATACGGGAGCGGACGCGGGCGCGGAAGCGGCCGCGGGAGCCGGTACGGGCACGGCGGTGGCGGCCGCAGTGACGGCCGCGGTGCTGGCCCCGGCGGCGGCCGCAGAAGTGGCCGGCACCGTCGGCGAGCTCGTGCGCTGCCTGGGTACGGGAGCGGGTACGGACATCGTTCCTGGTTTCCTTCCCTCCCCCCGAGGGCGGCGGAGGACGATCTGCGCCCCGCCAGTCCGGGACCATAGCGGTAGCCGGCACCGGAACGGAATGGCGTGTGGATGAAGAGCCACCGTCATATGCCTTCACTGGTAACGCATACAGCGGTTTTCGGCATGTCCGGTCATGACAAACATCACGTAGGGGGAGGGGTTGGCCCCTCCCCGCCGTGGTTCGTGTCACATAGGAGCGGACGAGAGACGGAGGGACGCGGACGGACGAACGGATGGACGACCGCCGCCGGGCCGCCCCTACTTGTCAGGCCGTACGACCCCGAGGATCCGCATCGTGCCCGCCCCCGCCTGCGTCACGTTCCGCCCCGGCCGCGGCGCGTGCACGATCGTGCCGTCGCCCACGTACATCCCCACATGGCTCGCGTCCTCGAAGTAGATGATCAGATCGCCGGGCCGCATGTCCGCGACCGGGACCCGCGGCAACTGCTTCCACTGCTCCTGCGACGTACGGGGGATGGGCCGCCCGGCCGCCGCCCACGCCTCCGACGTCAGTCCCGAGCAGTCGTACGAGGACGGGCCCTCCGCCCCCCACACGTACGGCTTCCCGATCTGCGCCGTCGCGAAGGCGATCGCCTGCTTGCCCTGCGCGCTCGCCGTGCGGTTGATGTCCTTGAGCGCGCCGGACCCCAGCCACGCCGACTGTGCCTTGAGGGCCGCGGCGTCCTGGAGCCGCGCCAGCCGCGCGAGGTCTTCCTTCTCCAGGCCGGCCTCTATCCTCTCGGCCGCGGCGATCCGCTTCGTGATCTCCCTCTTGGCCTTCTCCTTCTTGGCCCGGCTGACCTCCAGCTTCGCCCACTCCGTACCGGCGTCCTGCGCGTACGTCTTCAAGTCCTCCTGCGCCCGCGTCAGTTCGGCGATCAGGTGGCGCGTGGCGCGCTGGCTCTCCCGGAGCCGCCCCACGCCGTCCAGGAAGAGGCCGGGGTCGTCGGTGAGCACCAACTGCGCCTCGGGAGGCAGCCCGCCGCCCCGGTACTGCGCCCGCGCGGCGGCGCCCGCGGTCTTGTTCAGCTCGTCGATCCGCTCCTGGCCCCGGGCGAGGTCCCGCGTCAGCGACGACACCTCCGCCGAGAGCTTCTGGTACTGCTCGTCGGCGAGGTTGTACGCGTCCGTCGCCGACGCGGCCTTCGCGTAGAGGGCGTCCAGCTCGATCCGTACGTCGTCCAGCGACTTCTTGCCCGGGGGGCCCGACTGGCGGTAGCCCGGGGGGAGTTCGACGGGCGGCGGCGGTACGGCCGACTGGGAGGACGTGGGGGGCAAGGAGAAGGAGGGAGTGGAGGGCGGGGCGGGGGCCGCGTACGCGCCGCTCATCGCCTGGGGCGAGGCCAGCGCGCAGAGAGCGCAGACCAGTGTGATCGCGGCGGCGGCACTGCGACGTCGGCCCACGGACTCCCCCACCTCATGTGCGTCTGTATCTGTCACTGCGGCCGTATCGGGGCCTCATCCGCGTCTGGCGCACGTCGTCGGTACGAACGTCCGAACTGATGCGCCCATCCCTCACGCCCCGTCGGGAATCGTGCCACGCCCCGGGTCAAAACGACAGGGGCGACCGGCCGGTTGACTCCTCACCGGGCGCCAGCGCCGCCCACTCCACCGTCACCTCTCCCTGCCGCCACCGCCGCGCGTCGGACCCCACCGGCCAGTCCGCCGACAGGTCCCGTACGGCCCTGACCCACCGCTGCCGCGCGCCGAACGACGCGTACGGCGCCGCCGCCGCCCACGCCCGGTCGAAGTCCCGCAGGAACGCGTGGACCGGTTCGCCCGGCACGTTGCGGTGGATCAGCGCCTTCGGCAGCCGTTCCGCCAGGTCGGAGGGCCGGCCCAGCGACCCGAGCCGCGTCGCGAAGGTGACCGTCCGCGGCCCCTCGGGTCCGAGCGCGACCCAGACGTGCCGCCGGCCGATCTCGTCGCACGTCCCCTCCACCAGCAGCCCGCCCGGCGCCAGGCGCGCGCACAGCCGCGCCCACACCGCGGCGACCTCGCCCTCGTCGTACTGCCGCAGCACATTGGCGGCGCGCACCAGCACCGGCCGCCGGCCGCCCGGCAGCGGTATCTCGAAGCCGCCGTGCCGGAAGCGGAGCCCCTCCTCCTCGTATGGGAGCGCCGCCGCGACCCGCGCCGGGTCGATCTCGATCCCGACGACCTCGGTACGCGGCTCCGCCGTACGCAGCCGCCGCAGCAGCTCGACGGCCGTCCAGGGCGCCGCCCCGTACCCCAGGTCCACCACCACGGGATCGGCCGCGCGCCGCAGCGCGGGGCCGTGCACGGCGGCGATCCAGCGGTCCATGCGCCGCAGCCGGTTCTGGTGGGTGGTGCCGCGCGTCACCGTCCCCACGGGGCGGGCCGACGACGGCCGCCCGGCGGCACGGGGGGAGGGCCGCCCGGTGGCATGCGAGGAAGAAGGGGAGGCGGGGGAGGCGGAGGAAGGTGAGGAGGAAGAGGCAGGGGTCGAGCGCGCGGCCATGGGAAGGAGCGTAACGAAGCCCCGACCCACCGGAGGGTTCAGTGATCCCCGGCAACGATTTGGCAAAGAGGGAAATGCGAGGACGCATTCCACTGTTGTCCGGGGTCGGAGGGTGCCGCACGCCCTCTCTTTGCCGTGCTCCGAGCGAGAGGACCGTAGACGTGAGCCAGTCCGTCTCCCGCATCGCCGGCGTGATGGCGTCCCCGCCCCGATTGCGCATTCCCGGCCAGTCGCGCCGGCCCCGGCGCATCGCCATGCTGAGCGTCCACACCTCCCCGCTGCACCAGCCGGGGACGGGCGACGCGGGCGGGATGAACGTCTACATCGTCGAGCTCGCGAAGCGCCTGGCCACCCTCGACATCGAGGTGGAGATCTTCACGCGCGCCACGACCGGCGCCCTGCCGCCCGCCGTCGAGCTGGCGCCCGGGGTGCTCGTACGGCACGTGGACGCGGGGCCGTACGAGGGCCTGGCCAAGGAGGAACTCCCCGCGCAGCTCTGCGCGTTCACGCACGGCGTCATGCAGGCGTGGGCCGGCCAGCGTCCCGGCTACTACGACCTCGTCCACTCCCACTACTGGCTGTCCGGGCACGTCGGCTGGCTCGCCTCCGAACGCTGGGGCGTCCCCCTCGTCCACGCCATGCACACCATGGCCAAGGTGAAGAACGCCGCGCTCGCGGACGGCGACACGCCCGAGCCCGCGGCCCGGGTCATCGGCGAGACGCAGATCGTGCGCGCCGCCGACCGGCTGATCGCCAACACGGCGGAGGAGGCCGACGACCTCGTCCGCTTCTACGACGCGGACCCCGCGAAGGCCGCCGTCGTGCACCCCGGCGTGAACCTCGACTGTTTCTCGCCCGCCGACGGCCGCGCCGCCGCCCGCGCCCGCCTCGGGCTGCCGCAGGACGCGTTCGTGCCGCTCTTCGCCGGCCGCATCCAGCCGCTGAAGGCCCCCGACGTGCTGTTGCGCGCCGTCGCCGTCCTCCTGGACCAGGACCCCTCCCTCCGTACGCGGCTGGTCGTACCGGTCGTCGGCGGGCCCAGCGGTACGGGTCTGGCCAGGCCGGAGGGCCTCCAGAAGCTCGCCGCGCGGCTGGGGATCGCCGACGTGGTGCGGTTCCGGCCGCCGGTCGGGCAGGAGCAGCTGGCGGACTGGTTCCGCGCGGCGTCCGTCCTGGTCATGCCCTCGTACAGCGAGTCCTTCGGTCTGGTCGCCATAGAGGCGCAGGCGGCGGGCACGCCCGTGGTGGCGGCGGCCGTGGGCGGTCTTCCGGTGGCGGTACGGGACGGGTCGACCGGCTTCCTCGTACCGGGGCACGATCCGGCGGCGTACGCGCGGGTGCTGCGCGAGTTCGTGGACCACCCGCAGCTCGTGGACCGGATGGGCGCGGCGGCGACCCGGCACGCGCAGTCCTTCGGCTGGGACACGGCGGCGTCGGCGACGGCGGAGGTCTACACGGGGGCGGTCGCGGATCACCGGCGGCGGGGGCGCGTGCATCACGGGTGAGCCGGGACGGGGCCACCGGCGGCGGGGGAGCCGCTGACGTACATTCGGACCATGGCTGACGCATCGCGGACCCACGGATCGCGGACCCCGTCCGAGCAGCACGCCGCCCAGGTCATCGAGCGGCTGCTCGGCGGCGCGGACCTGGCGTGGGAGAGCCCGGACCCCGGGACGTACGTCGTCACCCTCCCCGGCACGCGCAAGCTCTCCACCACCTGTTCCCTGCGCGTCGGCCGGCACGCGCTGTCCGTGAACGCCTTCGTGATCCGGCACCCCGACGAGAACGACGAGGCCGTGCACCGCTGGCTGCTGGAGCGCAATCTCAAGCTGTACGGGGTGAGTTACGCGATCGACAGCCTCGGCGACATCTACCTGGCCGGGAAGATCCCGCTCGCGGCGGTCACCGAGGAGGAGATCGACCGGCTGCTCGGGTCGGTCCTGGAGGCGGCGGACGGGTCGTTCAACACCCTGCTGGAACTGGGCTTCGCGAGCGCGATCCGCAAGGAGTACGCGTGGCGGGTGTCCCGGGGGGAGTCGACGCGGAACCTGGACGCGTTCACACATCTGACCGAGCGCTGAAGGCGACTGCCCGCACCCGCTAGCAGCTATCAGCAAGCGGCAACCAGCAACCGCCAACCAGCAACCGCCAACCAGCAACCGCCAACCAGCAACCCTCGTCCTGACCCTTCCCTGCCGTCCCGACGCCATGTCATGCTCACAACTCCATGTGTACACCTGAACAACGTTCATGTATGTGGAGGCGGATCCCATGAAGGACGGTCAAGGCGCCATCGGCAGAAGGGCGTTGCTCAGGAGCGCCATCGTCGTCGCGGCCGGGGTGACGGCGACGGGCGCCGGTCTCGGCGCCGCGGCGGCCGGTGAGCGCAGGCCGCCCGCGCCGCCCCTCCCGAGGGGGCCCAAGTCCTCCCCCCTCTGGCGGGAGTTCACCAGGTCGCCCTACACCCACCCGCAGATCCCGTACGTCGGGAAGGCCGGCCGCCGCGCCGGGGCCACCCGCTTCCCCCGCCTCCCCGTCGTCGCCGACGTGAAGAGGTACGGCGCCCGGGGCGACGGCTCCGTGGACGACGCCCCCGCGATCAACCGTGCCCTCGCCGCTGCCGGAGAGCGTGGCGGGGGCACGGTCACCATCCCGCCGGGGACGTACCGCATCGACGACGTCATCCGGATCGGCCACAGTGACGTCGTCCTGCGCGGCGCGGGCAGCGGGCGCACCAAGCTCCTGGCGACCAGGAACCTCACCGAGATCATCGGCAAGTACGGCAGCCGGTACGGCGGCGACAAGTCCAGCTGGTCGTGGGCCGGCGGCCTCATCTGGCTCTGCCCGCAGGAGCGTTGGGCATCCCTGACCGCCGCCATCAAGGCGCAGGCCTGGCCCTTCGAGGGCTGGACCGGCAACAAGCGCGACGAGTGGCGGACCCTCACCACCGTCGCATCCGCCCGGCGCGGCGACCGGACGGTCACCGTCGCGGACGGATCCGCCGTCGAGCGTGGCCAGTTGGTGCTGCTCAGGCTCGCGGACGACGCCGACCACACGCTCCTCCAGCACATGGCGGGCGGCGGCCCGGGTCCGGCGGCCTACAACTGGCCCGCGATGACGAAGCTGACCTCGTACGTGCCGTACGAGTGGCCGGTGCGGATCGAGTCCGTACGCGGCCGGAAGGTCACCCTGGAACGGCCGTTGCCGCTGGACGTACGCCCCGAGTGGGACCCGAGGCTCACGACCCTCGCCGCCCCGCTCGCCAACTCCGGCGTGGAAGGCCTCACTTTGGAGGCCGTCGAGACCCCGCAGTCCCCGCACCTGCTCGACAAGGGCTACAACGGCGTGACGTTCCAGTGCGCTTACGACTGCTGGGCCGACGACGTCGTGGTCCGCCACGTCGACAACGGCTTCGGGCTGGTCGCCGCGTCGGCCTGCACCCTGCGCCGTACGCGCGTCGCGGGACGCGGCTCCCACCACCCGTACTTCTGCCGGGAGGGTTCGCACGACAACCTGATCGAGGACTTCGTGATCGAGGAGCGTACGGTCCCGGCGCCCGCGGGCACGCAGCTCCACGGCATCAACACCGAGGGCCTGTCCAGCTACAACGTCTGGTCGCGCGGCCGGATGGAGATGGGCACGTTCGACACGCACCGCGGGATGCCCTTCGCGAGCGTACGGACCGAGATCACGGTCGAGAACAACGGCCGGCACGGCGGCGACGCCATCGCGGGCCCGCTGTACGGGGCGCGCTTCGCGCACTGGAACGTCACCGTCACCAACGGCCGCGCGGGCCTGGTCAAGATCGACGAGATCGCGCCGTACAGCGTGACGGCGGGGATCAGCGAGGTGACGGAGTTCGACCAGATCGACGTACCGGACTTCACGGGCGACCTCCACGCGCGACTGGAGGCGTACGGCACCCCGGAGGCGCTGAGGCCGCACAACTTGTACGAGGCACAGCGGGGGTTGGGGCTGGGGTGAGGTTGGGCGGGCTGAGGTGAGGTGACGCGCCCCGGGGATTCGTCCCGGGGCGCGTCACGCGGTGGAGGTTTCTGGCGCGGTCCTGACCCTGCGCGAGCACGAAGCTCAGATACGGGCCCTGACCTGCTTCACCGGATGGCCGAGCCGGTCCGCGAGCGCCGTCAGTTCGTCGTCGCCGAACCAGAGGCGGTCGGGGTTCCAGAGGGCGATCTCGAAGCGGGCGAAACCGCAGGGCCAGTCGTACTCCAGCGCGTCCAACGTGGTCGATCCCCCGCAGCACGGGACTTCGACCGCGAGCGTGGCGAAGCCGTCGTCGCAGTGGGCCTCCAGGAGATCGGCCCACCACTCCGCGCCGATGGTCGCCCGGCACAAGGGGCACCCGATCCTCTCCAGGTTCCCCCCGCAGTCGACGGCGGTCACGACGTCGTGCCACGTCACGTCGATCTCCACGTCCACCCCGTCGGACACCCCGGGAGTCAACTCCTCCACCAGCGCGACGGCGTGATCGGCCGCCTCGCGATCCGGCTGCCACCACGGATCGCTCGGAATGATCGACAGAACGTCGTCGCTCATCGCTTTCCCTTCTCCCAAAGAAATTCTGCAAAAATACTTTTGCAGAGGCGTGTTCCCGCCCTACGCTCCTCGCATGGTCAGCGACGAGCAGCGGCGGGTCCTCGATCCCGAACATGACGCGGCGGCCCTCAAGGCCCTCACCCACCCCCTCCGGATCCGGCTCCTCGGGCTGCTCCGGCAGGACGGTCCCGCCACGGCGAGCGAACTCGCCGTCACGACAGGGGAGTCGTCCGCCTCCACCAGCTACCACCTTCGGGTCCTGGCGAAGTACGACTTCGTCGCGGAGGCCGCGCACCGTGACGGGCGGGAGCGCCGGTGGCAGGCGGTGCACTCGGTGACCTCGTGGAACAACACGGCGATGACGGGCTCCCCGGAGAGCCGCGCCTTCGTCAACTTCTCGCGCAGGCGCCAGATCGAGCACCTGGAGGCCTCCGTCGACCGGCACGAGGCGGACATCGCGGAGGGGCGGTTGGGCGAGGAGTGGTTGGAGCCGTCGGGCTTGGTGGACCTGATGCCCCGTCTGACGCCGGAAGCGGCTGGTGAGTTGTGGGAGGTGTTCCACCGGACGCTGGACGAGCTGGCCACCCGCGATGAAGGGGACCCGCGCGCCGAACAGGTCGTCGTGGTCGTGGCGGCGCTGCCGCTGGCGGCGAGGGGGGACGGGGAGACGCCGTGACGGATCCTGTTTCGCCGGGCCGCGTACCTGCTGGACCTGCTGGGCCCACTGGACCTGCTGGACCTGCCGCACACCAAGCGTCCGCGCCCCTCACCCCCCGCACCGCCCGGCGCCGGTTTGTCGCCGTCTCGGCGCTCTACTGGCTGCCGGTGGGCCTCACCATCGCACCGCTCATCCTCCTCTTCACCGAGCGCGGCATGGCCCTCACCGCCGTCGCGGGCTTCTTCGCCGCGCACTCCCTCACCGCCGCCGCCCTCGAACTGCCCACCGGCGGCCTGTCGGACGTCATCGGCCGTCGTACGGTCCTGGCCGCCGCCGGACTGTTGGGCCTGGCCGCCTTCACCCTGCAAGCGCTGGGCACCACCGCGTGGGTGCTCACGCTGGGCATGGCCCTGATGGGCGCGGGCCGCGCGTTGTCGAGCGGACCGGCGGAGGCCTGGTACGTCGACACCGTCCAGGCGTACTCAGGACCGGACGCGGACCTCCGTACCGGACTGGCACGCGCCGGTACGGCCACCTCCGCCGCCCTCGCCGCCGGCACCCTCCTCGGCGGCGGCCTGCCGTGGCTGCTGGGCCTCGGGCCGGACCTCGGGGCGAAGTTGCGCGAGGCCACCTCGGGCCTCGTACTCCCCCTCTCCGTACCGTCGTTGCTCGCCGCGGTCCTGGAGATCGTCTATGTGCTGTACGTCCTGACGGCCCTGCCCGAACCACCTCGGCCACGCGCCACCCTGCGCGGGGTGCTGCGTGGCATACCCGTCACGGTGGGGGAGGGGCTGCGGTTGGGCGGCCGGGACGCGCTGGTGCGGCGGATCCTCCTGAGCGCGGGGGCGGCGGGCGCCGCGCTCGCCGTCCTCGAACTGCTCACCCCGGGCCGGGCCGCCGACCTCACCGGCGCGGCGGAGTCGGGTGCGGTGGTGTTCGCGGGGCTGGCCTGCGCGGGCTTCGTCTGCTCGGCCCTGGGCAGCCACCTCGCCCCGCTGGCGGCGCGGGTGGCGGGCGGCGGCGAACGCGCGGTTCTGCTGAGCCTGGGCACGGGGGCGGTGGGGCTGTTCCTGCTGGGCGTGACGGTGGTGGGGGCGGGAGCGGGGACGGGGGCGGGCACGGGAGCGTTGCCGCTGGTGGGCGGGGTGGTCGGGTTCGGCCTGGTGTACCTGGGGCTGGGCGCGGCCGGCCCGAACGAGAACGACCTGCTGCACCGCCGCGTCAGCGGCGCGGGCCGCGCGACGGCGCTGTCGGTCCAGTCGCTGGCACTGCAACTGGTCGCGGCGGTCGGGGGGTTGGGCGTCAGCGCGTTGCCGGCCGGCCCGACGCCTTGGTTGCTGGGAGGCGGGGCGCTGGTGGGGGGAGGGGCGCTGTGGGTGGGTCGGGCGGATCGGGCGGATCGGGGGAGCCGGGCGGGCCGGGCGGATCAGGGGAGCCGGGTAGGCCGGGGAAGCCAGGTGGGCCGAGGGACCCTGGGGGAATCGGGCCCTTCGGCCGCCGGGCGGGGGAGCGCCCGGCGGCCGGGGTAGGAGGGGCGGGCGGTCAGCTGTGGGAGACCGTCAGCCCGTAGAAGCCGACACGCGCACCCTTCGTGGTGCTGTCGGAGGACGACTGGTTGTACGAACCGGCCTTGAAGTACTGCTTGTACGGCTTGAAGGACGACGGGATCGGGTAGTGCGTCGTACTGCCATTGACCGTCAGGTCGATCTGGTTGCCGCCGGAGACGGCGATCGTGTACGTCCAGGTCTTGCCGACCGACACGTGCCCCACGGTGTGGGGGGTCTGGCCGCCGTCGGGGGAGTTCTCGATGCCTGCGACGATGTCCCCGCTGGAGCGGTAGTACAGCTCGACGAGCGGCTTGGTGGACGTACCGCCCGAGCCGAGGTGGATCTGTCCGACGCAGACGTTCGAGGTGACGGACACGACGCGGAGCGTCGCGCTCAGCTTGTGGCTGCCGCTGAGGGACCAGTCGGCGGCGCTGCCGTTGGAGTTCATCTCCCGCAACTCGGAGCGGGCGTAGTTGGAGTTGGGCGTGGTGACGCCCTTCTCCGGCGCCCAGAAAGTCATCGCGCCGTCGCGGGTGTCGGTGTAGAAGTACGAGTCCTGGTAGCCGTTGGCGCCCTGGAGCCGGGACGACGAGATGGTCGTCGGCGAACCGGGCGAACCCACCGGCTCCTGCAACTGCCACACCGACAGGTTGAAGTTGCCGCCGGGCGCGACGGCCGGGTTGGCGGCACTGGCACTGGTACCACCCATGACGCTGAGCGCGGCGGCTATGCCGGCGGCGGTGGCCACGGCGAGGAGTCGGGAACGGAGCTTCATCTGGGAATCCTTCACACGTGAGGTGGTGGGGGGATGAAGGCGAGGGGGAATCGAGGTCGTCAGGTCTAGTCCAATGTGGCCAGATGTGATTAACACGGGGTGGTTGGCCGGTCAATGGTCTTCAAAAGGTAAAGAGTTCATCGCCGCAGGTGGGAATGCTGAGGGCGGCGGAAAGCCAAACCCAAACATGGAAAAGGGCCGCGAGCCGGAGGCACTGTCCGAACAGCGACTACGGCGCGGCCCTGTCGTGTTGGCAACGTGGGGGCCGCCCCTTGCTGTCGAGTGTCGCGGGCCCGACCCGGGCGTCAAGGGCGCTCCTCCGTCGCGTCGGCTACGCCGATTCCGCTGCGCTCCACCCTTGACCCCCGGCCCGGACCCGCAAGTGAAGGCCGAGGGGGGCGGCCCGGGGGGGGAGGGGTCCCCGGAACGGCCCGGGGGCGGTTGCGCTCTCTTCCGGGGCGCCGGCTCCGTGCTGGGCTTGCGCACCACTTGAATGGGGCGGCAGGCCGGCGGTGATGTGCTCTAGGGCCCTGTTAACGAAACACAGGACACAAGACCGGGTGGAGGAGAGCCTCAGGCGGACTCGCCGGGCGGGGTGGGGAGGAGTCCTCGTTCCGTGAAGACCTTCTTCGCCACGAAGGTGGCGTTCAGGGCCTTGGGCATGCCGCAGTAGACCGAGGCGTGCAGGAGTGCTTCGGTGATCTCGTCTGGGGTGAGGCCGACGTTGAGGGACGCGTTGATGTGGACGTCGAGCTGGGGCTCGCACCCGCCGAGGGCGGTGAGCATGCCGAGGGTGACCAACTGGCGGTCCCGGGGCGCGAGGCCGGGGCGGTTGTAGATGTCGCCGAACGCCCAGGCGACGACCTGGTGGCCGAGCTCGGGGGAGATGTCGGCCAGCGAGTCGATCACCTTCTGCCCGCTGTCACCGTCGATCTCGGTGAGCACCTTCATGCCCCGCTTGAAGCGGTCCTGGCGGGTCTCCGCGGTGTCGGCCATGTCGTTACTCCGTTTCGTGCTGCTGGAGCTCAAGGAGACTCCGCTGGTCATGGGAAAACCGTAGAACTTGGAGCGTGCTCCAGGTCAAGGCTTGCCCTGCCTCGCGGCTGGGGGTGTGCGGAGTCCGTCGATCAGTACGGTCACCATGCGCTGGTTGTACTCCGGGCCCTGGCCCGGCACCGGCATGCATAGGTTGGCGATCGCGTAGAGCAGGTCGTGGGCGCTGACGTCGTCGCGTACCGCTCCGGACTTCGCCGCCGTGTCCAGCAGGGTCGCGAGTGCGGGGCCGACCTTTTCCAGGAAGTAGCCGGGCAGGGCCGCGTAGGCCGGGTCGCCCGAGTGGAGGGCCGGGGCCAGCCCGCGCTTCGTGCCGAGGAACTCGGTGTACCGGCGCAGCCACTCCGCGAGTGCCTCCCCGGGCTCGTGTACGGCGCTGAGCTGCGGGCCGGCGGCCGCGCACGCGTCGATCCCCGCCTCCACCACCGCCTTGACCAGGTCCGACCGTAGCGGGAAGTGCCGGTAGAGGGTCCCGACGCCGACGCCGGCCAGGTCGCCGATCTCCTTGGCGGGCGCGTCGACGCCGGACGTGTCGAAGACGGTCCTGGCGGCCTTGATCAGGGCGTCCACGTTGCGCTGCGCGTCCGCGCGGATGCGGCGGGGTGGTCCGGTGCGGTCGGCTTCGTCGGTCATGGTCCTTCGGTCCCTCCTGGCGTGGTCCGGTTGCGTAAGCGGAAAGGCTTTCCGTATAGTTCTTATCCGGAAAGGCTTTCCGTTTAGCTACAGGGTAGGGCACCCACGGGTGCTCCACCACGACCCAGGAGGCTTCCCATGCGGTACCGCACGCTCGGCCGTACCGGCATCAAGGTCAGCCCGTACGCCCTCGGTACGCTGATGTTCGCCTCGACCATCGGCAACGCCGACCACGAGGACTCGATCCGCGTCATCCACAAGGCGCTGGACGCCGGGATCAACTTCGTCGACACCGCCGACGCGTACGCCGACTCCGAGGAAGTGGTCGGCAAGGCGCTCCACGGGCGCCGCGACCACGTCGTCCTCGCCACCAAGGTGAGCCGTCCGATGGGCGACGACCCCAACCAGCAGGGCACGTCCCGCCGTTGGATCGTCCAGGCCGTCGAGAACTCGCTGCGCCGGCTGCGGACCGACCACATCGACCTCTACCAGATCCACCGTCTCGACCCCACGACCGACGTCGAGGAAACCCTCTCCGCGCTCACGGACCTGATCCGCAGCGGAAAGGTACGCGCCATCGGCTCCTCCAACACCCCGGCCTCCGACATCGTCGAGGCGCAGTGGGTCGCCGAGCGCCGCGGCCTGGCGCGCTTCCGTACCGAACAGCCCGCGTACTCCCTGCTCAATCGCGGCATCGAGCGGGAGGTGCTGCCCGTGGTACGGCGGTACGGCATGGGCGCCCTGGTCTGGGGGCCGCTCGCGCAAGGGCTGCTCACCGGCCGCGTCCGCAAGAACCAGGAGAACGGCCTGCGCCGCGCGGGCTACTTCAAGCACCTCACCGACGAGCACCGCATCGACGCCGTCGAGCAGTTCATCGCGCTGGCCGAGGAGGCGGGCATGCCGCTGACCCACCTCGCCTCGGCGTTCGCCATCGCCCACCCGGGCGTCACCAGTGCCATCGTCGGCCCGCGCACGACGGCCCACCTGGACGACCTCCTGGCCGGCCTGGACGTCACCCTCACCGACGACATCCTGGACCGGATCGACAAGATCGTCCCGCCGGGCACCGACGTGGGCGCGCTCGATCAGGCCTACGTCCCGCCGGAGTTGGACACCGCGGCCCTGCGCCGCCGCCCCCTCACCGAGCGGGCCGCCGCCTGACCCTCCCGGGAAACCCACCGTGCTTCCGCTCGACTACTCTCCGGGACGAGGGTACCCGCGACGTATGACCGTCTACGGATTTCACGCATCGCACGAACAGGTGCCTCCCGGCGACCTGTTGACCGCGGTCGTGCACGCGGAGGAGGCGGGTTTCACCGCCGCCATGTGCTCGGACCACTTCTCCCCCTGGAGCGCCCGCCAAGGCGAATCAGGCTTCGCCTGGTCGTGGTTGGGCGCCGCCCTCCAGGCCACCGGACGCCTCCCGTTCGGCGTCGTCAACGCCCCCGGCCAGCGCTATCACCCCGCCGTCATCGCCCAGGCCATCGGCAGTCTCGGCGCGATGTTCCCCGGCCGCTTCTGGGCCGCGCTCGGCAGCGGTGAGGCCTCCAACGAGCACATCACCGGCGACCGTTGGCCCCGCAAGGACCTGCGCAACGCGCGGCTGCGCGAGTGCGTCGACATCATCCGCGCGCTGCTGCGCGGCGAGGAGGTGAGCCACGACGGGCTGGTGACCGTGGACCGGGCCAAGCTGTGGACCCTGCCCCGCAGCGTCCCGCCGCTGTTCGGCGCCGCGTGCAGCGAGGCCACCGCCGGCTGGTGCGCGGAGTGGGCCGACGGCCTGATCACCGTGAACGCCCCGCACGGACAACTGCGCCGCATCGTCGACGCCTACCGGTCCGCCGGGGGCTCGGGGCCGCTGTACCTCCAGACCCATCTGAGCTGGGCCCCGTCCGAGGACGAGGCCCGCGCGCTCGCCCACGACCAGTGGCGTACGAACGTCCATGGCCCGCCTGCCAGTTGGGACCTGGACACGGCCGAGCTGTTCGACGTCGTCAGCGAGCACGTGGGGGACGAGCAGGTGGCCCGCTCGGTACGGGTCTCCGCGGACCTCGGGCAACACGCGGCCTGGCTCCAGGAGTACGCCGACCTCGGGTTCGACGCGGTGATGCTGCACCACGTCGGCCAGGAACAGGACGCGTTCATCGACGCGTTCGGCGCGAAGGTCCTGCCCCGGCTGGACGTCACGGAACCGCCCCCGGCCGCCGCGGGGACCAACTCGGCCGAGGAGGTCGCGCGATGAGGCTCACCCGTACCTCGGACCTGTGGTGGAAGGACGCGGTCGTCTACTGCCTGGACGTCGAGACGTACCAGGACAGCGACGGCGACGGCTGCGGCGACTTCGCCGGACTCACCCAGCGCATCGACCACTTGGACCGGCTCGGGGTGACCTGTGTCTGGCTCATGCCGTTCTATCCGACGCGCGAGCGCGACGACGGCTACGACATCACCGACTTCTACGGGGTGGACCCGAGGCTCGGCACGCTCGGGGACTTCACCGAGTTCGTCCGCACCGCGCGCGACCGCGGCATCCGGGTCATCGCCGACCTGGTCGTCAACCACACCTCGGAGCACCACCCTTGGTTCGAGGACGCCCGGTCGAGCCGGGACGCGGCGCACCGCGACTGGTACGTCTGGCGCGACGAACCCCCGGAGGACGGCCCGAAGGACATCGTCTTCCCGGACGCCGAGACGAGCGTCTGGGAGTACGACGAGCGCACCGAGCAGTACTACATGCACCGCTTCTACAAGCAGCAGCCCGACCTCAACGTCGCCAACCCCGAGGTACGGGACGAGATAGCCCGCATCATGGGCTTCTGGACCCAACTCGGCCTGTCCGGCTTCCGGGTGGACGCCGTGCCGTTCCTGCTGGAGACCGACGGACAGCCCGACCAGCTGCCCGACCCGCACGAGTACCTCGCCGACCTGCGCGCCTTCCTGGGCCGCCGCGACGGCGAGGCGATCCTGCTGGGCGAGGTGAACCTCCCGTACGAGGACACCGCCCGCTTCTTCGGTGAGCCGGGCACCTCGCGGGGCGACGAACTCACCATGTGCTTCGACTTCATCGGCATGCAGCGGATGTACCTGTCGATGGCACGCGGGGACGCGACCCCGCTGGCGCGGGCGCTGCGCGAGCGGCCGGAGCCGCCGAGGGACGCCCACTGGGCGACGTTCGTCCGCAACCACGACGAACTGACCCTCGACAAGCTCTCCGACGACGAACGGGCCGAGGTCTTCGCCGCGTTCGGCCCCGAGAAGGACATGCAGCTGTACGACCGGGGCCTGCGCCGCAGGCTCCCGCCGATGGTCGACGGAGACCGCCGCCGTACGGAACTCGCGTACAGCCTGCTCTTCACGCTCCCCGGCACGCCGGTCCTCTTCTACGGTGAGGAGATCGGCATGGGCGAGAACCTCGCCGCCGAGGGCCGCCAGGCGGTCCGTACCCCGATGCAGTGGACCGGGGACGACAAGGCCGGCTTCTCCACCGCGGACCCCGCGGACTACCCCAACCCGCTGGTGGAGGGGGAGTTCGGCCCGGCCCGCGTCAACGTCCACGACCAGCGCCAGGACGCGGGCTCCCAACTGGCCGTCCTGCGAAGGCTGGTGGAGTCCTACCGCGAGAGCCCCGAACTGTCCTGGGGCGCCCACGAGATCCTCCCGGCGGGCGACGACGCCGTACTCGCCCACCTCGCCACCACGGGGGACGGGGCGGTCCTGGCCCTGCACAACTTCGCCGGGCACGGGGTGGAGGTGGAGACGGAGTCGCCGCGGCTGTCGGGGGGAACGCTCCTCACCGACCTGCTGGGGGAGAACGACGTCACGGTGGGCGAGGGCGGCAAGGTCAGGGCCGAACTGGAGCCGTACGGCTACCGCTGGCTGCGCGTGAGCACCCCCTTGGACGACCCGGCGCGGGCTACGGCGGACTGAGGGTGCGGGCGGGGGCGTAGTCGGGGTCGGCGTTGTTGTGTTGTGTGACGTGGGGGCCGCCCCTTGCTGTTGAGTGTCGCGGTTTCGGGTCGGGCGTCAAGGGCGCTCCTTCGTCGCGTCGGCAAGCCGATTGCGCTTCGCTCCACCCTTGACTCCCGCCCCGAAACCGCAAGTGAAGGCGAGGGGGGGGCGGCCCGGGGGAGGGGTCCCCCGGGAAGGCCCGGGAGCGGCTGGGCTATCACGCCGGGCTGCGGCTCCGGTTGGGGTTTTGCGCACCAGTTGAATGGGGCTGTGCGACTCGGCTTAGCGGCTAGCCGGCCGTCTGTTGGCGGGCGTACAAGCACCGTGTCTGGGCTGGGTGGGTGGAAGGGGAGGGGCTGGCAGTCTCCCCCTTCCGGCCGGTGATGTGCCCTGGATACGCACTAACCGAACACGGCACACAAGACCGGTTGTCAGCGGCGGGTGTGAGGAACTGTCGCATGATGCTGTGCGACTACTTCTCCGTCAGGGACGACCGTGCCACTGCGGCTGACGCCCTGGGGGCTCAGGCCGACGGCCTGCGCGTGTATTGCTGGTGGTCCTTGTGAACCACCGGGGCCCGACGTGTTGTCGGAGGTGCTTAGAAACGCCGGTCTTCTCCCGGTACGGTCCCGGGACGCGGGGTGACCGCTCTGCGTGGTCGTTGAACACACGCGGACGAGCCACGGACCATGGCTCGTGCTCAGGCGCTCGTGCGGGTCATTCATTCCTATTCGTCGGCACTATTGTTCCCACCCAGGCCCCGGCGTCGGTTCTTCGTGGACGCCCCCACCATCTTGCCTGCGGCCACCGTTATGGTCGCCACGATACGGACCCAGCGGGGCCCACCACGCTCCGCCCACACCACACACACGCACCCGCCGACAGCGAGCGCCAAGACGCCGAGCAGTGCCAAAATCATCATGCTTCCCACCTCTGCGTTCTTTCGGTCCTACTGATCGTCTCAGGTAGGGAAGAGCGTTCCTGCGGGGATGTCCCCGTACGGGATCGTCAGCAGCCAGGGGATCCGTTCCCTCGACGTCGGGGACCATCGGACCAACGGGTCCGTATTTCCCGCACGCCAGCTGACCACGGATCTCAGACACGGTGCTTGTACGCCCACCAACAGGCGGTGGTCAGTCGCTGAGCCGTGGCCTGCCACCCCATTCAAGTGGTGCGCAAACCCGCAACCGGAGCCGCAGCCCGGAAGCGAGCGCAACCACCCCCGGAGTGTCCCGGGGGACCCCTCCCCGGGCCGCCCCCCTCGGCCTTCACTTGCGGTTTCGGGGCGGGGGTCAAGGGTGACCGAAGGTCATCGGCTTGCCGACGCGACGAAGGAGCGCCCTTGACGCCCGACCCGAAACCGCGACACTCAACAGCAAGGGGCGGCCCCCACGTTCACCGAACAACCCGGCCCACCCCGACCACGTCTCGGCAGCGCCCGGCCGGGCCCCGCACCCAAGGCGAAACACCGCGCCGCCCGGCCCAGAGAGCCAGGCGGCGCGGTGGGGGGACGGTTGGTCAGGCCGTCCACCTCCGATCATCGAAAGAGATGCCGAAGGACGCCAGTGCTTGGCGACTAGTCGCCAAGCGAGGAGCCGGCCGCCGGCGGCGCCGCGGGCAGCGGTTCCTTCACCACGCTCTCCACAGCCACCCCCGCCGCCTCCTCGCCCACCCCCGCCGCCTCCTCGCCCTCGGGCCCTTCCTCGCCCAACCCCCGCATCAGCACCCAGTACCCCAGCCCCGCCACCGTCCCCAGCACCGCGCACGTACCCCACAGCCACTCCGCCCCGAAGCGGTCGATCACGAACCCGCCCACCAGCGGGGCGACCAGGGCGGACGCGGCCCAGGACAGCGTGTACATGCCCTGGTAGCGGCCTCGGCCGTGGACCGGGGAGAGTCGTACCACCAGCCCCGTCTGGGTCGGCGCGTTGACGATCTCGGCCAGGCTCCAGACGCAGACGGTCAGGGCGTAGACGGCGATCGAGTCCGCGAAGGCCGTCAGGCCGAAGCCGTACCCCGCGAGCAGCGAGGACAGGATCAGCAGCCGCCGCGGGTCCCGGTGCTCGATGAAACGGGTGACCGGGATCTGCATCACGACGATCAGGACGCCGTTGACGGCGATGGCCAGTCCGTAGTCGGCGCTGCTGAACCCGTCCGCGCCCATGGCCACGGGCAGGGCCACAAACCCCTGCATGAAGATGAGCGAGACGAGGAAGGAGAGCCCGACGACGCTCATGAAACGCCCGTCCCGCAGCACGGCCCTCATGCCGACATCCGCGGCGACCGCCTTCTCCGCGACACTGCCCCCCACCCCCTTCACCCGCTCCGGCCGGGACGTGGGCTCCGGCCGCGACTCCGGCAGCTTCAGGAAGACGACCACCGCGCACGCGAGCGTCAGCAGAGCCTCCCCCAGGAAGCCCGCCAGGTAGCTGTACTCCGCGACGAAACCCGCGCCCGCCGAGGAGATGGCGAAGCCGAGGTTGATCGCCCAGTAGTTCAGGGAGAAGGCCCGGACGCGGTCCTCGGGGCGGACGATGTCCGCCATCATCGCCTGGACCGCCGGCCGGGACGCGTTGGACGTCATCCCGACCAGGAACGCGACCCCCGCGATCGCCACCGGGTGGTGCATGAAGCCCAGGAGCGCCACCGACGCCGCCGTCGAACTCTGCGCGATCAGCATCGTCGGCCGCCGCCCGAGCCGGTCGGTCATCACCCCGGCGACGAGGGAGGAGACCACGCCGCCGAGGCCGTGGAGGGAGACGACGAGGCCGGCGTACGAGGCGGAGTAGCCGCGGTCCATCGTGAGGTAGAGGGCCATGAAGGTGGCGACGAAGGCGCCGAGCCGGTTGACCAGGGTGCTCGTCCACAGCCACCAGAACTCCCGGGGCAACCCCGAGACGGTCTCCTTGGCGGCACGCCTCAGACCGGACGCGATCGTGCTGGGACCGGCGACAGGCATGGACATCCCCCAGGGGCGGCGAAGAGGCAGGTGGTACGGGAGGTACGAGCGCGACCGGCCCCCCACCAGGTAAGCGGCTCATCGCCTCCAGGCAACTTACCGAGGCCCGGCGGAGGAACGCCACCCAATACCCGGCAGCTCCTGGCGGCACTCGAACCGAAACGTCTCCGACCACCGCTCCGACCACCGCTCCGGACGCCCCTCCAGGCGGCCGATCGGGCCCTGCCATTAGGCTCTGAGGCATGGCCGACGCACCGTACAAACTGATCCTCCTCCGCCACGGCGAGAGCGAATGGAACGCCAAGAACCTGTTCACCGGCTGGGTGGACGTCAACCTCACGGAGAAGGGCGAGAAGGAGGCGGTGCGCGGCGGTGAGCTGCTCAAGGACGCCGGCCTGCTGCCCGACGTACTGCACACCTCCCTCCAGAAGCGCGCCATCCGCACCGCCCAGCTCGCGCTGGAGTCGGCGGACCGCTCCTGGATCCCCGTACAGCGCTCCTGGCGCCTGAACGAGCGGCACTACGGCGCGCTCCAGGGCAAGGACAAGGCGCAGACGCTCGCCGAGTTCGGCGAGGAGCAGTTCATGCTCTGGCGCCGTTCGTACGACACCCCGCCGCCGGCCCTCGAGGACGGCACGGAGTTCTCGCAGAGCGCCGACCCGCGCTACGCGACGATCCCGAGCGAGCTCCGCCCGCGCACGGAGTGCCTCAAGGACGTGGTGGAGCGCATGCTCCCGTACTGGTACGACGGCATCGTCCCCGACCTCCTCACGGGCCGCACGGTCCTGGTCGCCGCCCACGGCAACAGCCTCCGCGGCCTGGTCAAGCACCTGGACGGCATCTCCGACGCGGACATCGCCGGCCTGAACATCCCCACGGGCATCCCCCTGGTCTACGACCTGGACGCCGACTTCCACCCACTCACCCCGGGCGGCACGTACCTCGACGCGGACGCGGCAGCGGCAGCGATCGAAGCAGTAAAGAACCAGGGCAAGAAGAAGTAACCAGTCACAAAAAGCCCCAGCCCCCTACCCGCGAGTTCTCCGCCGGTAGGGGGCTTGTTGTTGCATCTGGACCGTCTGTAAGCCGTCAGATACGGGAGGGTTCGATCCAGTCGTTGCGAAGGCTGCTACAACCGCAGCATTGCGAGCGATTCCGGGCTGCATGGCATTGGCGGGCGTAGATGCGTTAGCTTCGGCGCCGAGTGGCGAAGGGGTTTGGTGCTGCAGCTAACAATTTGCACTTAGGTGCTTGCCGGCGCTACGAAGTGCTCTTCATCTCGCCCAGCAGTAAGAAAGCCTCGCAGATTGCAGCCGTTGGGTTGATTGGATTTGGCCGTCTTGTGGCCCGACTTAATTTTTTGGATCAACTGAGCCTGTCCGGCTTGAAGTCGATCGCGTCAAACGGAGACACCGAGAGTCTTTCTTTGGTGGGGCCCGAAACTGGCGCCCTGAACATCTGATTTGAGTCAGAAGTTCCGAGAGATGTGGGAGAGGAAATCGTCAGTTTCCATTTCGTGCGTTGAAGCGCCGACTCTCACGAAGAACCTGTTCTTGTATGAGATGGGCTTGCCGAGTGATCGAGGCTTCAAAATCCAGAGGACTTTTCCGTCGCAGACTAGTGGGCTAAAGCTGTGCACGAGATCGGCCGAGAAGTCTGAGTCAACTGGGGCAGACTTAATCTTTTCCTGCCATTTGAGCCACCAGGAGTCGATGGTGTAACCCAGGTGAGAAACCTGCTCTTCGGTACCCACCACATGCTGCCCATGAATTTCGACCGGAGTCACGCCGAAGAGTTCAGTCGATCGATGTGCCGCCGAAGGCTTGTCTGCGACCCCGATCAGAATAAGACCGGTTGTATCGCGACTCCAGTTTGCCATGCCGACTGCAGTCTGCATTACTTCGTCGAACAGGTCTTCATTCTCGATCGGTGGGTCCGAGTAGGCAGAATCCTTGCTTGAGCTCGACGAGAGGATCCTCGTTGACTGGGCCCTGCAAGTAACTTTCGATGAGTAGCCGCGCATTGAGCTGTTTGGCGATGCTTTTGGGTTCGCGCTTGAAGAAAGCCTTCTTGATGCGACGCTTCACTTGCGGGTAGAGCTTGGCCTTTTCGTCCTTACCCCAAGCGCTTCCACCGGTTGGAATGGCGAGATCGCGCCCCCAGAAGTTGTCCAAGACGTTACGAACAGCTTCAGTTGAGAGCGGTTGCATCTCATCTAGAAAGATGAGTTCATAGACAATAGAGAAGACAGCCTGAAACTGTCGGCGTGTGCCCTTTTCGTAGGTCTCCAGATGAACCATGTGACGTCCAAGCGGACCGCAGTCACGCATGGCTTCATCCAGTAGTTCGATTACTGCCACGATGCGTTGCTGAAGGTTTTCAATGCCGATAGCAGTAATGGCAGCATTAACTTCATCCGGGGAAGCTGATTTGATTTTGCGTGGCAAGCCGTATGCCACATCTCGATTTTGCCACCCGCTGGTGGGCCAGGGGCTGAGAACGGCATCGAGAACCAGGTCCAGAACCATTTCCTCGTCACCGGACGAGCGAATATCGTCTGCCCCGATGATGTTGTGGCGTGTCCAGAAGATTCGGTCGAGGTCTAGTCCGTATTCGAGATCTTTTCGCGAGATTGAGAGCTTTTCCATCTCGCTGAGGGTGAGAGCCTCTGCGAAAGTCCCGTCGCCTCGGATGGTGGCGCTAGTGCGTCGTACTACGTCAGACAGTGGCCCAGTTACACCTGCCTGTCGGATCTCATGCAGGCTCAAGCGCCTTCCGCCGCTATTGATTCGTCGGAATACTTCGTCGATCGACGAGGTTGCCGCATCGCGATAGGTTGATACGGGAATTTGATAGTTGGCAATCTCCAAGGATGTCTCGCGCGACATTACGGGGGTCTTTTGGGTGAGCTCTCCTGAGTGGAGCTTGGCCAAGGTGTCGCCTGTCGTGGCCAAATCGAAGTATGCGCCTTCATAGGGATACTTGTTCTCCATGAAGGAGAAGAATGCTTCCAGGCGCTGAAGTCCATCGATCAGCTCGAGGATTTCTGCGCCTCCCTTCCTTCTCTGAGCTAGAAGGATAAGTGGGATCGGTAGCTTGTTGACGGCGGAGTCGATAAGCTTCTCTTTTTCGTCGCGGGTCCATACAAGCTTTCGCTGATAGCGGCGGTCTACAAGGAGCTTATTCCTGTAGTACTGGTTGTATAGCTGGTGGAGGTTCTGCCCCTGGACGGACAGCTCTGAACTCTGCATGCCTATCACCGTAGTCGACGCGGTTGGGGTTGATGACGCTTTCTCAGAACTGGGCCAAGGGCGCCCCGTAAATGATCTTTATCTGTGGGTAGGCTTGGTAAGCAGATTGGTGCAAGATGCCATTAGGGCTGGTAGGTCGGCACATGGCAAGGCTTCGCCGTCGTATCTTTCGTCATCTCGGTGTCCTGCGGCATCCGGGGGCACTCATGGCAGGAGAGAGCATGCTACGAGCGAGCACTTGTCGCTCGGGCTGGCCTCGCACCGAGTGCGAGCTGGGGAAGTTGCGGTGCGGTCGCGAGTTGTTCACCCCTCGCCGCGGTGTCCGGGCAAGGTTGACCTACTCGTTCCAGTCGTACACGGAGGAAGGCCACCAGATCTTTGCTCACGGAGCCATCCTGGACGATGCGCCCTGACCAGTCGCCTCATTTACACGCTGTGTACCGGCGGGCAAGCCGAGGGGAAAAGATCTTTCTGTTGCTGGTGCGATCACGGCGTAGGAGCCTTGTCTCGGGAGACTGCCCACAGGGCCGAGCTTCCGTATCCCCTTTGGTTGGTGCCCCAACCTGGGAAGGTTGGCAGGTCTCGACGTGGACAGCCGGCGCCCTCGTAGCGAACTGTTCGCTGCTTGTTACCTCATGCTGGTGGCCGAAGATGCCGCACCGGCCCGTCGCTGCTGGTACGCGCCGGGTGATGTCTCGACGACAGACTCGGGCGAGTAGGTTGCGCTGTTCCGTGGTCCACTTCGGTGGTGAGAGTGGCCCCGACGACGGGCCGTCATGTACGGACACCCCAAGACCGCCGCTCTCGTTCGGCTTTGAACTTCATGGAAGGTGTCCGCCTCGATGTGAGCCACGTGGCGGACCGGCCGGACTTCAAGGTCGCCAAGGCGTCCTCCCAGTCCTCCAGGTCCCCGGGGAGGAGGGTCACCGGGAAGGTGCTGGTGACGGATTCCGTCGTGATGGCGATCTCGCCGTCAAGGAGGTCGTGGCCGGTCAGAATCCCGGGCTGACTGCGACCCAGGACGCGCACGGAGACACTGTGTCCGCTGGTGCCGGGGCTGTCGGCCAGGTGGATCAGATTGATGACGCCGTCCGTCGAGTGGTCCACGGACTCCCTCCCCGAATCGACCCGCTCAAGGTTATTCGGCGCCGGTCCTGGACTTGTTCAGCGTCTGGGCCACCAGCAGGGCGCATCCGGCCGCTGCCCCGGCCGCTGCCCCCGCCGCCAGGTAGCTGTGCGAGGAGCGCCAGGAGAGGACCGACCAGCGGGACTGGGCGGAGAGGACGGAGCCTGTGCTCAGCCAGGAGCCGGCGGAGATCAGGGACAGGGACGAGCCGATCGAGCCCGCCGACAGGGCGCTGCCGATCGAGCCGATCGACAGGGCCGACCCTACGGAACCGATCGACAGGACCGAGCCCACCGAGCCGATCGACAGGACGGAGTCCTTGGACCACAACGAGAGCACCGAGCCCGAGGAGGAGCCGGTGCGGGACGACCGTACGGGCAGCTTTGTCATGGGGACATCCTGCCCGTCGGTCGCTCCCTTCGGGGCGGTGTGTGCGGAAGACGCGGGTCTCCGGGCGCGTCCTTCCCGGGCCGTCCCGTCGCTATTCGCCTGCCTCCCACAGGGCCCGGAAGCGTTGGACTCGCTTCGCTACTCTGTCCGCGCGCAGGTCCATGATGGTTTTGGTGTTGACGCCGCGGAGGTCGAAGCCGATCTCGTACGACAGGGACTCGTCGAAGACGATGAAGTCGTTCGTCTCGTCCATGCGGGCGATCGGGGAGAGTTCCGACAGGGCCAGGACGCGGGCCTCGATGCCCAGGCTCTGCTGGTTGTCGCAGAACTGCTGGAGTTCGTGGGTGTTCTGCTCCGGGGTCTCCACCAGGAACAGGCGGCGGATGCGCACCTGGCGTTCCTTCACCGCGTCCCGCTGCGCCCGCAGGTAGCGCTGGCCCAGTTCGCTCGGCCAGAAGTCGCGGTCCACCGACGTGCTGGTCGCGTCGATCGTCAGGGCCGCGCAGTGCGTGAGGCTCACGATCCAGTCGTGGTCCTCGCCCTCGTAGTCCACCAGCTTCTGGTTGAGGTTCTCCATCAGCGTCGTCAGCCGGCTGATCTCCTCCCGCGCGAACGCCTGCATGATCGCCGGCGCGCTCGACCCGACCTGGGTCGCGCTCCGAACCAGGCGCGTCACGCCGTCCGGGGGCAGGGCCGAGCGGTCCACCAGGCCGAAGAGCTCGGTGACCTCGTTTATCCGGGCGAAGCCGCGCGCGACCAGCCGCGTCATCTCGGCGTTGTGCTCGGTGAGCGTGCTCTCCACGCCGCCCAGCCGCCGCTCGAAGTCGATCATGTACTGGATGATCAGCGACGCGCCGCCCAGGAAGATGGAAGCGGTCAGCTTCCACACCTCCGGCTGGTCGGTGATGTTCGTGAGCAGGTACGCCGTCCCGCCGATGAACGCCGTGATCAGCGTCTTCAGCAGGAACGGCGGGATGCCCAGCGGCCCGGGCCCCGGCCCCGGCCGTGCCCCCGCCCCCGGCGCGGGTGCGCCTCCCGAGCCCTGCCGTCCCGGCGATCCGTCCGTCTGTCCGACCATGTGTGCGAGTCCCCCCGATGGGATCGTGCGGCGCGCCGTCCGGCCCTCAGCCTCGATGGAGGGTGGTCAGGGCGGGGTCGTGCCGCAAGGAAACGGCCTGTAGGGCCAGTTGGTCCCTGATCCGCTGGACCAGGGTCTGCCACTGCCGGGTGAAGCCTGGTTCTTGTTCCAACACCTCCCACAGCGGGCCCAGCGTCCGGTCCGCACGCGCTCTCGGGATCCACAGGTGCAGCAGGTGGTCGACGGCCGGACGCAGTGCCATGACCGCGTCGCGTCCGTCGACCGACCCGAGCCGGCTGCGCTCGACCATCCGTACGAGAGTCGTGAGCAGCCAGTCGTGCAGGGCCAGGTCCTCGCAGAGACGCGTGGCGGCGGCGGGTCCCGTACCCGCCGGCAGCCGCAACTCCACGGTGCGCAGCCCGTCCTCGGCCAGGGTGAAGCGTTCGATCGAAGGGCCCTCACCGTCGGGGGCCGGTAGTGCGACCCAACGCAGCCGAGTGCGCCGGGACTTGAAGGGTGCCCGTTGGTCGAGCAGTTGATGCCTGAGGAGCCTGCCGAGCAACCGTTCCGAGATCGCGCCGAGATCCAGTTCGCCGGGCTGCCGGGCCCCGGTCAGCAATCCCTCGGCGACGGGCCGGGCGGCGAGCTTCCCGAACGGTACGAGGACACCCGGGCGGGCCAAGTAGTTTCCCCACGGCTGCCGTTGGTCGGGTCCGGCGGCGGGGGTACGGAAGACCGCGCCGGCCTGGAGGACGCGGCCCCCGGTGAGGACGGCGCGGGCGGAGACCGTCCCGACGGCTCTGACCCTGGCGCCGGAGGAGGTGGGCAGCCGGCAGTCCACCCCGGTGAGCAAGTCGGCCGACTGGGCGTAGGGGTTGGGGCGTTCGGAGACCAGGACCCGTTCGTCGCCGCGCAGCCGCAGCAGGTCGGCGGCGGCGCCGGCGGGCAGCGACTGGGCGTGCTGGAGGAGCGCGGTCCGTACCTCCCCGCACATCACCGCCCACCCGTCCGCGGTGTCGCCCGGGGCCGCCACGCCGGGGTCCCGCCCGGAGGCCGCCATCTCACGGCCCCGCGTAGAACACGTACGACGCCCGGTCGGCGATCTCGTCCGGGACCGCCAGCCCCTCGCGCGCCGACCGCTCCGCGACCTGCCGCAGCGCGCCCCGGTCCGCGTCGACCTGGTCGAGGATGACCCGCACCGCGTGCTCGACGGACAGGAACCGCGACGGCAGGACGGAGGCGGTGCGGTACGCGGAGAAGGGCGCCGCCGACGCGTTGAGCCGGACGAGCGGCGGCAGGTCGTCCCACCGGCGCGGGAACGCCCCGCCCTCGGACCAGGCCCGGGGCGGCAGCACCGACTCGCCGTGGTGCCGCAGCAGCCCGAGCCGCGCCAACTGCCAGACGGCGGCGAGGAACGGGCACGACCAGGTGCGCCCGTCGTCGCCGTCGTCCCACATCTCGACGTCCACGAAGACGGAGTGGCGCCGGGCGGCGGTCTCGGTGGGCGGGGCCCAGGCGGGGGCCTGCGCCATGGCCTCCGGCGTCCCGGTGTCCGGGCCGCGTTCGCCGTTGGCGAGCCAGCCGCTCTCCCCGGCGGGCGGCCGGGAGCCGTCGCTGCCGGCCGGCGGTGATTCGACGAGGCGCCGCGCGACGCCCTCGGCGACCGCGATCCCGTCCGCGACGGCGCAGCCCGACTCGCGGGCCAGGTAGTCGATCGTCAGCCCGGCGCCGGCGGCCTCGGCGAGGAGGATCGGGATCAGTTCGGCGGGGGAGGAGAAGCGGGTGAAGTAGTCGTCGATGAGGAAGCACGTGCTGATCCGGGGGCGCCGCCCGCCGACTGCGGCGGACGCGCGGACGGCGTCGGCCCAGGGCCGTACCCGCGCGAAGTGCTCGCGCAGCCGCTCGGGGCCGGCTTCGAAGTCCTCCATGTACAAGTGGCCCAGTTCCAGGGAGACATGGGCGAGCGGTACGGATTGGGTACGGGGCTCCGCGGCGGTCTCCCGGAAGACCGCGCCCCCCGCACCGGCCTCCGCCGAGCCCGCCCCCGCCACACCCGTCCCCGCCACACCGGCCCCCGCCCCCGTCGTCACGTCTGCCCCCACGCGTCGTCGTCGGTCAGCCGCGCCGCCAGGTCCTCCAGCGCCTGCCGCGTCTCCATGTTGGCGACCCGGCTCGCGAGCACGTCCTCGTCGGTGATCAGCTGCTCCCGCCACTGGAGCACCGGCTCCAGCGGCACCGCCCCCAGCACCCGGCTGAACCCGATGTCCAGCTCCGCCGCCAGCTTGTTGAGGTCCTGGTCGCACTTGCGCATCCACGCCGACTGGGCCGGCGGCACCTGCGACCAGAGCGCCGACTCGGGGTCCGGCACGGCGGCCCGTACGAACCGGATGTTGCCCCGCAGCCGCTCCTCGTCGTGCCCGCGCGCCACGCCGCCGGCCACGATCCCGCGCGTACCGAACACCAGCCCGGCGGCGGCGATCACGTGCTGTCGCGTCCAGCGGTGGTAGACGAGCCAGCGGGCGTCGACCTGGCTCAACTCCGGCCGGGAGGTGGCGTCGAGGACCATGTCCGTCGCGTAGCTGCGGCCCGCGCTCAGGTCGACCACGATCAGGTCGAACTCACTGTTGAGCCGCAGGAAGAGGTCCACGCACCGGTTTGTCGCGTCCTTCCCGACGGCGAACTCGCCGCCGCTGCGGTCACCCGGCAGCAGCACGAGAGCGCCCGACCCGGTGGGCCGTTGGCGCAGCACCTCGTGCTCGGTGTCGGCCCACACGTCGATCCGTACCGGCTCGGCGGCCTTGCCCTGGAGGTACGAGTGCAGTCCGCCCCGCTCGATGCCGCGCAGCGCCCCCGGCACGTCGAAGACGGCGGCGGCGGTGGGGGAGCCGAAGTCGAAGTCCAGGTAGCAGACGTCGTCCCCGGCGAGCGCCTTGCGGTAGGCGACGTTGGCGCTGGTGACGGAGCGGCCGGTGCCTCCCTTGTCGGAGGCGGCGAAGACGAGCACCGTTCACACTCCCCGGGAGGCGGTATGTCTGGCCAGGGCCAGGGTGTCCAGTTCCCCGAGCACGTCCAGGGTCAGCGCGACGGCCGTGCCGGGCTGGTCGTCGAGGATGAGCCGGGCGCGGCGCAGTTTGACCTCGACGCTCTTGAGCGCGATGCCGTGGGAGCCGTCGGCGAGCGAGGTGGGTTCCAGTTGCTCGTTGCCGAGGAGGTGGGTGGCCTCGCTGAGTAAGGCGGCGGCGAGGGTGGCGAGTTCGGAGCTGCGGATCGGCGGCTGGGTGTAGAGCTGGCGCGCGGCGACCATGCACTCGGTGACACGCTCGGTGATGTTCCACGACAACGGCGCCTCGTAGGGCGGCGCTTCGGGGTACACGGCCTGGATGTGGTCCCAGAGGCCGGCGCCCTCGCCGGTCCTGATCCGGCGGGTCCAGACATGGTCGAAGATCCGCTCGGCGAGGCGGAGCAGCCGGTCGTGGGCCGATATGTTCCGGGACAGCGCGCAGAGTTGGATGCTGCGCTTGAGCAACTGCGCCGAGAAGTCGCCCATCGTCCACTCCATGGGCGGCCCGATGCGCTGGCTCCCCTGGAGCGGCAGCCGCACGCCGGGCTGGTGCAGCCCGATGGCGGAGTCGTTCTGGGTCATGCGGCTGGTGATACGGCCCCGTTCGGCGAGGCGCTCCATGATGCCGACGGTACGGGTGAGGTCGTCGTCCGTGGCACGGCGGCGCACCAGGTCCTGGACGAGGATGGCGGCGACGGAGAGCGAGAAGTACTCGGACTCCAGGCGCTGCCCCGTCGTCCGCCAGGGGATGTCCTCCAGCGGCCAACTGCCCTCGCCGAAGCGGGCGATGCCCGACCAGTACTGCTGGGTGACCTCCCAGCGCAGTCGCAACGCCTCGGCCAGCCGCTGTTGTTCGGTGTTGAGCAGGCCGAGGGTGAGGGTGCGGTCGGAGAACAGGTCCTGGATGCCGTCGAGGGCGACCACAGTGAAGTAGAGGTACGGGATGGGATCCGCGACCCCGTCCGGCTGCGGGCCGATCGGCTCGACGGTCTCGACCGGCGGGGCGTCCTTGACCAGGCTCCAGGCCCAGCCGATCTCGAAGAGCTGGTTGTCGTCCTTGAGGCGGTCGGCGACGTCGACACCGAGGGTGAAGCTCTCGCTGACGGTGGCGCGCAGCGCCTTGAAGCGGCGCTGGAACTGCTGGAGGACCACCCGCTCCGAGACCTGGCCCTGGCCGAGGAGCTTGCCGAGCGTCCGGCCCTGGGGCTCCTCGGGGTCGAAGACGTTGACGGTGAACGAGCGCAGCAGGCTGACCATCGCGGCGGTGAGCCTGACCTCGGTGGCGGCCTTCAACTCGTCGATCAGGGCGCGCACTTCGGCGCGGCGCGTGCGGGTCTCGTAGACCTTGAGGAAGCCGAGGGTGGCGAGGGAGAGCGTGATCGACATCGAGAAGGCGTCCACGACGCCCAGTTCGCGCTGCTCCGGCGTGAGGTCCCGCTCGGGGTCGCCGGAGATGAAGTAGTAACCGCCGGAGAAACTGGGCCTCTTGTCGTCCGCCGCGTGGGTGCGCATGAACTCGGCGAGGAGCGTGACGAGCTTGCCGGGGATCTCCAGGCGCCCGCCGACGTTCTTCAGCGCGGTCTGGACGTCCCGTTCCGTCGTGTCCGGGTCGTCCAGCCGGAAGGCCGGGATCTCGGTGGCCGGATACATGAGGCAGAGCAGCCGCTCGGCGTCGGCGACACTGCTTCTGCCGCCCCATTCACCCCACTCCCATTCACCGTCCTCGAACGAGTGGCGCGCAATTGCCTGCCAGATATCCAGCAGATGCTGGCGTGGCTTGATCTGCATTCCGTATCCCTCCCGCATCCCCCGTGCGCCCCGGAATTCACTGAACGGAATTACGGCGGCCGCAGGCCACGATCATTCCCTCGTACCCGGGCCGCAACGCGCCTCCCGGCATCCCGATGGGAGTGACGGTGACGTCCCCCTCCGCGTACGGGGCGAGCGCCGCCCCGATCTCCGTACCGGTGACACTGCACGCCGGGAAGAACCGCTCGCCCACCTTGTACCCCTGCGAGCCCTCCATGAAGGCCGCCGCGAAGGGCGCGCCCGGCGCCAGGGCGCGCAGGAAGCGCTCCACGCCGGTCTCGAACTCCTCGTGGGACGTCGACATCGACTCGGCGACGAAGAACATCGTCCCCATGGACCACCGGCCCCGGAACCCGTCGAGCGAGAAGAGGTCGCCCTGCGCCACCTCGGCGGTCTTGCGGAACACGACCCGCGGGTCGTCCCGCTCCGACAGGTCGCGGTACGCGTCCCGCTCGCGCAGCACGTCCCAGAACTCGTCCCAATGCGTGTCGTAGTGCGGCCGCTGGCCTTCCAGATACGCGATGTTGGCGGCGGAGCGCTCGAAGAGGGTGATGCTGTCGCACCACGGGAGCATCGCGAGGGCGGGGTAGAGGTTGGCGCCGGCGCCGACGTCGATCCCGAGGACGGGACCGTCCGCCTTCTCGGGGAAGGAACGGAAGAAATCGCTGAAGTGATCACGGACGAGGTGCAGGATCTGCGCGTCGTCGGACCGGAGAAAGCGATAATTGTGATCAACATAGGCGGCGGAGTCGAACAAGTCCCAGGAGGCCTCGGCATTCAGCTCCTGAGCGGCTTCCTGCCGGACTTCCCGCGCAGCCTCTGGTGATTTCCCGTCCGTGATGCCGGGTGACCTCGGATCCATTGTCCAATGGTAGGGCCCCCGCTCCCCCCGTGTCCCCTGTTGGGGGGCCCTCGGGGTGACGCCGCGTCAATGAGGGCGCATGAGGGGCGCGCTGCGGCATGCGTCCATTTCGGTCCTGATCCTGCCTTGAACGGCCAGATCGGGCGGGTGATGCTGGACCGGTCCCGCCACCGGTCCTCACCCGTACGAGCGCCTGCCCCGAGCCCCTGTCGCGTTGACCACCTCCCGAGGGAGCGGCATGACCTCACTGCCCCGTACCGTGCCCGGTCTTCCCCGAACCGTCCCCGGCGCGACGCGCGTCGCCGGCCCCGACGGGCGGCCCCTGCGGCTGAGAGCGGTCATGGAGGAGGACCTGCCCGAACTGCACCGCCTGGACAAGGAGATCTTCAAGGACCAGGCCTACCCGTACTTCGTACTGCGGCAGTTCTACGACCTCTACCGCGACGAGCTGTTCGTCCTGGACGACGGCACGGCCTTCCACGGCTACGTCCTCGCGGGCACCAGGCCCGACAAGACCCGCAGTTGGGTGCTGGGCCTGGCCATACACCAGCGGTGGCAGGGCCTCGGCCTCGGCCGGTGGCTGATGGGCGAGGCGCTGCGCCGGCTGCGCGCGGAGGGCGTCGGCGAGGTCTGGCTCACCGTCGAGCCCGCCAACACCCGGGCGATCAAGCTGTACGCGGCCCTGGGCTTCGCCCCCGTCGGCCACCGCGACGACTACTTCGGCCCCGGCGGGGACCGGCTGCTGATGGCGCTGCCCCTGACGACCGAAGGGCCATGACGACCGAAGCGCCCTGACGACCGAAGGGCCGTACCACCCCGACGAGGTGATACGGCCCCCGGAAAAACGAACGGACTTGCGAACGAACGGACTAGAAAGCCTGCCTCAGCCGCCGCACTGGCACGGCGCGCCCTGCTGACAGCCGCAGCCGCAGCCCGAGCCGCAGCCGCACGCGCCGAGCAGCGGCAGGTGCACGACCCCCTCGTGAGGGGCCTTGGGGACCGGTGGCGCTTCCTGCCGCGGGTCGGTGGTGGGGGAATCGGCCATGGGATCCTCCTCAAAGGCGTGCTGGATGCCGCCTCTTCCCATTGCATGCCCACCCGGGCGGGCGCATCAACGGCGCATACGCGCAACGCCGTTCGAGCCTCCCGCACGCCCTGCCCCGCCCGGGAGCGCGCCACCCGCACACCCGGAGGAGAGCTACGCGCCCTCCACCGGCGCCTCCGCCGTCTGGATCTCGTCCGCGTGCTCACCCGTCACCAGGTAGACGACCCGCTTCGCCACCGACACCGCGTGGTCCGCGAACCGCTCGTAGTACCGGCCCAGCAGTGTCACGTCCACCGCCGTCTCGATGCCGTGCTTCCAGCGGTCGTCCATCAGGTGCTGGAACAGCGTGCGGTGCAGCAGGTCCATCTCGTCGTCGTCCTGCTCCAGCTCCAGGGCCAGCTCGACGTCCTTCGTGATGATGACCTCGGCGGCCTTCGCCATCAGGCGCTGCGCCAGCTGCCCCATCTCCAGCAGCGTCGTGTGCAGGTCGTGCGGCACCGGCGACTGCGGGAAACGGAGGCGCGCCTGCTTGGCGACGTGCTGGGCCAGGTCGCCCGCCCGCTCCAGGTCGGCGCTCATGCGCAGCGAGGTCACCACGATGCGCAGGTCCGTCGCGACCGGCTGCTGCCGCGCGAGCAGGGCGATCGCCCTGGCCTCCAGCTCGTGCTGGAGCGTGTCGACCTTCTCGTCCGCGGCGATCACGCTCTCGGCGAGCCGCAGATCGGCGTCCAGCATGGCCGTGGTGGCCCGCCCGATGGCGGAACCGACCAGCCGGGCCATCTCGACGAGGTCTTCGCCTATCGAGTCCAGTTCCTCGTGGTACGCGTCCCGCATGGGGTAGTCCCTCTCTTGTACGTGCTCTGGGTACGTACGTGCTCTCGCACGTCTCGCCGGGGGCCGGGGCCGGGGCCCACGTTCCCACGTTCTGTCCGTTACGCGTCGGGCGCCTCCCTCCCAAGTGAACCGGCACTATCCCCTCGGTGAACTCTGGGCGACGAGTGTTCGAGGAGACACCTCGGACGCTGGGAGAGTGTCCGTACCCCCGCATAACCTGGGAGGCATGGACGTGAACGCGGCGGTCGCCGCATTGGCAGCGATCGCCGGGGTGTGCACCGGCGTGATCGCCATGCTGGCGTTTCGCTGGAGCGAACGCGACCAGGCCAGACCCACCCGCACCTCCCTGCACACGGACGCCGTCCTGCCCCCCGGGGTCGACACGGTCCTGTCCGTGCTCCGCTCCTCCGCGGTGGTCCTCGACGAGAGCGACTCCGTGGTCAAGGCCAGCTCGGCGGCGTACGCGCTGGGGCTGGTCAGGGGCGGCAAGCTGGCCGTCGAGCCCATGCTGCACATGGCCAGGGACACCCGCAGGGACGGCGAGATAAGGCAGGTCGAGCTGGACCTGCCCCGGCGCGGTACGGGCCGGGGCGAGGCCCTCGCGGTCTCCGCCCGGGTGGCCCCGCTCGGCTCCCGGCTGGTGCTGCTCCTGGTCGAGGACCTCACGGAGGCCCGCCGTATCGAAGCGGTACGGCGCGACTTCGTCGCCAACGTCAGCCACGAGCTGAAGACCCCGACGGGCGCGCTCTCCCTGCTCTCCGAGGCTGTCATGGACGCCTCGGACGACCCCGAGGCGGTCACCCGCTTCGCCGGGCGGATGCAGATCGAGGCGACCCGGCTCACCAATCTCGTACAGGAACTCATCGACCTCTCCCGGGTGCAGAACGACGACCCGCTGGAGGACGCCGAGCCGGTACGGGTGGACGAACTCGTCGCCGAGGCCATCGACCGGTCCCGGCACGCGGCGTCCACGAAGCAGATCACGATGGCCGCAGGCGGTACTGTCGATCTGCACGTATGGGGCAATCGCGGCCAGCTCGCCGCGGCCCTGGGCAATCTCGTCGAGAACGCCGTCAACTACTCCCCGGCCCGCACCCGCGTCGGCATCGCCGCGCAGAGGGTGAGCGCTCCCGGCGGGGACCTGATCGAGATAGCCGTGACCGACCAGGGCATAGGCATCTCCGAGAAGGACCGCGAGCGGGTCTTCGAGCGGTTCTACCGCGTCGACCCGGCACGCTCCCGCGCCACCGGTGGTACGGGGCTCGGCCTCGCCATCGTCAAACACGTGGCCGCCTCGCACGGCGGGGAGGTCACGGTCTGGAGCTCGGAGGGTCAGGGCTCCACCTTCACCCTGAGGCTGCCCGAGGCGGGCACCGTACGGGACCAGAGAAGAAGCGCCACGGACGAAGACGACCAGGCCCCTTACGACACCGACACCGACTCCAGTCTCGCCCTCGAACCACCCACTGTGATTCCTGCCCCGGAGGTCCTTCCGTGACCCGAGTGCTCGTCGTCGAGGATGAGGAATCCTTCAGCGACGCTCTTTCCTACATGCTCCGCAAGGAAGGCTTCGAGGTCGCGATCGCGACCACCGGGCCCGCGGGGCTCGACGAGTTCGAACGCAACGGCGCCGACCTCGTCCTCCTCGACCTGATGCTGCCCGGCCTGCCGGGCACCGAGGTCTGCCGCCAGCTGCGCGGCAGGTCCAACGTCCCGGTGATCATGGTCACCGCCAAGGACAGCGAGATCGACAAGGTCGTCGGCCTGGAAATAGGGGCCGACGACTACGTGACCAAGCCCTTCTCCTCGCGGGAGCTGGTGGCCCGCATCCGCGCGGTGCTGCGCCGCAGGGGCGAGCCGGAGGAGGTCACGCCGGCGGCCCTGGAGGCCGGCCCGGTCCGGATGGACGTGGACCGCCACGTCGTCACGGTCTCCGGCGGCAAGGTGGACCTCCCGCTCAAGGAGTTCGACCTGCTGGAGATGCTCCTGCGCAACGCGGGCCGGGTCCTGACCCGGATGCAGCTGATCGACCGCGTCTGGGGGGCGGACTACGTGGGGGACACCAAGACCCTCGACGTGCACGTCAAGCGCCTGCGGGCCAAGATCGAGCCGGACCCGGGTGCTCCCAGATACCTGGTGACGGTACGAGGTCTCGGCTACAAGTTCGAGCCGTAGACCGGCCCGGGCCGCGAGGCCCAGCCGACGGCGAACGCGCACTGTGGCGCCCCACCCGGCCTCGGGTGGGGCGCCACAGCTGTGCGCGCGGGGAGGTGCGTCCTCGGCCGGCCGAGCTCTCAGCCGGCCGAGTTCGACGCGGAGGCCGAGTCCGACGGCTGCCCGGACTCGGGCTGCCCGGAACCGGACTGGTCCGACCCCGGCTGACCGGACTCCGAGGGGGAGCCCGACGGCGAACCGGACGGGGATCCGGACGCGTCGCCGGCCGGTGACTCCGAGGCGGACGCCGACGGGGTCGTGGACGGCTGCGCGCTCGGGCCGACGCCCTCGAAGAAGCTCTTCGCGGGGACGACGAAGGCGCGCAGGCCCACGTCACCGGTCTCGCTGAACGAGAAGACGACCTGCTGGGCGTTCCCGTCCTGCGCGGCCTCGCGGCCGTCCTCGATCACCGCGGAGGCGTTGCCCTCGCCACCGAGCCGTACGGAACCGCCGTTGGGCGGCACGGTGACCGGGCCCTTGCCCTTGGCGGGGGTGATCTTCACCGTCGCGCCGGTGCCCGGCAGCGTGATGGAGTCGAGGGTCTGCGCGCTGCGGCCGTTGTTGAAGAGCGTGCCGGTGACGACCGCCGGGCCCTTCGCGTCGGACTCGGGCTGGGTGACCAGTGTGGCGGCCTGGATGGTGATGTCGCCGATGGAGGTGGCGGCGCTGTCCGGCTTGACTTGGAGCGTCTGGGCGTTGTTGCCCGCGCCGCACGCGGTGAGCGAGGCAAGCGACAACACGAGGGCGGAAGCGGCGAACGTGCCGCGTCGAAGGCTGCGGCTCACGGCGGCGGCAACTCCTAGGACGTGTTGGGACGGAGGGGCTGAGGACGGCTCAAGGTGTATCAGCGCGCTTAGGTTACCGAGGCGTCGACACCGGCCCGCACCCGACCCGCCCCCTGGGCGCACCGGTACGGGAGAGGGCCCCGCCCGCCCGTATTCGATCAGCGTGTCCATGACGCTCCGTTCCCGCCGCTGATCACGTGGTTTCGCGTGCCGTTCACATAACGCGGGTGATCAATTCCGGCCGGGCCGTCGCACATTCTCCGGAATACCGCCGCGGAGTCGTGGTGATCAAATTCAGAATCCGCCGCACAGGTGATCGACAGCCGAACGGAGTACCGGAAGTTCACCGTCCTGAATCAGGCAAATCGGGACGTTAGTACCCGTCTGAGGGTGTCGCGCGGTGGGTAACGGGCGCGTTTCCGCGCGCCCGCGCAGCCGCTCCGACCTGCGAATACCCGGTTCCGGAAGCCGTCCGCAGCACGTCCCTGGCGCTGTTGTCAAGCCCCGAGATGCGCCCTGACCTGCGAAAACGCCATTCAGAAGGAGCCATTCTCGTGTTATCCTGGATAGCCACGGAAGGGGTACCTGTCACATGACGTTCAAGGTAGGCGACACCGTGGTCTATCCCCATCACGGGGCCGCGCTGATCGAGGCCATCGAAACTCGCCAGATCAAAGGCGTGGACAAGACCTACTTGGTGCTCAAGGTCGCCCAGGGCGACTTGACGGTACGTGTCCCGGCGGACAATGCGGAGTTCGTCGGCGTGCGTGACGTGGTCGGTCAGGAAGGACTGGACCGGGTCTTCGAGGTGCTCAGAGCGCCGTACGCGGAAGAGCCCACGAACTGGTCCCGTCGCTACAAGGCAAATCTCGAGAAGCTCGCCTCCGGTGATGTGATCAAGGTCGCCGAGGTCGTTCGCGACCTGTGGCGCCGGGAGCGCGAGCGCGGACTCTCCGCAGGTGAGAAGCGCATGCTCGCCAAGGCGCGGCAGATTCTCGTGAGCGAACTCGCTCTCGCGGAGAACACGAATGAAGACAAGGCCGAGGCCCTGCTCGACGAGGTCCTCGCGTCCTGAAGTTGCGGCACCTGTTCCACCACAACGTGCTCAGCCGCAACCAGCTCGACAGCACTGAATGCCGTGGTGCCCGCTGACCAGCTCTGATGGAGAAGCTGCGTCGCCGGGCGCTGCGGCATGTCCGTACACCCGCACCCCGTCCGACACCCGGTAATCATCCCCCGTACACCTGCGCCTGTCCTGGCACACGGCTCCAGCACCCACGCACCGGGTGCGGCCTGCCTCGACCGTGTCACGGAAGGGGCCGGTCAAGGCGTCGCGCCCGGCACGCTCTGGCCATACCCATGTCGGCCGAGGACACAAACCTGCCGGAGTGCAACCGATGTCAGACGAAGCCAGCCCCCACCGCACCGCCGCGGTGATCCCCGCGGCCGGCAAGGGCGTGCGGCTAGGCCCGGGCGCCCCCAAGGCGCTCCGCACGCTGGGCGGCACGCCCATCCTGATCCACGCCGTCCGCGCGATGGCCGCCTCCCGCGCGGTCTCGCTCGTGGTCGTGGTCGCCCCGCCGGACGGCGCCGCCGGGGTCAAGCACCTCCTGGACGAGCACGCGCTGCCCGCCCGCACCGACTACCTCGTGGTGCCGGGCGGCGAGACCCGCCAGGAGTCCGTACGGCGGGGCCTCGACGCCCTGCCCCCGGGCATCACGACCGTCCTCGTCCACGACGCGGCCCGCCCGCTGGTGCCCGTCGACACCGTGGACGCCGTCGTCGAGGCCGTACGGGACGGCGCGCCGGCCGTCGTGCCCGCGCTGCCCCTCGCGGACACCGTCAAGCAGGTCGAGCCCCGCGAGAAGGGCGAGCCGGAGCCGGTCGTCGCCACGCCCGAGCGGGCCACCCTGCGCGCCGTACAGACCCCGCAGGGCTTCGACCGCGCCACGCTGGAGCGCGCGCACCGCACGGTGGCGGCGGTGGGCGAGGGCGCGACGGACTGCGCCGGTATGGTCGAGCGGCTCGGCACACCCGTCGTGGTCGTACCGGGCCACGAGGAGGCGTTCAAGGTGACCAGGCCGCTGGACCTGGTCCTGGCCGAGGCGGTTCTCGCCCGGAGGAGGGCCAACGATGGCTTCTGACGTACCGCTGCCCGTACCGCCCCCGGTACCGGCGCCCGTACCGCCGCCTGTCCCACCGATTGCCGTGCTGCCCCAGGTCGGCATCGGGACCGACATCCACGCCTTCGAGGAGGGCCGGCCCCTGTGGTGCGCGGGCCTGCTGTGGGAGAACGAGGGGCCGGGGCTCGCCGGCCACTCCGACGCGGACGTCGTCGCCCACGCCGCCTGCAACGCGCTGTTCTCCGCGGCGGGCCTCGGCGACCTCGGCGCGCACTTCGGCACCGGGCGCCCCGAGTGGTCCGGCGCGCCCGGCGTGACGCTCCTCACGGAGGCCGCCAGGATCGTCCGCGCCGAGGGCTTCACGATCGGGAACGTCGCCGTCCAGGTCGTCGGACTCCGGCCGAAGATCGGCAAGCGCAGGGACGAGGCGCAGAAGGTCCTGTCCGCGGCGGTCGGCGCGCCCGTGTCGGTCTCGGCGGCGACCTCCGACGGGCTGGGCTTCACGGGCCGCGGCGAGGGCCTGGCGGCGATCGCGACGGCGCTGGTGGTCCGTACACCGTGACGCCCGTCCGTACGCCGTGACGCCCGTATGCCGTGACCTCTCTCCGTATGGCCGGATTTCGACGGGTCCGAAATACCCCCGGGTTCCCCGGGGTTGAGGGACCGTCGACATGCCCCGCCCGTCAGCGGCAACATGTTCCACCGGAACCCGCGGCACCCCGCACCTCCCGTACGACCCGCAACGCACTCACACAGGAGACCCCCGCATGTCAGCGACACTCTCGGACGCGCTCAAGAAGGTCCTCGACGGAAACGTCTTCGTCAGCATCGCCACCATCCAGCCCGACGGCAGCCCCCAGGTGTCCCCGGTCTGGGTGAAGCGTGACGGCGACGACGTCCTCATATCGACCACGCTCGGCCGCCGCAAGGAGCAGAACCTCCGCCGCGACCCGCGCGTCACCGTCCTGGTGAACCCCGCCGACGCGCCGTACAGCTACGCGGAGATCCGCGGGACCGCGACCCTCAGCGAGGAGGGCGGCCAGGAGCTGATCGACGACCTGTCGGTGAAGTACACGGGCAAGCCGTACAACGAGCAGAACCCGAACGCCCACCTCGACGCCCCGCGTGTGGTCGTCCGGATCACGCCCCGCAAGGTCGTCGGAGGCATCTGATCGCCACGCCGATTGTCACGCTTCGGTGACCCCGCGGCCCAAAGGGTCGCGGGGCACTACCCCAGGCGCACTACCCTTGTCGCGTGACTATTCGGCTGTACGACACCGGCACCCGGCAGATCCGTGACTTCACCCCGCTCACGCCGGGCTGCGTCTCGATCTACCTGTGTGGCGCCACCGTGCAGGCCGCGCCGCACATCGGGCACATCAGGTCGGGGCTGAACTTCGACATCATGCGCCGCTGGTTCGACTACCGCGGCTACGACGTGACCTTCGTCAGGAACGTCACGGACATCGACGACAAGATCATCGCGAAGTCGGCCGACCAGGGCCGGCCGTGGTGGGCCATCGGGTACGCGAACGAGCGCGCCTTCAACAGCGGCTACGACGCTCTCGGCTGCCTGCCCCCCACGTACGAACCGCGCGCGACCGGCCACATCCCCGAGATGATCGAGATGATGCGCGGCCTGATCGCGCGCGGCCACGCGTACGAGTCGGACGGCAACGTCTACTTCGACGTCCGCTCCTTCCCCGGCTACCTCCAGCTCTCCAACCAGGACCTGGACGACCTGCGCCAGCCCTCCGGCGAGGGCGAGACCGGCAAGCGCGACCAGCGGGACTTCGCCATGTGGAAGGCCGCCAAGGACGGCGAGCCGAGCTGGGAGACGCCCTGGGGGCGCGGCCGGCCCGGCTGGCACCTGGAGTGCTCGGCGATGGCCCACAAGTACCTGGGCCCGGCCTTCGACATCCACGGCGGCGGGCTCGACCTGATCTTCCCGCACCACGAGAACGAGATCGCGCAGGCCAAGGGGTACGGCGACGAGTTCGCCCGGTACTGGGTGCACAACGCCTGGGTCACCATGAGCGGCGAGAAGATGTCGAAGTCGCTCGGCAACTCGGTGCTCGTGTCCGAGATGGTCAAGCACTGGCGCCCGATCGTCCTGCGCTACTACCTCGGGACCCCGCACTACCGCTCGATGATCGAGTACAGCGAGGAGGCCCTGCGCGAGGCCGAGTCCGCCTTCGCGCGGATCGAGGGCTTCGTGCAGCGCGTGGTCGAGAAGGCGGGGGCCGTGGAACCGGCCGCCGAGGTGCCGCCGGCCTTCGCCGAGGCCATGGACGACGACCTGGGGGTCCCGCAGGCCCTCGCGATCGTCCACACGACGGTCCGGCAGGGCAACTCGGCCCTCGCCGCCGACGACAAGGAAGCGGCGGTCGCCCGGCTCGCGGAGGTACGGGCCATGCTCGGCGTCCTCGGCCTCGACCCGCTCGACCCGCACTGGGCCGGCGGCGAGACCGACCGCGGCGAGGACCTCCACGGCGTCGTCGACACCCTCGTACGACTGGTCCTCGACCAGCGCGAGGCGGCCCGGGGCCGCAAGGACTGGGGCACGGCCGACGCGATCAGGGACCAGCTCCAGCAGAGCGGTCTCGCCATCGAGGACGGCCCGTCCGGCCCGCGCTGGACCCTGGGGCCACGCTGAACCCCGTCCCCACGAGGGTCATGGGTGTGCCGCCCGGGACGACCGGGCGGCACACTTACGTACCCTGTTACACATATGAATGCCGCGTACGCCGCGTACGCCGTCCGAAGCACCACGCCCAGCACGACGCAGAGCACTTCTGAAAGCAACGAAACAGGTAGGTCATGGCCGGGAACAGCCAGCGCAGGAACCGCCGCACGTCCAACAAGAAGGGCGCGCAGGTCGGCAGCGGTGGCAAGCGACGCCGCAGCCTGGAAGGCAAGGGACCGACGCCGCCCGCGTCCGCGCGCAAGGGGCACGTCCAGAACCGGACCGCCAACGCCAAGGCCAAGCTGACCGCCCGCCGCCAGGTCGCCCGCAGGGGCGGCAAGGGCACGAGCGAGATGGTCGTCGGCCGCAACCCGGTCTTCGAGGCGCTGCGCGACGGGGTGCCGGCCTCGATGCTGTACGTCCAGCAGTTCATCGACAACGACGAGCGCGTCCGCGAGGCGCTCCAGCTCGCGGCGGACCGCGGCGGCATCCACCTGATGGAGGCGCCCAAGCCCGAGCTGGACCGGATGACGAACGGCCTGAACCACCAGGGCATGGTGCTCCAGGTCCCGCCGTACGAGTACGCCCACCCCGAGGACCTCGCGGTGGCCGCCTTCGACGACCACGAGGACCCGCTGATCGTGGCGCTGGACGGCGTGACCGACCCGCGGAACCTGGGCGCGGTCGTCCGGTCGGTCTCCGCGTTCGGCGGGCACGGGGTGGTCGTCCCCGAGCGGCGGGCCGCCGGGATGACCGCGGGGGCGTGGAAGTCCTCGGCGGGGGCGGCGGCGCGTACGCCGGTGGCGCGGTGCACGAACCTGACGCGCACGCTGGAGGCGTACCGCAAGGCGGGCCTCACCATCGTGGGGTTGGCCGCGGACGGCGAGGCGGAGGTGGGGGAGCTGGCGGAGCTGGCGGGGCCGGTGGTCATCGTGGTCGGTAGCGAAGGCAAGGGCCTCTCGCGCCTGGTGGGCGAGACGTGCGACTTCCGGGTCCGTATCCCGATGCCCGGGGGGGCCGAGTCGCTGAACGCGGGGGTCGCGGCAGGCGTAGTCCTGTACGAAGCCTCCCGCCGCCGCGCCTCCCGCTGACCCCCCTGCGTCGCGCGGGCGCGGCTCAAGGATGTCCTCAATCGCCGGACGGGCTGATTGTGGCTCGGCCCCGACGACCGTGCGGGTCAAAGACGTCCTCAAACGCCGGACGGGCTTGGGTGGTCGCCGGGTGGGCCCGGTTGTTCGGGTCCGCTCCCGGCAACCGGCCCGAGGATGGCCATCCGCCCGCAGCGGGCAAATCAAGCCCGTCCGGCGATTGAGGACGATCGGTGAGCCGCGCCCGCGCGCCGGGCAGGGGCGCAGATCAAGCCTGTCCGGCGATTGAGGACAAGTAGTTAGCGGCGCCAGCGTGGGGTTAACGCGAGCGGAGTGCGCGGCGTACTCGGCGCTTGACGCGGATGAGGAGCGGGGCCCCCGTGCGTTCACGCAGCACCGGCGGCGAACCGTCCGCGATCGTCAGCGCCAGCGGCAACTCCGTCTCCCGGGTCCACCCACAACTCACCACCCGAGCCTTCACCTCCCAACGCCCAGCATTCCGCCCCGCGTTGATCGTGTCCGGCGCCAGCGTCGCCACCGTGCGGTGGATCGTGCGGAACGCCCCCGGCGCGTCCGCGTCCCCCAGCGGCACCCGCTCCGTCGTGGTCGTCGCCGGCAGGACGAACTCCTCGCCCCCGCCGCCCCGGCGCCGTACCAGCAGGTCCATCCGCGCCGACTTCATGCGCGCGGTCACGTCCAGCGTCTCCGGCGACAACCCGGTCACCGTGGGCCGCAGCGAGTCCCGCCCGTCGGCGTGCAGGAACGACAACGGCCCCTCCGCCCCGCACAGTTCACCGGTCGCCGTGATCTCCAGCTCCCCGGTCACGCGCGCCGACGCCTTCACCCGTACCGCCGACTCCCAGCGCGCCAGCTCCCGTACGGCGTCCGGCCGGTCCTGCTCGACCAGCGCCACCACCGCCCGCTGCGGCGCGGGCAGCCCCGCCGCCACCCCCGGCGCGAAGCGCTCGACCAGCGCGGACCGTACCTCCGCGAAGAACGCCTCGCGCCACGCGGCCGGCGCGTCGAGGTAGCGCGGCGCGGTCAGGCGCCCGACCATCTCCACCCGCAGCCAGCGCCGGTGCAGCCGGTCCCGCAGCGCGCCCGGCTCCGTGTGCGCGTCCACGATGTCGAGCGCCTCGCGCAGGTTGCCGAAGTACCCGGCCGGGTCGAAGGCCCGGAAGCCCGCGTTCGAGGCGTCGGGCCGGGCCACGTGGAAGTAGCAGACGTAGTCGGAGAGGACCGAGATCCGCTCGGCGAGGAAGTACGAGGCCGTCACGAAGACGTGGTCCTCCAGGCGCCGCTTGCCCTCCGGGAAGCGCAGCCCCTGGTCCATCAGGAACGACCTGCGGAACATCTTGTGCGGGGTGAGGCTGTCGATCAGCGGGGCGTTCGCGAGCGTCGCCCGCGGGTGGTTGCGCCGGAACAGCTCCTTCGGCACCCCGCGCCCCCGCCCGGCCATCTTGCCGATGACGACGTCCGCGTCGTTCTCCTTGGCGTACGCGTACAGCCGCTGGAGCGCCTCGTCCCCGAACCAGTCGTCGTTGTCGGCGAACTGCACGTACTCCCCGCGCGCCCGTTCGATCCCGATGTTGCGGGGCCGCGAGGGCCAGCCCGAGTTGGGGATGTGGACGACGCTGACGTGCTCGTGCGCGGCGGCCAGCGCGTCGAGCCGCTCGCCGGTGCCGTCCGTCGAACCGTCGTCGACGAAGATCACCTCGAACTCACCGGCCGCCATGGTCTGTCGCAGTAACGAGGCGATCAGCTCCTCGATGTGGACGCCCGGGTCGTAGACCGGGACGACCACACTGACCTTGACGGGGACAACGGCGCTCGCCTTGGGGGTACTCATGTGTGCCTCTCGGAAGAAGACCTCAACTCTGCCCGAACGGGCCCACGGTCGCGAATCGTCCTCCACCGGTACGAATCGGCGGACTTGCGCGCCGCGTACGGGCCACCGGTCCGCCCCGTACCGCCCCCGCTTGATGATCTTGACGGGTCTCGGACATTTCCCGCGCGTCAAGGCAGTGTCCTAAACACAAGTCACTCGGTTAGATGAGTGTGGACACCAGAACGCCCCGGCCCGGGTTCGACGATCAGCCCCCGCTGAGCATGCTCAAGGTGGATTCCGATCCCGCGCAGGTCATCGTGAACCACGCCAGCTTCCGGGTGAAGCTCGCATCGCCCCAGCGCACCGCCCCCGTCCGTGCCGTCACGGACACCGCGCGCATCCCCGCCATGAGCGGCGCGCCCGCGGCCGGCGGCGCGCGCCGCCGTGCGCCCGTCGTGTGGAGCGGCAGGTCCGAGCCCGGTGACCCCGGGGCGACCGGACTCCTCCAGGCCGTACGGAACTCCACCGCGGCCAGGACCTCCGCGGCCGTGCGCGCGGGCGGCACCTACGACTCCGCGTCCGAAGGGGGGTACGAGGGGTACGACACCGGCGCCACGCAGGTCATCCCCCGCGTCGACCTGGACGACGACGCCACGGCGCTCACGCCCGTGGTCGGCGGGGGCGGCGGCCGCCGCCCCGGACCGCTCCTGCCGCCGATGCGGCAGGCGGTCGGCGCCTACGACGCGCCGTCCGAGCAGGAGGTGTACGACGACCTCGACCCGGACGACGACCGCCCCCGGGTCCAGCGCCACGGCGCCGACACCGTCCGGCACGCGTACTACCCCGGCCGCCGGATGAACCTCGGCGTGGTGCTGCTCCCGCTCCGCGTCTTCCTCGGCTTCATCTCGATCTACGCCGGCATGGGCAAGCTGTGCGACCCCGTCTACTTCGACGGCGGCGAGCGCGGCTCGATGGTCAAGTGGCTGCACTCGCTGCACCCGTGGGCCCTCGCGGAGCCGCTCAGGGACTTCGCGCTCTCGCACCCGGTGGGCGCGGGCCTCAGCATCGCGTTCCTCCAGATCGTCGTCGGCGTCCTGACCGTCCTCGGTCTGTGGCAGCGGGTCGCGGCGTCCTTCGGGGCGGTGCTCTCGGCGGCGCTGCTGCTGACCGTCAGCTGGCGGACCGTACCGGCGTACGACGCGCCCGACATCATCTACCTCGCCGCCTGGTCGCCGCTGATCATCGCGGGCGCGCCGGTCTACTCGGTGGACGGCCGCCTCGCGGGCGAGGCCTGGCGCAAGCTCGGCCCGCGCTCGGGGATCTGGGACCTGCGGCGCCGGGTGCTGCGGCGCGGCGCGGTCCTCGCGTCCGTGGTGATCGGCCTGACGCTGCTGGTGGGTTCGGTCCTCGGCGGGGCCGTACGGTCCTCGGACATGGTCACCGTGCCCGGCCCGAACGACGACCCGGTGAACCAGCTGCCCGGCGTCCCGCTGCCGCGCGAGTCCAGCGGCCGCGCGAGCGCGTCGGGGACGCCGTCGGGCGACCGCCGTACGCCGGGGAAGCCGAAGGAACCGTCCGCGACCCGCTCCAGCGCCCCGGCGGCCCAGGAGTCCGCACCGGCGCGCACGCCGGCGCGGGAGACGGCGAGCGCGGGGAGCGGGCAGAGCAGCGGGCAGCAGCGCCCGAGCCAGACCCAGGGCACGGGCAACGCGCCGCCGCGCACGTCCGACCAGGCGCCGCCGCCCGCCCCGACCAGCCAGGGCCCGTCGTCGAGCGGCGGCACGGGCGACGGCAGCGGTGGCGGCGGTACGGGCGGCTCGGACGGCGGCTCGTCGACGACGGGCGGCTCGTCCTCGGGCGGCGGCACGGGGGCGCGGAACCCGATCGGCGGGCTGCTGGGCTGAGAGGCGCGGACTCGCGGGGACGCGCGGGGACGCGGGGACGCGGGACTCGCGGGGACGCGCGGGGAGACGTACGAGAGACGGTCCGGTCCGGGACAACGCGGCTTCACGGCGGCGGAGTTCCGGGGCGGGCCGTCTCTTGGTGTGCGGGGCGGGCGAGCGGGGTGGGCCGGGTGGGCGCGGGGGTGTGGGGGTGTGGCGGGTCGCAGGGGGGTGCCTCGGGGCGTACGGGAAGGGCGGTGGTCGCCCCTCTGGTCGCACGGGAGGGGCCTGGGCGCTCCGGGGGGCCGCAAGGGGTCTCTCCGGGCCTCCGGGCCGCCCAAGGGCAGCCCACGCCGTCACCAGGGCGCTGAGGGCCGCGTAACGCTACGGGGCGCCCGTACCGCTGCTGCTGCCGCTCCCCGTACCCGTACCGGCATCGGCGCTCGCGCCGGACCCCGCTCCCGCCCCGGCGACAGAACCAGCCCCCGCGACGGAACCGGCCCCCGCCCCCGCGGCCAACTCCTTCGCCGCCTCCGTGAGGTCCTTCGCGGTGTCGATCGCGCGCCAGTACGCGCCGTTCGGCAGCGGATAGCCGGCCAGTATGCGTTCGCGGGCCAGGCGCGGGAAGGTCGTGCGTTCGTGGTCCCCGCGGTCGGGCAGGGTGGCGACGAAGTCGGGGGAGAACACGTACACGCCGGCGTTGATCAGGTACGGCGACGGGGGCGACTCGATGAAGTCGAGGACGTGCCCGAACTCGTCGGTCTCGACGGCGCCCCAGGGGATCCGGGGCCGGGCCAGGGCGAGGGTGGCCGTGGCGTCCCGCTCCGCGTGGAACGCGGCCATGTCACGCAGCGAGAAACGTGTCCAGATGTCGCCATTGGTGGCGTACCAGGGCTGTCCGGGCTCGGGCAGCCGCGCGGCGGCGTACTTGAGGCCGCCGCCGCGTCCGAGAGGTTCGGGCTCGACCACGGTCGTGACGCGCAGCGGCAGGTCCGCCGAGGCCAGCCAGTCCTGGAGCACCTCGGCGAGGTGCCCGCACGACACGACGGCGTCGGTCACCCCCTCCGCGGCCAGCCAGGCGAGCTGATGGCCGATGATCGGGGTCCCCGTGCCGGGGATCTCGACCATCGGCTTGGGACGGTCGTCGGTGTACGGGCGAAGCCGCGACCCCTGGCCGCCCGCCAGGACCACGGCCTGCGTCGGATACGTATGCATGCCGTGAACGATATGCGGGGCGGTCAGGGAGGCGGCGGTCAGCTCCCCGCGGTCTGCTGGGACACCCCGTACGCGAAGGACGTGTCACAGACGGGACGCGAGAAGGACTGCGCCCGGGTGGGACCGTAGTGCGCCACGGCGGCTCGGCCGAGGGCCCGCGCGATCGAGATGCAGTGCTTCGCGAGCGACGGGCGCTCCTCGACCTGGCGCTGGAGGTGGGTCAGGGCGATCCCCGGGTCCTTCTCCTGGAGTTCCACCAGGAGCTTGTCGCGGAGTACGTCCTGGGGGGCGCGGGACTTGGCCCGCACGGACGCGGTGTCCGAGGCGGCGGTCAGGACCTGCGACTCGGAGTTGCTGGTCGCCCACGGAACACGGGCGACCGCGAGGGTCCCGGAGAGCACCAGGACGACGGGCAGTACGAGAGCGAGAGTTCGGCCGATACGGCGGGCAGAGTGGGTCACGCAGGCGAGCGTAGCGGCCAGTAATGATTTGGCGACATTTAGTCACTCACTCGGGGGACGGTTCGACCGGTCCTTTCGAATCGGAGGTTGACGCGCCCTGTCCGAAATGACCTGTGTGCCGGGGTATTTGTACGGGAACGCGGACGGCCCCGCACCGGAGTGCGGGGCCGTGCGGACGAATTAGTGCCGCCACGCGAGGTGGGCGCGTCAGCTCTCTTCGTTCTGTTGGTTCTGCTCGTTCTGCTCGTTCTGCCCGGTTCTCAGTTGCTGAGCCGCTCGCCCGTGGAGGACGAGAAGACGTGCAGCTCGTCGGGGCGGGGGACGACGTGGAGCTTGGTGCCCTTGTCGGGGACGGCGCGGCCGTTGACGCGGACGACCAGGTCCTTGGTCTCGCCGCCGACCTCGGCGGTGCCGTAGACGAAGCCGTCGGCGCCGAGCTCCTCGACGACGTTGACGGTCACGGCGAGGCCGGCCGGCGCGTCCTTGGAGAGGGTCTTGGCGCCCTCGACCTCGGCGGCGAGGTCGAAGTGCTCGGGGCGGACGCCGACCGTGACGGTCTTGTCGCCCTTCTCCGAGGCGGCCGAGAGGGCCTCACGGGAGACGGGGACGACGCTGTTGCCGAACTTCACACCACCGTCGGTGATGGGCACCTCGACGAGGTTCATGGCGGGGGAGCCGATGAAGCCGGCGACGAAGAGGTTGGCCGGGCGGTCGTACATGTTGCGCGGCGAGTCGACCTGCTGGAGCAGCCCGTCCTTGAGGACCGCGACGCGGTCGCCCATGGTCATGGCCTCGACCTGGTCGTGGGTGACGTACACCGTGGTGATGCCCAGGCGGCGCTGGAGCGAGGCGATCTGCGTACGGGTGGAGACGCGGAGCTTGGCGTCGAGGTTCGACAGCGGCTCGTCCATGAGGAAGACCTGCGGCTCACGGACGATGGCGCGGCCCATCGCGACACGCTGGCGCTGACCACCGGAGAGGGCCTTCGGCTTGCGGTCCAGGTACTCGCTGAGGTCGAGGATCTTCGCGGCCTCCTCGACCTTCTTGCGGATCTCCGCCTTGTTCACGCCGGCGATCTTGAGCGCGAAGCCCATGTTGTCGGCGACGGTCATGTGCGGGTAGAGCGCGTAGTTCTGGAACACCATGGCGATGTCCCGGTCCTTCGGGGGCAGGTGCGTGACGTCACGGTCGCCGATGCGGATCGCACCGCCGTTGACGTCCTCGAGACCCGCGAGCATGCGCAGGGAGGTCGACTTGCCACAGCCGGAGGGCCCGACGAGCACGAGGAACTCGCCGTCCGCGACATCCAGCTCCAGCTGGTCGACGGCGGGCTTGGTGGAGCCGGGGTATACGCGGGTGGCCTTGTCGAATGAGACGGTTGCCATGGTGATGTGTCCCCTCACCGGCAGGAACGTGCCGGACGATCCGAGTAAAGGATTGGGTCCCCCGCCGGGAGGCGGAGGATGGGTCTAGTCCACCTGGGTGAACTTGAGGTGACGCTACCCCGCGCCCACGGATCTGTCAGTAGATGCAGACACCAATTTTCCGGCCCCCTCCCCGAAGCCCCCCACAAGGCCCCCTCCCGCACCCCCCGCACGCCCCCTCCCGCACCCCCTCCCGCCACCCAAACCTGTGGCTCCCCCGCACCCCCGCTGTGTAGAGTGAGCCCCGCCCGCGCACGCCTTGACGTGCACGAAGGCCTCCTTAGCTCAGCTGGCCAGAGCAACGCACTTGTAATGCGTAGGTCGTCGGTTCGAATCCGACAGGAGGCTCTGTGGAAGCCCCAGGACATCTCGCCATGACCTGGGGCTTTTGCTGTTCGGAGCGGGCTGCGCGTATCAGGTCGCGGTGGGGAGGTGGTGGGCGGTCGCGAGCCTGGCCATCGTTCGAAGTCTCGCGAAGTAGGAGCCGCAGTACTCCGAGTTGATCGAGGCCACGACTCTGTCGAGGTCGGCGATGCAGGCCCAGAGGATCGCGACGCCACTGTCGTCGAGCCCACCGCTCAGCTCTCTTCGGACGAGGCCGGCGACGTCGGAGTCCAGGAGGGTCAGGTCCACGCCCGCGACGTCAACGCCGCGGAAGCTGTCCGGGTACGGGGCGCGCCGGTGTTCCTCCCACAGCAGGGCGAGTCGGCCTTCGGGCCGCGCTCCGTTCATGTCGGCGGAGGGCACCTCTGCCGCGGAGGGTGAGGGAAGGAGCAGGGCAACCGCGTCGAAGACGGCACGCAGGATGGTGACGGCCCTGGCCGGGCCGAGGGCGGCGCTTGTCGCGGTGCCCTGCGTGAGGTTGTCGCGCAGCAGTCGAGCGCGGTCGAGTTCGGCGGCGAGTCCGGCCGGGACGAGCCCCGCGTCGGCGGCCCGCTCGATGAGGGCCTGGACCGGTTCGCTCACAGCCAGGCGCTCGGCGAGGACGTGCTCCAGGGCGAGCAGGGAATGCGTGACCGCAACGGTGGCGAACTCGTAGCGGTAGTAGGAGTGCCGGATGAGCTCGCGGGACGTTTCCATCGCGCTCATGACGTAGATCGACGCGTGGCCGGGCAGAACCAGGTCGACCACCAAGGCGTCCATGCCCGCGTAGTCGAGAACGACGTCGCGGACACGCGGGTCCGGTACCGGCGAGGGGAGCGGGCCGGGCAACGGCGGCAGGGAGTTCACCAGCGCAGTTTTGTCGTTCGAAGGCTTTTGGTGCCAGCGGATTCGCGCGGAGCGGTTGGGGACCCGATGCCGCTGGTGCCCGAAGGGCCCGCACCAAGGTCAGGACGCTGGTCCCGCAGTCGGAGCGTGAGACGCGGTACCGCAGACGGTCAGGTGGTCACTCCCGCTGCCTGGATGAGGGTCTCGGCTGTGGTGACGGCGAGGCCTTGGAGGTTGTCGGCGCCGATGCCGGCTCGGGTGCTGGCTCCGTCGTAGAGGGTGATGAGCTGGCGGGTGAGGAAGTCGGGGTCGGTCGCGTTGCCGCGTACCGCCTCGGTGTGGAAGAAGCCCTCCAGGTGTTCGCGCTTGATGCGGGCCGCCGCGATGCTCGTGGGGTGGGTGGGGTCCTTCAGTTCCACCTGGGGTGCCAGGTAGGCGCAGCCCATGTAGTCGGGTGTTCGCGCGTAGGCCTCCAGCTGGTGGAAGACGTGGAGCAGGCGGGCGCGGGGGCTCGTGCTGAAGCCCGGTGGCGGGAGCAGGTAGGCCGAGTCGGCGAGGATGCGGCGCTCCAGTGCGGCCACGAACAGGGCGTCCTTGCTCTCGTAGAGCTGGTACATCGACTTCTTGGAGATCCCGGCCTTCTTGACGAGCGCGCTCGCGGGTACGTCGACGCCGTGGCTGTAGAAGAGCTCGACCGCGGCGGTCAGGAGCCGTTCCCGCTGCGAGTCCTCCACGGTCGGTTCCCCGGCGCCGGTCTCGGGTGCCGCTTCGGGCGCGGCCTTGTCGATGCTCATAAACCCGAGGGTACCTCGCGGGGTGGACAGGGGAAACCCATGGGTTTACGGTGGGAGTGAGGCCTCAGAAACCACGTGGTTTCTGATCTCGTACCGATTCATCCGTCAAGTGGGAAGAGGTTGAGGATCATGAACATCAACGGCTCGGTCGCCTTCGTGACCGGTGGTAATCGCGGCCTCGGCGCTCAGCTCGTCCGTGCCCTCCTGGAGGCGGGTGCGAGCAAGGTGTACGCGGCGGCCCGCGACCCCCGCACCGTCGCCGAGGGCGCCGTACCGATCCGGCTCGACGTCACCGACCACGCCTCCGTCGTCGCCGCCGCCGAACAGGCGCAGGACGTCACGCTGCTGGTCAACAACGCGGGCATTCACCGGTTCACCACCATCCTGGGCGGCGAACTCGACGACGTCCGGCGGGAGTTCGAGACCAACGCGCTGGGGACTCTTGACGTGACGCGGGCCTTCGCGCCCGTCCTGGGCCGCAACGGGGGCGGCGCGATTCTCAACGTCCTGTCGGTCCTGTCCTGGGCCTCGCTCCCGACCGAGGCGGGGTACGGCGCGGCCAAGGCCGCCCAGTGGTCCTTCACCAACGCCCTGCGCGTCGAGCTGGCCGGGCAGGGGACGCAGGTGTCCGCCCTGCACATGGGCCGCATGGACACCGACATGATCGCGGGCAAGGGCATCGAGGGGGCCGCCGATCCGGCCGACATCGCCAGGATCGCTCTGGAGGGCGTCGAGAAGGGTCGGCTGGAGATCATCGCCGACGGCTTCACCCAGCAGATCAAGGACGGCCTCTCCCTCGGCATCGAAGCCCTCTACCCGCAGGTCGGCGCCCCGGCGTAGCCATATCCGGCCCGGTGAGCGAGCGACCCGAAGCGAGAAGTGAGAAGTGACAAGCGAAGAAGGAGGAAGGACAGCCATGGCATCTCTACTGGAATCCGTACTCGAGGCGTCCGGCGGCCGTGACCGCTGGAGCAAGGTCGGTACGGTGTCGGCGGTGCTGCGGATCGGCGGCCCCATGTGGTCGATGGTCCGGGCGCCGGACGTGCTCGGTGAGCACGACGTGACGGTCGACCTCGGACGGCAGCGCACTGTCTTCCGCGACTACCACCAGGCCGGGCTGCGCGGTGTGTACACCCCGGAGCGCGTCTCCCTGCTGGACGAGAACGGGGACACGGAGCGCGAACTGCTCGACCCGCGTGGCTCGTTCCAAGGGGCGGTCACCGACGTTGCCTGGGACACGCTCCAGGCCCTGTACTTCGTCGGCTACGCCACCTGGAACTACCTCACCGCGCCGCGTCTGCTGACCCTGCCCGGCGTACAGGTCAAGGAACTGCCCCCGGAGCGGCCCGTGTTGGACCCGCAGCCCGGCCTGAGCGACGGGTGGCGGCGCCTCGCCGTCACGTTCCCCGACGACATCACGGTCCACAACAGCGAGCAGACCTTCTACTACGACGAGGACGGTCTCCAGCGTCGTATGGACTACGCGCCTGTGGTGACCGGTGGCATTCCCGGGATCCACATGATCGACGGGCATCAGGAGGTCGCGGGGATCGTCCTGCCCACCCGGCGGCGCGTGTTCATTCCGAACCCCGAGGGGCCGGGCCTGCTTCCCGACCCCTTCATCACCATGGACTACTCGGACATCCGGATCGGCTGAGGCGGGGCGAACACCCCCGAGGGGGCCACCCCCCTGGCCGTCCTTCCGACGAAACACCAGGAGTACGTCATGAAAGCTGTACAGGCTGTCGCCCGTGGCGACGCGCGGGAGGTTCTTCGTGTGGTCGACCTCGAGCCGCCGGGTCCGCCCGCGGCCGGCGAGGTTCTGGTCCATGTCGAGTACGCCCCGCTGAACAGGCACGATCTGCTCGCGATCGGTGGTTACCTGCCGGTACCGCCCCCGCCGTGGGTCCCCGGCAACGAGGGCACGGGCATCGTCGCCGCCGTCGGCGACGGCGTGGGGGAGGTATCCGCCGGCGACCGGGTCGCGCTGCCGCTCATGAGCGGTACGTGGCGCGAGCAGCTGGTGGTCCCGGCGGAGGGCATGTTCCCGCTGCCGGACGCGAACGCGCAGCAGCTGGCGATGATCGGCAGCAACCCGCCCACCGCGGTGCTCGCGCTGGACGAGTTCGTGGAGGTGCCGCCCGGCTCGTTCGTGGTGCAGGACGCCGCGAACTCGGGGGTGGGGCGTTCGATGATCGCCCTGGCGCACGCGCGCGGGCTGCGGACGGTCAACTTCGCCCGCAACGAGGCCACGTACGCGGAGCTGACCGCGGCCGGTGCCGATCTGGTGCTGCCCGACCGGCCCGAATCGGTCGCCGTGGCCCGCGAGTTCATCGGTGACGCGCCCGTGCGGGTCGCGATCGACGCTCTCGGAGGCCGGTCCACGGAGAACCTGACGGCCCTGCTGACCGGTGGCGGCGCGCTGATCGCGTACTCGGCCGAGTCCGGATCGCCGCTGTCGGTGCCGTACTTCGACCTGACCGGGAAGCAGCTGACGGTACGCGGCTTCTTCGCCGGCGGGTGGGACTACGCCACCAAGACGGCGCCCGCGATCCGCGAGGCGGCCCCGCTCATCGCGGCAGGGAAGCTGAGCGTTCCGGTGGCGGGCGTCTACTCGCTGGACGAGATCGGCGCCGCGCTGGAGCACCTGAACCGGGGAGTCGGCAAGATCCTGCTCGCGGTCAACCCCATCGGCTGAGCATCCTCCCGGTCCTGCGGGGCGGAGGCTACGCCGCCCCGCGGAACGCGGCAACGCCCCGGGTGGCTCTCCGAATCCCAGGAAGCGGCGGGCCAGGTTCGGCCCCCGCGCCGGCCCTCGCCGTCGGTTCACTGGGAAGCGGGATCAACTGACTCCCGTACGAGTCACGGGTCACGGGTCGCGAGTCACGAGTGACCAGTGAGTACGTGCGTTACGTAAGGACAGGGCTTCCGTCATGCTCCAGGGGTACTTTCCTCCGCTGAGTCCGTCGGGGAAGTCGGGTCTGGTGTCCGCGCCACCCTGGCACTACGCCGGTGACGCGCTCGGGATCCGCTTCCGGGCCGACCCGGACGCCGCGGCGGCCACGCTGCCGCCCGGGCTGGCCGTCGATCCGGACAGTCCGGGCGGGGCCACGGCGTTGTTCATGGACTGGCAGTTCTCCTCCGAGGACCAGACGTACCTGGATCCCGTGAGTCAGTACCGGGAGTTCCTGCTCCTCGTCGACGCCACGTGGCAGGGGACGCCGGTGAGTTGGTGCCCGTACATCTACGTCGACAACGACGCGTCCCTCGCCCGCGGGTGGGTCCAGGGGTTCCCCAAGAAGATGGGGACGATCCACCAGACCCGCTCGTTCCCGGTCGCGACCCCCGCGGCCCCTCCACTCGGCCCGGGCGGCACCTTCGCGGCCGCCGCCTCGACCCACGGTGTCCGTATCGCCGAGGGGCGCGTGACGCTCGCGGCGCCGGTCGCGGACCCGGCGGCGCTGGTGGGGCGGCCCCTCGTGAACCGCCGCTACTTCCCCAGGCTCGCGGCGGGGCGCCACCAGGAACCCGCCGTGGACGAGTTGGTACGGGCCGACCTCCACGACCTCCAGGTCGTCAACGCCTGGGCCGGGAGCGCCGAGTTCAGCCTGCCGGACGCGCCCGGGAACGAGACGTCCGCGCTCGCGCCGATCAGCGTCGACGCCGGCTTCAAGGCCACGATCACGTACAGCGTCCAGGACCTCACCACGCTGGTCGACCTCACCACCGATCTCTCCACCGACCGCACCACCGAGCCGAGCTGAAAGAGCGCGCCACGTGAGGACCTGACCGACGTGGTGCTGGTCGCCCACAGTTGGGGCGGCTATCCGGTGAACGGCGCCGCGGGCCGGCTGGCCGGGCGGCTCGCCGGCCTCGTCTACTACAGCGCCCAGGTCCCGGTCCCGGGCCGGTCCCTGGTGAACGACAACCCGCCCGAGGCCGCCGCCCTGCTCCGTACCATGATCGAGTCCTCACCGACCCGGTCGATATCGCCCGCGCTCCAGTTCGTCGAGCAGGTCTTCATGCAGGACCACGCCCCCGACGTCACGACCCTCGGCCTCCCCCTGCGCTACCTCCTCGGCGACCAGGACCGCGCGCTCCCGCACCCCGGCCTCGTCTTCGCGGCCCGCCTCGGCCTCATCCCCACCTCCGTACCCGGCACCCAGAGGGCCTGCTCCCGCACCCCGACGAGATCGCGAAGGCGATCCTGGCGGCGGCCTGGACGCGGCCAGCTGAACGCGGCCGCCTGAACAAGGACGGATCGCCGTCGTCGACCTGCCCCTGCGCCGGAACTCAGATGCCGGCGCATTCGTCGACGACGGCGCAGGCGAGGCGGATGCCGCCCTGGTAGGAGGAGATGCCGCCATCGCCCCGCATGTGGGGCGCCTCGCGGAACCACCGCTGCCACAGGCCGCCCTCCTGGAGGAAGTGGGCGGCCCGGTCGCCGTGCAGGGCGGAATCGGTGTACGCGAGCGCGCCCATGGCCGTGGGCTGGTCGTACGCGAGGTCGGGCCGACGCAGGTAGCGATCCAGGTACGCGGCGAGCAGATCGGCGTCCGCCGCGGTGCCGAAACTCGCCAGCGCCACACAGTAGGCCCCGCCCGCACAGCACACCTCGCTCTCCAGCAGCAGCGCTCCGAGGCGGGTACGGAAGTGGTCGCGGCGCGAGACGGCGGCGAACCACGCCGCGGTCCGCCGCTCGCGCCAACTGCCTTCGAGGAGGACGGTCAGCTCGGCGTCGGTGACGGCGCGGCCGCGGACGCGGGGAGGGGTGCGCCCACGCACTGTGCCGCGGCGGGCAACCTCGGTTGCCCGCCGCGGCAGTGTTCCGGACGATCGCGGCGCTCACGGTCGGGATCGGGACCGGGATCGGTCATCGGAGCGTGACGGGCCCCGCGTCGATGGACAGGCGGACCAGGAGGTAGGGCTTCTGGCGGAGGTCCTTGCCGTTGTGGAAGAGCGCCTGCCGGTCGAACTGGTTGGCTATGGCGTACAGATGGCCGTCGGACGCGACCGACAGGGTGTCGACCCAGTGGAGCCGGTCGTTCTTGGCGATGGTCCGGTAGGTGCCGTCCATGTTCCTGCGCCAGATGGAGTTGTGCTCCTCGTCGCCGCCGTAGAGCCGGCCCTTGGTGTCGCTCTCGAGGCCGTCGGCCTGCGGCTTGGAGCCCAGGTTCCTGACCGTCGCCGCGACCTGGGCGTCGGTGGCGCGGGGGTTCGCGAGGGCGTCGAGGGAGACGCTGGCCAGTCGGCGGCTGGACAGGGGCGAGTAGTAGAGGCGCTTGCCGTCGGGGCTGAGCGCGATGCCGTCGGAGCCGAACTCGTTGGGCAGGGGCTTGCCGTCGAGGATGGACACGAAGTTCTTGTCCGGGATCGTCGAGGGGTCCCCGGCGAGCCGCCGCCAGGAGTGACCGGTGGCGAGGTCGACCGTGATGATGCCGTTCTTGCCGCCCGCGTCGGTGATGAACGCCAAGCCGTCGGCGCCGCGGCGCAGGTCGAACCGGACGTCGTTGATGTAGCTGTCCCCGGGCACCACGGAGGTCGGGAAGAGGATCTTCCGGACGATCTTGTTGGTGTGCAGGTCGATCGCCACCAGCTTGGGGCCGCCGTAGGAGGACCCGGCGAACTGCGGGCTCCCGGTGTCGAGCACCCACAGCCGGTCCTTGGCGTCGACCACGACGCTCTGCGCCGACTGGAAGTGCCCGGCCAGGTCGGCGGGGTCCTGCCGGTTCACCTCGGCGTCGGGATACGGGACGGCCTTCCCGTCGCGGATCTCGGCGACGGTGAACGGGACCTTGTCGCCCAGGCGCGGGAAGGAGACGAAGGTACGGCCGTGGCTGGAGACGGTGACGCCGGTGGGCATCGCACCGTCGAAGCGGGCGACCACCTTGAACTGCCCGGCCGGCTGGGGAGTGTGACGGGTCGTCACCGCGGGTGCGGCGTGAGCCGCCACCGCCGGTCCTGCGTGGGCGGCCGAGGCGGATCCGGTGAGTTGGGTGGTGGCCAGTGAGGCCGCGGCGACCGCGAGAGCGGTCGTACCGAGCACGGTACGTCGTTTCATGATCCTTCTCCTGTGGGTTCGAGTGGCTGGGGGCGTCGCGGTCAGTGGTCAGTGGAGGCTGATGTCGCTGACGCCCACGCTGATCCGGAGCAGCGAACGGTTCGGTGTGCGGTCCGGGTTGCGGCTGTAGACCTCGTGGTCGGTGGTGATCACCGCGCCGTGGCGGTCGGTGCGCCCCGGCTGGTAGTGGGCGATGGGCAGCGACCCGCTGACCTCGGGTTCGTAGTCCTGCCGGACCATGAAGCCCTGGGCGTCGAAGTAGTACAGCTGGGTGGTGCTGTGGGCGTCGACGGTCCGGGGGAAGGTGACCCTGAGGACCCGCCAGGTCTCGCCGTTCTCGTTCCACGGCTCGATCTCGGTGATCTCGACGCCGGGGTACGTGAACACGTACGCCTCGATCAGGTAGAGCCAGGTGGCGTACGCCCGGAAGTAGCCGGCCTGTGCGGTGGTCCACGGACTGGTCGCGGTGAAGCCGTCGAAGCTGGCCCGGGGGTGCTTGAGGCGCTGGACGGCGCCGTGCGGGTCGGTCACGGTCACGAGGTCGGCCCGCTTGTCGAACTCGATGACGTGGCCCGAGGGCCGGGTCAGGCGGATGTGCTGGCGGTGGACGTCCGCGACGACCCGGTCGGTGCCGACTACATCGGGGACGCCCTTGAGCGCCCAGAACGGTCCGCCGTAGGTGACGTCGGCCGTGACGACGCGCGCGTCACGCCAGCGCCGGCCGCCGTGCGCCCGCTGGATCCGTTCGAGCAGCTCGGCCGTCCCGCGCCGGGTGAGCGGGCGGGTGGCGGGCGCGGGACGGCCGGGCGCGGGCCCGGCCGGTGCCGCCCGGGCGGTCCCCGCGAGGGGGACGGCGGCCAGCGACGCGGTGGCCACCGCGAGGGTGCTCGCACCGAGGAACGCACGTCGATTCATGGGGGTGTCTCTCATGTGGGTGTCTCCTACCGGGTCGAGGCAGGGGGGCGTGAGGGCGCATCGGGTGGCAGGACCCGAGGCCGTGAGCTAAAGTATGACCAGTCGTCTCGTTATCGTCAACCGTCGCCTGGACGCGCGCTCGGCTGATTGGGCAGAATGATGAGACGACTGGTCGGCTGAGAAAGGAATCACCTTGTCCCGTACGAAGAACGCCGCGTCGCTCGACACCCGGCAGCGCATCCTCGACGCCGCCCTGGACCAGTTCCATCTCAGGGGCTACAACGGCACGAGTGTGCAGGACCTGATGAGCGCGGCCGGTTCTCCCAAGGGGACCTTCTACAACCACTTCGCCAGCAAGGAGGCGCTGGCGCTCGAAGCGCTGCGCGTGTACGTCGGGCAGATCGGGCTCGCGTCACTGGAAGGCCCGACCGTCGGCAGCCCTCGCGAGCGGATCGAGAACCACCTGGCGCACATCGTCGCCCTCGGCCTCGCCGTGTTCGCCGAACGCGGCTGCCTGATGGGCAACTTCGCGGGGGAGGTCCCCGCCCACAGCCCTCCCGTCGCCGCCGCCGTCGGCGCGTACCTGGACGGCTGGGTGGCGAACCTGTCGACCGTGATCGAGGAGGCGAAGGAGGCCGGCGAGCTGACGACCCCGATCGCCTCCACCGACCTGGCCGAGCTCGTCGTGGACGCTTTCGAGGGTGGTGCGGCGAAGGCGAAGGCCACGTCCTCGGCGGAGCCCCTGCGCCGCTTCGAGCGTGTGGTGGCGCAGCTTCTCCACTGACCGTCCCGCGGTGCCGGGGCCGGGGCCGGGGCGGTCACGGTGTGAGGTGGGCCAGCTCTCCGGTCTCCATGGCGACGTAGAGGGCGCCGTCGGGGCCGAAGGCCAGGCCGTGGGGTTCCGAGGACGCGGCCGGGAGGTCGTACACCTCGATGTGTCCGTCGGCGGTGACGGAGCCGACGCGACCCGTTCCCCATTCGGTGAACCAGCAGAGCTCCGCCCCCGGTTGCGCGGTGATCGCGTGAGGTCGGGCGGTGCGGTCCGGGAGGGGGAACTCGTCGACGCGGCCGTCCACCGTGATGCGGCCGATCTGGCCCGCGCCGATCTCGACGAACCACAGCGCGCCGTCCGGGCCCAGCGTGATGCCGACCGGCGCGGCGCCCTCGGTGGGAAGCGGATGGAGGGTGAGGTGTCCGTCGAGGCCGACGCGGCCGACCGCGTTCGCCTGGTTGAGGGTGAACCACAGTGCGTCGTCGGGGCCGGTGGTGAGGGCGGACGGGAAGGCGCCGGTGACCGGCAGGGGGAACTCCGTCACCTGTCCGTCCACCGTGATGCGGCCGATGCGGTCGGCGTGCATCTGCGTGAACCACAGCGCCCCGTCGGAGGCGGCCGCGATCCCGAACGGGCCGCTGCCCGGGGTGGGGACGGGGAAGGAGGTGGCCTCTCCCGTGACGGCGATGCGGCCGATCCGGTGGTCCTGGCTCCGGGTGAACCACAGGGCGCCGTCGGGGCCCGGCGTGATGACCGACGGCCCGCAGGCCGCCGAGTCGAGCGCGTGGTGGTCCAGGACTCCCGACGTGGTCAGGCGGCCGATCCGGCCGCTGTGGATCATGGTGAACCACATCGCGCCGTCGGGGCCCGCCGTGATGGCGTAGGGGCCCGCCTCGCTGTCGGAGACGGGTATCAGGTCGATCGGGGTGGTGGGTCGGGGCATCACAGACCTCTTCTCGTTGACTCGTTGACGTGGGGGTGTGAACGCGTGGGTGGGTGAACTACGCGGGTACGTCGACCACTTGGGTACGTGGACCACTTGGGTACGTGGCGCCGCCCGTGACGGTCGTCAGGTCCGGGCGGCGGACGGCGCCGGGGTGCGCAGGCCGAGGTGGGCGCCGCGCCATCCGCCGAGGCCGTGCAGGGCCCGTTCCAGGCGGGCGTCGGCGTCGTGACCGCCGCGCAGGCGCAGCAGGGTGCTCTTGCCGGATCCGTTCTCGCCGATGATCCCGGTGCGCTCACCGGCGGGGAGTGAGCAGGTCACCGCGTCGAGGACGAGGCGGCCGCCAGGGGCCGGGGGACCGGGGGGCCGGGCGAGGGCTTCGGAAGAGCATGAGGGTGCCTTTACTAGTGCGACTTCTGTTGCATTAAGATGGTGTCATGATCGTCCTCGTGCGAGCAAACGGATTCCGGGCATGACCGAGAACGCGCCCCGCCCGGCGGCACCGGCCCGCCGCCCGGGAGGCCGTACCGCGCGCACCCGCGCCCAGGTGCACGACGCGGTCGTCGCGCAGCTCATGGAGCACGGTTACGACGAGCTCACCGTGGACGCCGTCGCCGCCCGCGCGGGTGTCCACCGCACGACGGTCTACCGGCGCTGGCGGGACGTCGGCGGACTGCTGGCGGACGTCCTCGACGCCGCGGGCGACGACACCTGGGGCCCACGGGACACGGGCTCGCTGGAAGGTGATCTGGCCGCCCTGAACGACGAGGTCCAGGCGGCCCTGACCGCCGAACCGCCGATCACCCTGGCCCTGATCGCCGCGTCCTTCCGCTCCGACGAGGCGGCCCAGGCCCTGAAGCGCTTCTGGGGCAAGCGCTACACGCTCTGCGAGGAGGTCGTGGACCGTGCCGTCCGGCGGGGGGAGCTTCCCGCCGGGACCGACGCGCGGGCGCTGCTCGTCGCCGCCACCGCGCCGATGTACCACCAACTGGTGTTCCTCCGTGCCGTTCCCGATCCGGGGCTGCCCGGGCAGGCGGCCAGGACCGCCGCCCTCGCGGCCGCCGCGGGCGCGTTCACGGCGGCGCGGTAGGGCCGTTCCGCGCCGGTGTGTGCGTTCCTTCGGGTGGTCATCGGGGGGTCCGGCCAGGTGACCGGGCGGGAGCGCGGGGCGCGGGTGCCACCATGGGCGACCGCGCCGGACGAAGCGGCCGGACCGAACGGCCCGGACGAAGCCGCCCGGACAGAACGGCCCGGACGAAGCGGCCGGACCGAACCGGAGGACTGATCCATCCATGCGTGTCTTCGTCGCGGGCGCCACCGGTGCGGTGGGCCGACTCCTCGTACCCCTCCTGTTGGAGGCCGGACACCAGGTCACCGGCGTCTCCCGCACCCTCGCCGGCACCGAGCGGCTGCGCCGGCAGGGCGCCACGGCGGTCCAGGCCGACGCCCTCGACCCGGACGGCCTGCGGCGGGCGGTCACCACCGCAGCTCCCGACGCCGTGATCGACCAACTCACCGACCTGTCCGGCGCCGACGGGGAGGCGACCGACCGGCTGCGCCGCGAGGGGACGCGGAACCTGGTGGACGCGGCCAGGGACGCCGACGTGCACCGGATCGTCGTCCAGTCGATCTCCTGGGTGTACGAGCCCGGGGACAAGCCGGCCGACGAGTCCGTACCGCTCGACCTCGGGGCGGCGCGGCCGCGGGGCGCGATGGTGGACGCGGTACGGGTGTTGGAGGAGACGGCGGCGGAGATCGGGACCGCGGTGGTGTTGCGGTACGGCGTCCTGTACGGCCCCGGCACCTGGTACGAGCCCGGCGGCGCGGTGTCCGCGGTCCTCGGCGGGGACGCGGAGGCGCGGTTCCTCGGGAGTGTCGAGGCGGATCTCTCGGTGACCTCGTTCCTGCACGTCGCCGATGCCGCGCGGGCCTCCGTCGATGCCCTGGCCTGGCCGTCGGGGCCCGTGAACATCGTGGACGACGAGCCGGCGCGGGGCCGCGCGTGGCTCCCGGCGCTGGCCGCCGCGCTCGGCCGGCCCGCGCCGGGACCCGTGTCGGGACAGCGGAGTTGGGCACGGGGGGCGTCCAACGCGCTGGCCCGGTCGCGGGGTTGGGAGCCGCGGTACGCGACGTGGCGGTCCGGGTTCGCGGCGCAGGACGCGTCGGGGTGAGGGGCGCCCCGTACGAGGTGCGGGGCCAACGCCGAAAGGTGCGGCGGAAGTTCCGCCGCACCTCTCGTCGGGCCGATCGTCGGGCCGACCGTCAGGCCGATGTGTCGTACGCGAGCGCTACCCGCCGCGCCCCCGTCAGTGGGAGCGGGCCGCCCCGCGACGCCGCATGAAGAACAGGACCCCGCCACCGGCGACGAGCAGTGCCGCCGCGCCCGTGGCGGTCCCCATGACGTTGCCGCCGCCCGTCTCGGCCAGGCCGCCCTGCACGCTGCTGGACGTCGAGGCCGACGGCGTCGCGGACCCGGAGGCCGCGGCGGACGTCGAGGTGGTCGCGTTCGGGGTCGCCGACCCGGTGCTCGTGGGCGCGACCGTCTCGGACGCGCCGGCAGACGGCGTCGCGCTCCCGGACGCCGACTCGGACGGCGACGTCGTCGCGGCCGGAGTCTGCTCGGGAGTCCCGGACGGGGTCTTGGACGGCGTGCCGGACGGGGTGTTGGAGGGCGTGTTGCCCGGCGTCGGGACGGTCTGCGTGGTGCAGTCCTTCGTGCCGCCGTTCCAGGACGCGATCAGCTTGTCCTTGATGACCGGGCGCTCGGGGCCGATCGGCAGGTCGCCGTGCTCGAAGCCGTCGTTCGCGTCCGTCCTGCCGTCGAACTTGACGCTGCCCCGGTAGAGGTCGACCTGCGCGAAGCAGCCGGCGTCCGGGACGGCGATGTCGAGGGTGTCGGTCGCGCCCGCCTTCACGTTGACGGTGTCGAAGTCGTGGAAGACCTGCTTGCCGGAGGTCGGCCAGGTCGGGCCGAACGTACGGTACGAGGCGAGCGAGGCGGTGCAGGAGGCCGCGTCCCCGGCGGAACGCACCTTCACGTGCACCTTGCCGTCCCCGGACGGCTTGAGGTTGAGGTCGTCGACCTGGACGGAGGCCTTCCAGGCCACACCGTCGAGGGAGAACTCACAACGGTCCGTCGCGGTCTTCACACCGGCGCCCGTCCCCGGCTTGTAGTCCGAGGCGTGACCCTTGTCCCAGCCACGCCCGCCCGGGCAGTCGCCCGCGTAGGCGGAAGTGGCGGCCACGGCGGAGAGGGCGACTGCCGTGGCGCTGACCCCCAGCAGACGCCACACGGTGACACGACTCGCTATGGGCATGAAGAATCCAATCCTGGCTTCGCAAAGCCCCGGCGCGGGCACGCGGAGAGGCAGCGCCTCTCTGAAGGGCACACTGCTGTACGGAAGGGCACAACGCTGCCGCGCGGGGCTCGAATGGTCGAGGGCGCCCGGGGATCACGGTCCCCTGGGCGACACCAGGCATCGTGGTTCCTGCGGTGTGGGCCTGTCAACTCCCCTCACCTCCGCGGCGATCCCCCTGGTGGCCCCTCCGTGACCGTGGCCGGTGACGGTCCGTCAGTGGTGGTCGCCGTGCCGGCCGAGGGTGTCCACCGGGGTGGCACCGGGTCGGGTCCACTGCGGTACGGGGCGGCTCGTCGCGCCCCAGGTGGCGACGCCGTCGGCGTCCGAGCGCCAGTACCAGCAGGCCTGACGGGCCGCCGCCGGGTGCCCTTCGCGTACCGCGCCCGGCAGGATCCGGCCCTCGGGGTGGTCCTCCCACGCCTCGCCGCGGCCGTAGGGCGTCATGTCGAGCAGGGCGAGGGACCCGTTGACCGGCTCGTTGCCGCGGCCCGTCGTGGAGTAGGTGAGGAACACGCGGTCGCCGTCGCGCAGGAAGCACGTGAGGTACCCCATCTCGCCGCCGACGGGTTCGGCCACGTCACGCACCGAGTACCAGGGCTCGGTGTAGTCCATGAACGCGACGAACGCGGCGACCTCGTCCCAACGGCCCGTCGTCAGCACGGCGTACGAGACACCGCGGGCGTTGAGGTACACGGCGTCCTTCATGTGCCAGGCGGTGGTGGTGCAGCCCTCGCACTGCCCCTGGTGCGGTGTGTCGTCGTACCACATGTGCTTGTAGACGATCAGCTCGTCGCGCCCCTGGAAGAGGTCCAGGAACGGCACCGGGCCGTCCGCCCCGACGACCTCGGCCGACCCGTCGAACTCCACCATCGGCAGCCGCCGCCGGGCCGCGGCGATCGCGTCGCCCTCGTGGGTGTGCGCCTTCTCGCGGACCAGCAGTTCGTCCCGCGCCGCCTGCCAGGTGGCGAGGTCGACGACTGGGGGCTTGCCGGGGAGGTCGCCGTCGGTGTGCCGGGGGGTGGTGGTCATGGGGTCCTCCGTGGTGGTGTGGGCGGGGGTGCGGTACGGCGTCTCGGGGCGCGTCGCACGACGCGCCGCACCCGTACAGACTCGGCATCCGGCCGGAACTCATCGCGACCGCCACGCCCGCGAACGTGTGCCGGGTCGGTAGCCTGCGTCTTCATGACGCGCGCGTGGACTCTCCCGACACTGCTGGTGCTCTGCGGATCGGCCGTCGCGGCCGGGTCGTTCGTCCAGGGACGCCCCTGGTGGGCCGCCGCGATCCTGCTGGTCTTCGTGCTGCTCGCCGGCGTGCACTCGCCCCTGGTGTTCCCCCGGTCGATCGGCGCGCGGGAGGCGGAACGCCGCAGCGCGGTCGATGGCCGGCCGGTCGTCTTCTGGCGGTCGGGCTGCACGTACTGCCTGCGCCTGCGGGTCCGCCTGGGCCGCGACGCCCGCCGGGCGCACTGGGTCGACATCTGGCGCGACCCGGAGGGGGCGGCGATGGTACGGGCGGCCAACGACGGCAACGAGACCGTGCCGACGGTGCTGGTGGCGGGCCGGTCCCGTACCAACCCGGACGTCGGGTGGGTACGGGAACAGCTGCCCGTCCGCGCGTGACCGGCGGGAGTCCTTCGTGGTCAGGGCCTCGCGCACGACGGGGGATCACAGGTCCAGCACGATCCCGTCCCTAGGGCGGGAGCAGCAGATCAGCACGTCGCCCTCGGCGGGCGGCTCGACCGGATCCGGGTCGTACGTGACGTCCCCGGACAGCAGGGCGCTCTCGCAGTTGTGGCAGACGCCCGTACGGCAGGACCAGCGGGTGGGTACGTCGCAGGCCTCGGCCAGTTCGAGCAGGCTCGCGTACCGGGGGTCCCACGGCACGGTGAGGCCGCTGCGGCTGAACGACACGTCGGGACCGGGGGACGCGGGGGCCTCGGCGGGCGCGTGCGGGGCGTGCGCGGCGGACGGGAGCACCCCGGGGTTCAGGGCGGCCCCCGCGCCGAACGTCTCGACGTGGATCCGGTCGGGGGCCATCCCGTACCCGGCGAGGGCGGCGGTGAGGTCGTCCATGAACCCGGTCGGGCCGCACAGGTAGGCGTCGGCGTCGGCCGGCAGCCCGGAGCTGTGGATCGCGTCGGCGGAGAGGTGGCCGGTAGCGGTGTAGTCGACGCCCTGACGGTCGCCGGCGGCCGGGTGGCTGTAGCAGATGTACCGGTGGCTCGCGGGGAGCATGTCGAGCAGCGCCCGGCTCTCGGCGGCGAAGGGGTGCTCGGCGCGCTCGCGGGCGCCGTGGAGCCACCAGACCTCGCGGGGGGTGCCCGTAACCGGACCGGAACCGGCCCCCGTACCCGGACCGCCCCCCGTACCCGTGGACCGGTCCACGTCCCCGCCCGTGTCCGCCAGCGCGTGCAGCATCGCCAGCACGGGTGTGGCGCCGACCCCGGCGGACGCCAACACCACAGGGCGGTCGCTGTCGTTGAGGAAGAACGTGCCGCGCGGCGCGGCCACGTCCAGGGTGTCGCCCACCCGTACCTTCGTGTGGATGAGCGTGCTGGCGGCGCCGTGCGGTTCCTGTTTCACACTGATCCGGTACCGGCCGTCGCCCGGGTCGTTGGAGAGCGAGTAGCTGCGGATCAGCGGCGTATCGGTGCCCTCGGGGCGCAGCCGCAGTGTCACGGACTGGCCGGGCAGCCAGGCCGGCAGTCGGGAGCCGTCGGTGGCCGACAGGGTCAGGGAGAACACACTGTGGCTCTCCTCCCTGACGGCGTCGACCCGCAGCGGCCGGAAGCCCGTCCAGGCGGGCGGCGGGCTGCTCGCGGCCGTGGTCAGCCCGGTGTTGCCGGACGCACCGGCCGGGACCTCGCCGGCCGCCTCCTTCGCCGCCTGCTCCTTCAGGCTCCGCAGCGACGCCTGCCAACCGGGGCTGAGCGCGCGGATGCGCAGGGCGCGGTCCAGGTCGTCGCGGGGGTGGCCCGGCAGGTAGAGCAGGGCGTCGATGTCGGCGACGGTCATGCCCTCGGGACCGTCGGCGACCTTCACGATCTCCTGCCCGGCCGCCACGTCCCCCTCGACGATCACGCGCATGTAGAAGCCGGGCCGCCGGTGCGACACGAGCAGCGCCGCCATCCGCGGCTCCTCCATGCGCAGGCCCACCCGGTAACAGGTCACGCGCGGCTGGCTGACCTCGAAGACCGCGCCGCCGATCCGGTACCGGTCGCCGATGCACACCTCGTCGTCCGGCAGCCCGTCTACGGTGAGGTTCTCGCCGAACTGCCCGGGTTCGATCCGGTCGCGGGACAGGTGCTCCTCCCAGTGGCGGTACGAGTCCGTCTGGTAGACGAGCACCGCGCGGTGCTCGCCGCCGTGCCCCTCCAGGTCGCCCTGGCCGTCCCCGTCGATGTTCAGGCGGCGCGCGGTGCGGGGGCCGTCGACGGGGTACTTCCAGACGCCGGTGTGCACTGTACGGCCGTGCCACGGGACGTCCTGCGGCATGCCCACGTTCAGGGAAGTCAGCGTGGCCACTTTCGCTCCTCGGTGATCTCGCTCCTCGGTCATCTCGCTGTTGGCCGATCTCGTGCCCGGCCGATCTCGTGCCCGGCCGGACTCGCGCCTGGGTGATCTCAGTGGTTCGCCTCCGTGCGGCTGAGTGCGATCAGCACCTCCTGCGCGTGCGGTGTGTCCGCGATGTCCCCCAGCGTGAGCACCCCCACCAGCCGCCGTTCCTCCACGACGGGGATCCGGCGGACCGAGTGCGCGCTCATGAGGTCCGCCGCGTCGCAGACCGACATGTCGGGGGTCACCGTCACCAGGTCGCCCGAGCAGGCCTGGAGCGCCGTGGCCAGGCCCGCGAGCGTGCCCTCCGCGGTGATCCGTACCGCGATGTCACGGTCCGTGACGAGCCCGTGCAGCTCGTCGTCGTCGGAGGTGACGAAGACGCAGCCCACGTCGGAGTCCCGCATACAGGAGGCCACCGCGGTGAGCGACGTGTACGGCGGGACGGTGACGGGTTCGCGGCTCATCCGGTCGCGTACGCGGTGGGTCGTCACTGCTCGATCGTGGTGCATCGAGGGCTCCGCTCCGACTCGGTGGACCTCGGCGCTGTCCGGGCCGGGAGGGGACAGCCGTCCTCTCCAGCATGGAACAACGCGCTTCCGTCCGCATCCTGCCCGGGGAATGGGCGCGCGGAATGCGCACGGGGAACGCACGCGGGCGCGGGTCAATGTGCGCGGGCGTGGGTCCTGAGGCCGCCGGGTCCGGGAGACTGGTCCTTTCTGGGCGTTTGCGGGCGGGGTCCGGGGACGGGCGGCCCCGTGGGGAGGGGTGTGACCGTATGAGTCGTCGTTCCAGCGGGCTGATCGGGGTCTGGGCCGAGGCGCAGCGGCAGCAACAGAGGCAGCGGGAGGCGCAGGAGCGGGCGGCGTTCCGGCAGCAGCGGGACACGGAGCGGCAGCAGCGGGCGTACGCGCGCGAGGTGGCGCGGTACGGCCGGGAGCAGCAGGCGGAGTACCGGCGGCAGCGGGAGGCGGAGGCGCGGCGCCGTACGGAGGAACTCGACGCGCGGGTCGCGGTGTTGGAGGGCCTGCTCGCGGCCGGGTGCCGGGCGCCGGCGTTCCGTACGTCAGCGCTGGCCCGGGTGGAGGAGATCGAGCCGTTCGCGCCGGGGCAGTTGGCGTATCCGGTGCCGCTGCCTGACCCGGCGCGCTACCAGCCGCAGGCCGGCGGCTGGACGGCCGGGCGGCGGGCGGCGGCGCAGCAGGAGGCGCAGGCCAGGTACGCCCAGGACCTGCACGCGGCGCAGCTGGCGGAGGGGCGGCGGCAGGAGCAACTGGCCTCCTACCGGCGGCAGTACGACGCGTGGGCGCAGGGCAGGCTGGCGGAGGTGCGGGCGCACAACGCGGGGGTCGCGGCGACGGTGGAGGCGTTGCGGACGGGGGATCCGGAGACGGTGGTCGAGTACTTCTCGGCGGCGCTCTACGCCTCCACGGGCTGGCCGGAGGACTTCCCGCGCCAGGTGTCGGCGGCCTTCGACCGCGGGGCGGGGCAGTTGGTGCTCGACTGGGAGCTGCCGGGGTACGCGGTGGTGCCCGAGGTGAAGGCGGTGCGGTTCGCGCCGAGCCTGGACCAGGACAAGGAGTCGGCCAGGCCGGTGACGCAGCGACGGGCGCTGTACCGGGCGGTGTTGGCGCAGTGTGTGCTGCTGGTGCTGCGCGATCTGTTCGCGGCGGACGAGTTCCGTACGGTGCGTTTGGTCGCGCTGAACGGGTTCGTGGACGACTTCGATCCGGCGACCGGGCAGCGGGCGCGGGTGTGCCTGGCGTCGGTGCTGGCCGAGCGGGACGCGTTCGACGGGTTGAACCTGGAGCTGGTCAGCGCGGTGGACTGCCTGACGGAGGGGCTGCGGGGGCAGTTGTCGGCGCGGCCCGACCAGCGGGCGGCGGTACGGCCGGTGCGGCGGCCCGACGAGGTGGGCTCGGGGGTGGTGTCCCACGGGGGCGGTGAGGAGCCGGATCTGCTCGCGATGGATCCGGTGGAGTTCGAGGGTCTGGTCGCGGAGTTGTTCCGGGCGCGCGGGATGCGGGCGGTGATGACGCAGCGCTCGAACGACGGCGGGGTGGACGTGGACGCCCTGGACCCGGACCCGATCAGCGGCGGGAAGATCATCGTGCAGGTGAAGCGGTATCGGGGGACGGTGTCACCGAGCGCGGTACGCGACCTGTACGGCACGGTGCAGGGCGCGGGGGCCAACAAGGGCGTGCTGGTGACGACTTCGGGCTTCGGGCCGGGGTCGTACACCTTCGCCAACGGGAAGCCGCTGACGCTGATCTCGGGCACGGAGCTGGTGGACCTGCTCCACCAGCACGGGCTGCGGGGGCGGTTGGGGGACGGGGGGACCGGTGCGGGCGTCGGGAGCGGTTCGGGTGGGGGGTCCGGTGCGGGAGGCGCCCCGGCCGCGTCCGCCACCACCGCGCCGCCGCCGGACAACACCGGGACCCCCGGCGCCGACGACTTCAACACGCTGGGCATGACCTGGGCGGGGACGGTGGCGCTGGACGTGTGCGCGCTGGTGTGCCGGGGGAGCCGTGTCCTGAGCGACGACCACTTCGTCTTCTTCAACAACGAGCGGACACCGGACGGTTCGGTGCGGATGGTCCCCGCGGCGGCCGGCGACCGGGCCGCGATACGGGTGGCGTTCGACGCCCTCCCGGCGGCCGCGGACCGGCTGGTGATGGTCGCGGCGGTCGACCCGGTGGTGAACCCGGAGGCGGACCTGTCGGGCTTCACCGAGGCCGGTATCCGGCTGCGGGACCGGGCGGGCGCGGAGCTGGACCGCCTGGACGTCTCGGACGGCCGCCCCGGGGAGACGGCGCTGGTCCTGGGCTCGTTCCGCCGACGCGCGGGCGGCGACTGGGACTTCGTACCGGGCGGGAAGGGGTACCGGGACGGACTGGGCGGCCTGGTGGGGGACTTCGGGATCGAGACGGAGTAGCGGGGGCGCGTCTCCGGTGGGGGCGGGTGCCCCACCGGAGACGGCCGCCTCACCGCCCCGACAACCGGTCCGCGACCCGGGCGATCCGGTCGGTGGCCGCGCTGCGCGCCGTCGACTCCCGGCGGTCCGCCGTGCGGTACGCCGCGTACATGCCGTGGACCCCCAGCCACCGGAACGGCTCCGGTTCCCACGCGCGGACCTTGTGGTTCACCCAGGGCAGGGTGGTCAGTTCGGTCGCGCCCGCCTGGCCCGAGTCCTGCTGGACCAGGTCCCGCAGGGTGCGCGCCGCGAGGTTGGCGGTGGCGACGCCCGAGCCGACGTACCCGCCCGCCCAGCCGAGACCGGTCGTACGGTCCAGCGTGACGGTCGCGCACCAGTCGCGCGGTACGCCGAGGACGCCCGACCAGGCGTGGTCGACGTGGACACCGGCGGTCGTCGGGAAGAAGCGGACCAGGATCTCGCGCAGTGCCTCGACCGTCGCGGGCTGCGTACGGCCGTCGTTGTCGGTCCTGGAGCCGTAGCGGTACGGGTGCCCCCGGCCGCCGAGCGCGATGCGGCCGTCCGCCGTGCGCTGCGCGTACATGTACGCGTGCGCCATGTCGCCCAGCGTCTCGCGGCCCTCCCAGCCGATGGTGGCCCAGACCTCGTCGGACAGCGGCTCGGTCACGATCATGGAGGAGTTCATGGGGAGCCAGGTGCGGCGGGAGCCCTTCAGCGCCGCCGTGAAGCCCTCGGTGCAGCGCAGGACGTACGGGGCGCGGACCGTGCCGTACGGCGTGACCGCGTGCTTCGGCCTGATCTCCGTGACGGGTGTCGACTCGTGGATCGTCACGCCGAGCGCCTCGACGGCCGCCGCGAGCCCCGTCACCAGCTTGGCGGGGTGCAGACGGGCGCCGTGCGGGGTCCAGGTGGAGCCGACGGCGCCGGTGACGCGGATCCGTTCCGCCGTCTCGCGGGCGCCGCGCAGGACGCGGTCCGTCTCGCCGAACGCGATCTCCACCGAGTGGAAGGCCTGGAGGCGGGCCAACTGGGCCGGGGTGTGGGCGACTTCGAGGACCCCGCCCTGGTGGATGTCCGCGTCGATCCGCTCCTCGTCGGCGGCGCGCACGACCTCGTCCACGGTGTCGTTCATCGCCCGCTGGAGCCGTACCGCCTGGTCGTGGCCGTGCAGGCGCGCGTAGCGGTCGCGGCCCGCGACGCCGTTGTAGAGCCAGCCGCCGTTGCGCCCGGAGGCGCCGTACCCGCAGAACTTCGCCTCCAGCACGGTGATGTTGAGGAAGGGGGCGGCCTTCTTGAGGTAGTACGCGGTCCAGAGGCCGGTGTAGCCACCGCCCACGACGCACACGTCGGCGGTCGCGTCGCCGGGCAGCGGCTCGCGGGGCGCGGGGACGCCGTCCTTCGCGTACCAGAAGGAGATGCCGCCGTTGACGGTGGAACCGTCGACCGGGGAGCCGCTGACCTCGGGACCACGCTTCGTCCTGCTCATGGAGGTGTTCATACGCCTGAGCCGGCGCCCCTGTCCATGGTCGTCCGCGCCGATTCGTCGTCCGCGCTGATCGGTCGTCCGCGCCGATCCGCTCGCGTAATGCGCTCGCGCCGCCCGTCCGCGCCGCCCTAAAGTCCCGTAGGTGATCGACATCCCGGAGGAACTGGCACGTTCGCAGGCGAAGGCCAACGGGGAGGCGGGCCGGGCGTTCGTCGCCCGGCTGCCGGATCTGGCGGCGGAGTTCCTGGAGCGGTGGGAGCTGCGGCTCGGCGGGCCCGCGATGTACGGCATGTGCGCGCTGGTGCTGCCGGTGACGCAGGCGGACGGTACGGCCGCGATGCTCAAGCTCCAGTTGCTGGACGACGAGTCCGTGGGCGAGGCGGTGGCGCTGCGGCTGTGGGAGGACGCGGGGGCGGTACGGCTGCTGCGCCACGATCCGGTGACCGGCGCGCTGCTCCTGGAGGCGCTGGACGCGACGCGGGACCTGGCGGGGGTGGAGTCGCGGGAGGCGGTACGGGTCGTCGCGGAGCTGCTGGCGCGGCTGACGGCGGTCCAGGCGCCGCCGGAGGTGCGGAGCCTCGGTGACGTCGCGGCGGGGATGCTGGAGACCGTACCGGTCCTGTCGGCGCGGCTGCCGGACGCGGCGGAGCGGGCCCTGCTGCGGGACTGCGCGGCGGCGGTGCGCGAGGTGGCGGGGGAGCCGGGGGACCGGCTGCTGCACTGGGACCTGCACTACGAGAACGTACTGGCGACCCCGCCGGGCGACCCGCGCGGGCCGTGGCTGGCGATCGACCCCAAGCCGCTGTCCGGCGACCCGGGCTTCGACCTGATGCCCGCGCTGGACAACCGCTTCGACGCGGCGGAGACGCTTTGGCGCTTCGACCTGATGACGGAGGTCCTGGGCCTGGACCGGCAGCGGGCGGCGGCCTGGACGCTGGGCCGGGTGCTCCAGAACAGCCTGTGGGACGTGGCGGACGGCGAACGGGCGCTGCACCCGGACCAGGTGTCGGTGGCCCACACCCTGCTGCGCCGCTGACCCCTGCCCCCAGAGGCAGACGGCCCCCCTGCCCCTCCCCCCGTCCCCCACCCGTCACACTGACCCCATGATTCGTACCGCCACCGCGGCCGACGTCCCGGTGATCCACACGATGGTCCAGGAACTCGCCCTCTACGAGAAGGCCCCCGACGAGGCCCGCGCCACCGAGGCCCAGTTCCACGAGGCCCTCTTCGGCGAGCACCCCACCGCGTTCGCCCACATCGCGGAAACCCCCGACGGCGAACCGGCGGGCTTCGCGCTGTGGTACGTCAGCTTCTCCACGTGGCGCGGGGTGTCCGGCATCCACCTGGAGGACCTGTACGTACGCCCCACCCACCGCGGCGCCGGCCACGGCAAGGCCCTCCTGACCGAACTGGCCCGCATCTGCACGACCCGCGGCTACGAACGCCTCGAATGGTCGGTCCTGGACTGGAACGAACCGTCCATCGCCTTCTACCGCTCCCTGGGCGCCCTCCCCCAGGACGGCTGGACCACCTTCCGCCTGACGGACGACGCCCTGTCGGCGCTGGGCACGGCGGGTTAACAGGTGAATCCGGCGTGATGGGGAAACCGGCTCGGTCGGCCTGGTGGGAGCGGCTGCCAGCCGGGATTCGCGACGAGATCGACGGATACGTGCTCCGGGACGCCATGCTCGCCGCGATCCGTGTTGTCGTGGACGTCGGTCGTGTCGGTGACGGCGTGGGGGTCGGCGAGGCGCAGCTCATTGTCGGTGACCGCTACGCGTACCACGGTGCCCGGATCGCGCGTGCTCCGGAAAGCCCGCTCGACCTGGAGTCCTTGGCCCGCCGCGCCGGCGGTGCGGCCGGCCGCGTAGTGGCGATCGAAGCGGTGTGGGACGGCGACACCGTCCACGACTGGTTCGTGAGACTCCTGGCCGTCACGGCCGACCCGGCCGACCCGGCCGGAGAGCACACACTGGCCATCATTTACGCGCACACGGCCGGACGGCATCTCGATCGCGGCGAAGGCGAGGACAGCGGCCCGCGCCGCCCGCGCCGGGAAGCGACGGCTGCCGAAACGGCCGGCGGCGCTCTGGCTGCCCACCTCTCCGTCCCCTTCCATTTCGCGAGTCCGGACACACCCGACGACGAAGCCCCGCGCTGGGAACGGCCGTCGGCCGGTTGATCGACGCTTACGCGTGACTTTCAGGTGCGGCGGGGGGCTGGGGTGAGTTTGGAGAGGTCCAGGGTGACTTCGAAGGGCAGTGTCAGGTGGAGTGAGTCCCTGAAGATCGCTACGGGTACGTAGGTAGCGGTCGGCTCGTCGAGTTCGTAGACGTGGACCACCGGAGATCCGTCCTCGTCCTCGACGCACCAGTAATGGGGGATGCCGGCCTTCGCGTACTTGAGGAGCTTCACCGTGCGGTCCCGGTGGGCGGACTCGGGGGAGACGACCTCGATGACAAGGCGTACCTCGTCGGGTGAGAACCAGGTTCGGTCGCGGTCGTAGGCGGCACTGGTCACCAACAAGTCCGGCTCGGGCCGGTTTCGCTGATCGAGCTTGATGGTCATCTCGCGGCCGACTTCGGTGTCGGCGGGCACCTGCTCCATCAGGGCGACGGTGAGCATGGTGATGAGGTGACCGTGCCACCACCTCTGCGGCCACAGCACGAACACGAGTGCTCCGTCGATCAGCTCGGTGTGGCGGGGGGCCTCGGGGAGGTGGTCCAGATCTTCCGCGTACCAGCCCTCCGGGCGTGGCGGGCGCATCCAGTCGGGTAGTGCGGTCATGGGACAAAGCTAGGGATTTCGCCGGTCGGGGGGAGGCCGTCGCTCGGGGAGTCCTCCTTCGGGGTGACCGGCTCACGACTAGACCGCCGCGCCCGGGGCGTCCGACGCGTTGGACGCGCCTTGGGAGCGGGGGGACTTGGCGTTGATCAGGATCGCGCCGATGATCGCCGCCGCCAGCAGGATGATCGCCGCCCAGGCGATGGCCACCGTGAAGCCGTGGACCGTGCCCGTGTTCACGATGTTCGCCCGCTCCGCCGGGGTCAGGCCGCCCTCGCGGGCCGCCGCGGCGAGGTGTGCGGTCAGGTACGTGGTCGTGCTGGTCGCCGCGATCGTGTTCAGCAGCGACGTACCGATCGAACCACCCACCTGCTGCGCCGTGTTGACCGTCGCCGACGTGACGCCGGAGTCGCTCTGCGCGACCCCCGAGGTGGCCGTCGAGATGACCGGCAGGAACGTCAGGCCCAGTCCGAAGCCCAGCAGGATGGTGCCCGGCAGGATGTGCGCGGGATAGCTGGAGTGGGTGTCGATGAAGGTCAGGGAGTACATCCCGCCCGCGCTCAGCAGCAGCCCCGGGACCACGAGCAGGCGCGGCGCCACGAGGGGGAGCAGCCGGGCGGAGATCTGCGTCGAGCCGATGATGATGCCCGCGGACAGCGGCAGGAAGGCCAGGCCGGCCTTGATCGGCGAGTACCCGAGGATGTTCTGGAGGAAGAACGTCAGGAACAGGAACGCGCCGAACAGCCCGATCGTCGTCAGCGCCATCACCAGCACCGAGCCGCCCCGGTTGCGCTCCTTGATGATGTGCAGCGGCAGCAGCGGCGCCGGGGACCTGGTCTGCCACCACGTGAACGCGGCGAGGAGCGCCACGCCCACGCTCAGCACCGACAGCACCTCCGTGGACGTCCACCCGTCCGACTCGGCCTGGCTGAACCCGTACACGATCGCCACGAGCCCGCCGCAGCCGAGGATGACCCCGGGAATGTCCAGGTGCGCGTTCCTGGTGCCCTCACGGTCCTTGAGCAGGATGAACGCGCCGATGACGGCGAGGAGGGCGATGGGGACGTTCACGTACAGGCACCAGCGCCAGCTGAGCCATTCGGTGAGGATGCCGCCGAGCAGCAGCCCGATCGCGGAGCCGCCGCCCGCGATGGCGCTGAAGATGCCGAAGGCCTGGGCGCGTTCCTTGCCCGTGGGGAAGGTCGTGGTGAGCAGGGACAGCGCGGACGGCGCCAGGAGGGCGGCGAAGATGCCTTGGAGCGCGCGGGAGAGGAAGAGCATCTCCTGCCCGGTGGAGGCGCCACCGATCGCGGAGGAGCCGGCGAAGCCGATGAGGCCGATGATGAACGTGCGCTTGCGGCCGACGAGGTCGGCGACCCGGCCGCCCAGGAGCAGCAGACCACCGAAGGCCAGGGTGTACGCGGTGATCACCCACTGGCGGTTCCCGTTGCTGATGTGCAGCGCGCGCTGGGCGGAGGGGAGCGCGATGTTCACGATCGTCGCGTCGAGCACCACCATGAGCTGCGCGGTCGCGATGACGGCCAGGGCCCACCAGCGGCGCGGATCGGGCTCGTCCGCGGGGACGGGTGTGGCGCCGGGGTCCGTGGGGCCGGGGTCGGAGGGGGCGGGGTCTGAGGGAGCGGGGTCCTTGGCGCCGGGGTCGGCGTTGGTGGGGTTCGAGGAGCCGGTCCCCGCGTCGCCCGGTCGGCCGCTCGGCGAGTCGCTCGGTGAGTTGCTCGACGAGTCGCTCGGGGGACCTGGGGTCGACTGATCGCTCATCGAGATCTTCCTTCGCAGTGGACCTCTGCTGCCATGGGTCAGCTCAGAACACCACGAAACGGGTGGTTTCGCCCCTTGGTGGGAGAGGGGGGCGCGTACCGGCAGGGGCTCGCGTACCGGCGCCGGACCCCTGTACCGGCGCCGGTACGCGCTTCGCGGGCCCGGGCGCCGTGGAGGGTGGCGCCCGGACACCGGGCTCTACGGCTCCAGTACGACCTTCCCCATGGTCGCCCTGGTCTCCAGCGCGCGGTGCGCCGCGGCCGCTTCGGCGAGCGGGAAGCGCTGTACGGCGGGGCGCAGCCGGGCGGCGGCGGCCTCCGCCATCGCACGCTCCTCCAGGACCCGTACGTCCCCGCCAGCCTTGTTCAGCATCGCCGGGCCGAGGACGGACTCGGAGGTGATGGACCTGGCGGCCAGTTCCTCGTCGGTGAACGTCAGCGGCGCACCGTCGTGCGGGCCCTCCCCCGACCAGCCGAAGACCACGTGCCGGCCGCCCTCGGCGAGGAGGTCGACCGCGGCGAGGGCGGTGGGGCCGCCCACGGAGTCGAAGACGACGGTGGCGCCGCGTTCGCCCAGACGGCCGCGTACCTGGTCGGGCCAGTCGGGGCGGGTGTAGTCCACGGCGAGGTCGGCGCCGTTGCCGGTGACAGCCGCGACCTTCGCCGGGCCGCCCGCGAGGCCGATCACGGTGGCGCCGAGGTTCTTCGCGTACTGGACGAGCAGCGTGCCGATGCCACCGGCCGCCGCCGTCACGACCACGACGTCGGCGGGGCCCAGGTCGGTGAACTGGACGATGCCCATCGTCGTACGGCCCGTCCCGATCATCGCGACCGCCTGCGCCGCGTCCAGGTTCTCCGGGATCTCGTGCAGCCGGGCGGCGTCCGTGACGGCCAGCTCGGCGTAGCCGCCGGGGACCATGCCGAGGTGGACGACCACGCGCCTGCCGAGCCACCCCGGGTCGACGTCCGCGCCGAGCGACTCGACCGTGCCCGCGACCTCGCGGCCCGGGATCGTGGGCAGGTCGGCGGGGGCGGGGAAGGGGCCCGGCCGGCCCTGGCGCAGGGCCGTGTCCAGCAGGTGCACCCCGGCGGCGGCGACGGCGATCCGCACCTGGCCGGGGCCGGGGAGGGGGTCGTCGACGGTCTCGTACGTGAGGTTCTCGGCCGGGCCGAAGGCATGGAGGCGGACGGCGTGCATGGCGGACTCCCTGAGGCTGAGGCCGGCCGGGGGACGGCCGGTCCGGTACGGCCACCCTCGGACGTCAAGCGCGCTTGAGGTCAAGGCCGGGGCCGGCGGGCGGCGCCGACAGCCGGTCGGTTCGGCCGAGGGCCAGGGACGCTGCCGTGATTCCGCTGTTGAACGACACCTCCGACAGCACGCCCGGCGCCGCCACCTGGTCGCCCGACAGGTAGACCCCGTTGCCGCGGTCGATGCGCGGGCGGTCGCGCCACGTCGTGCCCGGGAGGTCCACGGCGCCCGTGCGGCCGGTCGCCAGGGAGTCGCGGCGCCAGGTGACCCGCCCGCGCCAGCCGGGGAACCCCAGGTCGAGCAGCCGCTCCGCGCGCGCCGTCCCCTCGGCCCTGGACGCGCCGGGCCCGACCGGGAACTGCCCCTGGAGCAACTGCTCACCGGCCGGCGCCAGGGACGGGTCCTGCGCGGTGAAGCGTTCGAGCCAGGCGGGGGCGTCCAGGCCGGACACGATGTACGGGTCGCCCCGGCGCGTACGCAGCGCGAGGTCCAGCAGGACCGTACGGCCGCCGGTCCACCGCAGGCTCTCGTCCCCGAGCAGCCGGCGGGCGGCGTCCAAGGAGGTGGCCACGATGACCGGCCCGTCCTCGGGCAGGGCGTCGACCCGGGCGGCGGTCTCGATCCGTACCCCCAGGTTCCAGGCGCGCGCCGCCATCCGGTCGATGACCTGGCCCCAGCCGCCGACGGGGAAACGGGCCTCCGGCGGTACGGCGGCGGCCCGGCGCAGCCGCTCCTGGACGAACGCGGCGGACAGCGAGCCGGGATCGTGGTGGAAGAGCGCGACGGCCGAGTAGTGCGCGGCGGCGCGCGCCGCCTCCGGGCCCGCGACGGAGGTCGCCCAGGTCAGGAAGTCGACGTCCACCGGAACGTGCCGCGTCCTACGGAGGGCGAGCTTGAGCAGGCCGGGGGGCGGGGTCCTGCGCAGGGCGCCGCCGCGGTGGAAGAAGAACCGGGAGCCCTCGCGCAGCGGCGGCAGGCCGACGGCCGGGCCGAGCAGGCCGCGCTGCTCCAGCCACGTCCGGTGCGGTCCGCGCCGGTACAGCGCGTGCGGCCCGTCGTTGGTGAGGTAGCGGCCCTCGGCGGTACGGGCGCGCCCGCCCAGGGTGTGGTGGGCCTCGTGGAGGGTCACGCGGGCGCCCGATTCGGCGGCGGTGATGGCGGCGGTCAGTCCGGCGAAACCGCCTCCGACGACGGTGATGCGGTCAGTGCTGCGATCCATGGCTGCTGCTCCCCGTACTCCGGCGGACGCGTCTTCGTGCGCTTCTACGGATGTGACGGTCGCGGGCACCCGGGATGTGACATCGGGGCGTTGTCAGTGGGGTGCGCCACCATGGGGGCATGGTGCGGAACACGGCGAGGACGGCGAAGCCGGCGCGGGCGAAGAAGAGCGGACCGGTGGTGAGGCGCCCGGAGGTACGGCTGCCGCCGCTGGAGCCGTACGACCCGGAGGGCGGCGGCCTGGAGCCGGACGGGGACTACGACGGGCTGGAGTTCAAGGAGGTCGACCTGGCGGGGCAGGAGGGGGCGGGCTCGCGGTTCATGGACTGCGCGCTGCGGGAGTGCGGCCTGGACGGGACGGAGCTGGCCCGCGCGCGGTTCATCGACTCGGTGCTGAGCGGGGTACGGGGGGTGGGGACGGACCTGTCGGGGGCGTCGCTGCGGGACGTGGAGGTGCTGGACGCGCGCCTGGGCGGGACGCAGCTGCACGGCGCGGTGCTGGAGCGGGTGCTGTTCCGGGGAGGGAAGATCGACTACCTGAACCTGCGCAACGCCCGGCTCAAGGACGTCGTGTTCGAGGGCTGCTTCCTGTCGGAGGCGGACTTCGGGGGAGCGGTGCTGGAGCGGGTCGAGTTCCGGGACTGCGTGCTGCGGCGGGCGGACCTGAGCGGGGTCCGGATGACGGACGTCGACCTGCGGACGGTCGCGGAGCTGGACATCGCGCGGGGGCTGGACCGGCTGGCGGGGGCGGTGATCAGCTCGGCGCAACTGCTCCACCTGGCCCCGGCGTTCGCGGCGCAGATCGGGGTGCGCGTGGAGGACATGCCGTAGCGGCGAGGCGCGGCCCCGGGAAGCCCGGGACACTACGAAGGCCCCGACCCGGGGGGAGGAGTCGGAGCCTTCGGTGTGCGCCCGGGGCAGGGCCTTGAGGTGGGGGGAGGAAGCGGTTGCCTGCTTCCCGGCCGATGCCCCGGCACTCATCGTGTGCCCGACGCGGCGGGATGTACGCCTGCGGATCGGCGAAACGATGGGTGGGCTGTGTGATCGCTGTGTTGGGAAGCTGTGACGCCCCAGGTCAGCGCCGGTCAGCGCCGGTCACGCCCCGCGGAGCCGGTCAGGCGCCGCCCGCATCAGATGCGGGGGAACCGCGCCTGGAGGTCCCAGACGATCGGGTTGTCGGCCAGGCCCTCGTGCAGGTCGGCGAGGTCCGCGATCAGATCGTGCAGGAAGTCCCGGGCCTCCCGGCGCAACAGCCGGTGCCCGAACGTCAGCGGGGGCTCGTCGCCCGGCATCCAGTCGGCCTCGACGTCGACCCACCCGAACCGCCGGGCGAACAGCATGCGGTCCGCCGACTCGGTGAAGTCCAGCTCGGCGTACTGCGGCTTCGCCGCCCGCGCCCCGCGCGGATCGAGGTCGAGCTGCTCGACGATGTCGCACAGCGCCCACGCGAAGTCCAGCACCGGCACCCACCCCCAGGCCGTGGACACCTCCCGGTCCGCCTTGGTGTCGGCGAGGTAGACGTCCCCGCAGAACAGGTCGTGCCGCAGCGACCGCACGTCCGCCCTGCGGTAGTCGGTCTGCGGAGGGTCGGGAAAGCGCCGGGAGAGGGAGTAACCGATGTCGAGCACGCGCCCGATGGTGTCACGCCCGTTCCCCCACCCGGCCCCGGGAGCCGGGGGTGCGGCCGCGGGCCGATCCGCGACGATCCGCCGGACACTCCTAGCATCGGCGGATGCGGCGGTATGGGGTGGTCTCGGTGGCTCTGGTCGGGACGGTCGGGGTGGTCGGGGTGGTGGGGGCCGTTGCCGGGTGCGGTGGGGGGAGCGGGGGTGCGGGGCGGGACACCGCCGGGAGTGCCGGGGTCGGGGATCCGTACTTTCCCGGGCTCGGGAACGGGGGGTACGACGTCTCGCACTACGGCCTGACCCTCGACTACACGCCCGCCGGCCGCCACCTCGACGGCACCGCCGTGATCACCGCGCGCGCCACCCAGGACCTCACCTCGTTCCACCTCGACCTCGCGGGCATGGACGTCGCGTCCGTGACCGTCGACGGGCGCCGGGCCCGGGTCGGGCGGGCCGGTACGGAGCTGGTTGTGCGGCCGCGCGAGGAGTTGGGGCGGGGGGACACCTTCCGTACCGTCGTCAGGTACTCCGGCGTCCCGCGCCGCGTCACCGACCCCGACGGGTCCGCCGAGGGCTGGCTCGGGTCCGGGCCGCGGGTGGTCGCGCTGGGCGAGCCGACCGGGTCCATGGCGTGGTTCCCCGGCAACCACCACCCCTCCGACAAGGCGTCGTACGACATCGACATCACCGTGCCCGCCGGCACCGAGGCCGTCTCCAACGGTGAACTCGCCAGCAGGCGGACGAGCGGCGGCAGGACCACGTTCCGCTGGCGCACCGCCGAGCCGATGGCCGGTTACCTCGCCACCCTCGCCATCGGGCCGTACCGCGTGCACGAGGTGAAGGGGCCTCTCCCGCTCTACACCGCCGTCGATCCGGCCGCCGGGCGGGACGGGGCGGACCTGGTCGCCGCGCTGCCCGGGATCCTGACGTGGGAGGAGAAGGTCTTCGGCCCGTACCCCTTCTCCTCCGCCGGTGTGATCATCGGGCGCAAGGCCGACGCCGGGTACGCCCTGGAGACCCAGAACCGCCCCTTCCTCCCCGGCCCGACCGACGTCGGCACGCTGGTGCACGAACTGGCCCACCAGTGGTTCGGCGACTCCGTCACCCCCGAGTCCTGGCGGGACATGTGGCTCAACGAGGGCTTCGCGACCTACACGGAGTGGCTGTGGGCGGCGGACCACGGGGGCGTGCCGGTGGCGGAGAGCTTCGCCGAGGCGTACGACGACGAGGAGAACTGGGCGTTCCCGCCCGCCGATCCGCCCACCGCCGCCGACATCTCCGAGCCGCCGGTGTACGGGCGTGGCGCGATGGTCCTCCAGCGGGTACGGGACGCCGTGGGCGACGCCACGTTCTTCCGGATCGTGCGGGGCTGGGCGCGGACGCACCGTCACGGCAACGCCTCCACGGCCGACTTCACGGCGTATGTGGAGAAGGAGTCGGGGGGCCGGGATCTGTCGGAGATCTGGGACGGCTGGTTGTACGGGGACGGTAAGCCCCGCTTGTAGCCGGTGGACGGCGCGCGGGGCGTCCCTTACAGGGGCTTGCGGAGGAGTCGGCACGGATGGCCGCGTCGCCGGTCCGGGCGGCGGCCCGTCTCCTCGTACCCGAGTGCCGTCCAGAAGGCGACGGCCCCGGTGTTGGCCTCCGCGACGGAGAGCCCGACGCCCGCGTGCCCGGCCGCGCGGAACCGGTCCTCGACGCGACCGGCCAGCTCCCGTCCGTACCCGGAGCGGCGCTCGCGCCCGTGCACCATCAGCAGGGCGATCCAGGGGGCGGGGGTGGGGGAGGTGGCGGAGGTGGACGGCCGGTCCGGGTCGTGGGCCAGGGTCACCGCGACCGCCACGAGCCGACCCGCCGACCGGGCCAGCAGCACCTCCGCGTCCGGGTGCGCCAGATCGTCGGCCAGGGAGACGGCGACGTCCTCGGGCCGGATACGCGCCGGGTCCGGGAAGTCCCCGCCGAGCTGCTGGAAGGCGCGGTCGGAGGCGTAGAACCCGGCCAGCTCCGTGAGCAGTTCACCGGGCAGGCCGCGCGCCTCACCGGCCGTCACCACGTCGACGATCATGCGATGCACGCTACCGGCGGGCGCCGGCCCGGGGCCGTACGGACGCACCACCGCCACGGAGCCGTACGGACGCACGGGCGGGACGAGCACGCGCCTCAACGCCGGTGGGCCCCCGGCCGAAGCCGGGGGCCCACCGGGGCGTGACAGGGAGGACGGGTCAGAGGTTGACGCCGAAGTCCGTCGCGATGCCGACGAGGCCCGAGGCGTACCCCTGGCCCACCGCGCGGAACTTCCACTCCGCGCCGTTGCGGTACAGCTCGCCGAAGACCATCGCGGTCTCGGTGGCGGCGTCCTCGCTCAGGTCGTAGCGCGCGAGCTCCGCGCCGCCGGCCTGGTTGACGATGCGGATGTACGCGTTCCGCACCTGGCCGAAGTTCTGGCTACGGGTCTCCGCGTCGTAGATGGAGACCGGGAAGACGATCTTGTCGACCTCGGCGGGCAGGCCCGCGAGGTTCACGTTGATCGCCTCGTCGTCGCCGTCGCCCTCGCCCGTGCGGTTGTCACCCGTGTGGACGATCGTCTGGTCCGGCGTCGACTTGTTGTTGAAGAAGACGAAGTGGCCGTCGGAGACGACCTTCCCGGCCGCGGTGACGGCGATCGCCGAGGCGTCGAGGTCGAAGTCGGTGCCGGTGGTGGTACGGACGTCCCAGCCGAGGCCGACGGTGACAGCGGTCAGGCCCGGTGCCTCCTTGGTGAGCGAGACGTTGCCGCCCTTGGACAGGCTTACAGCCATGGGATGTCCCTTTCGTTGTCGTGTGCGGGCTTCGAGCTGTCCCGAAGCTACCGTCACCCCGCATAACGCAGGCAGAGGACCGGGAGGTTCCACACCTCTTTACTTTCTTTACCCGAAAGGGCGTCCGGGGGGTGTCCGCCCGGGCTCCGGGGGGTCCGCCGCCCGTACCCGCGGCGAAAAGAGGGTGACGGAAGGGCCGCGTTCACGGGACCATGGGGGCATGTCCGGGCCCTCGCACGTCATCCGCGGTTCGGTCTCCCTGCCGGAGGCCGAGCTCATGTGGCGTTTCTCGCGCTCCTCGGGCCCCGGCGGCCAGCACGTGAACACCAGCGACTCCCAGGTGGAGCTGCGCTTCGACCTCGCGAAGACGGAGGCGCTGCCGCCGGTGTGGAAGGAACGGGCGCTGGAGCGGCTGGAGAACCGGCTGGTCAACGGTGTGATCACCGTCCGCTCCTCGGAGCACCGCTCGCAGTGGCGCAACCGCGAGACGGCGGCCGTCCGGCTCACGGCGCTGCTGGCCGAGGCGACGGCGCCGCCGCCCCGGGCGCGCCGCAAGGGCAAGATCCCGCGCGGGCTCAACGAGCGCCGGCTCCGGGAGAAGAAGCAGCGGGCGGAGACCAAGCGCGGCCGTACGGGCCGCGACTGGACCTGACCCCGGGCCTGACGTCCGGCCCCGGCCTGACGTCCAGCCCCGTCCTCACCCCTTCCCCAGCGTCCGGTACCTCCCCTGGAAGTACGTCAGCGGCCCGCCCTCCACGCTCGGCAGCTCCGCCGTCAGCACCCGCCCGATCACCAGCGTGTGGTCCCCCGCCACCACCCGTTGCTCCGTACGGCACTCCAGCACCGCCAGCGCCCCGCCCACCAGCGGCGCCCCGCTCACCTCGCCCCGCCGGTACGGGATGTCCTCGAACAGCAGCCGGTCGCTGATCCGCCCCTTCATCGCGAAGCGGCCGGCGATGTGGCGCTGGCTCTCCGTGAGAAGAGACACGCCCCACAGCGGCTGCTCGTCCAGCAAGTCGTCCATGCGCGAGCCGTTGCGCACGCTCACCAGCACCAGCGGCGGGTCCAGGGACACGGACAGGAACGCGGTCGCCGTCATCCCCGCGTCCTGGCCGCCGGGGCCGTCCGCGCTCAGTGCCTCCTCGTGGGCCGTCACCAGCACCACCCCCGCCGCCAGCCGGGACAGGGCGGCGCGGAACTCGTCGTTGCTCACCCCCTCAGGATGGGGGACGGGAACGGTCCTGGGCGCACGGGAATCGGGGCTCGTCGTGGGAGGGGTCGTCTGAGGCACGCGGAAGACGCTAATCTCTCCTCTCCCCCCGCCGCATCGGGCCAGGGGACCAGCCAGGTCCTAGGACCTGGCGCCGGAAACGCGCCGCGACCGCCGGGACACCCCCGCGATTTGCTATCAGAAAAGAACGGAGCGCCCCTACCAGGCACTCCGCCCAGTTCGTCACATGATGTGACTTGAGTCACAGTGGTCAGTATTTGTTGACCCTGTGTACCGGGTGCACAGCTCGCTGTGATTCAGTGGCTGGGGACCGTGCAACACGAGAGCCGATGAGAATCCTGGAGTTGCTGTCGAGGTCTCGGGGAGAGCGAACGATGGAGACCGAGTCGGAGCCGTATGTCCGTCTTGCGACCCTGCGTCAGCTGCATCAGGCTGTCGCCGAACTCAACACGGCCCGCAGCCTGGCGGACACCCTCCAGACCGTCGCCGACGGCATCGTCAAGGGCCTCGGCTACGAACTCGCCTGCGTCAACGTGGTCCAGGCCGACGGTGACCTCGTCGTCGCCGCCTTCGCCGGGAGCGCCGCCGCCGAGGCCCTGATCACCGGCCGCGTCGGCTCCCGCGCCTCCTGGGAGCGCCGCCTCGTGATGGGGGAGCCCTGGGGCTCCCTGCGCTACATCCCGCACACCGAGGGCTGGGTCCTGCTGGAGGACGACGTCCCCCAGTGGCACACCGAGGGCCCCGACCCCCGCTTCGAGGACGAGTGGCACCCCGCGGACCGGCTCTACGCGCCGATGTACGCGTCGGGCAGCGGCAACGACCTTCTCGGCGTCATATCCGTCGACCGGCCCCGCGGCGGACGCCGTCCGGGCGCCTGGGGCCGCGAGGCGCTCCAGATGTACGCGTCCCAGGCCGCCATTGCGATCAGCAACGCTCGCCTCCGAGCAAACATGCAACGTGCACTGGTCCGGCTGGAGCGTGAGCAGGCCGCCCTGCGGGCCAGCGAGGAGTCCTTCCGCCAGGCCTTCGAGTACGCGCCCAGCGGGATGGCCATCGCCGAGATGGGCGGCGACCAGCACGGCCGGCTGCTGCGGACCAACGACGCGCTGTGCCGGCTCCTCGGCCGCCCCGCCTCCGCGATGCGCCGCTACTCCTTCTCCGACATGGTCCACCCCGAGGACATCGGCACCCTCCTCCGTACCTCCGCCGAGGGCGGCCGCGCCGAACTGCGCCTGGCCCGCCGCGACGGCTCGTACGTCTGGGTCTCCCTGCGCAACTCCGTCGTCGCCGACACCACCGACGGCCCCCGCTTCCTCCTCACCCACGTCGAGGACATAGAGGAGCGCAAGAGCCGCGAGCTCCAGCTCGCCCACCGCGCCTCGCACGACTCCCTGACCGGCCTGCCCAACAGCGCCGAGCTGCGCGCCCGCCTCAGCGCCCGCCTCTGTTCGCGGCCCCACGCGATGCGCGAGACCGCGGTGGAGGCGCTGGACAAGGCGTACGGCGGGTACGACGGCATGGTCCGGTACGAGCCCAGCTACGAGGCGCGCGACGGGTACGACGGCCGGGACACCCGGGACACGTACGAGCCCTACGAGACGTACGAGAGCTACGAGGGGTACGACGGCTACAGCGAGACGGCCGGCGAGCGCGGCGGCCTGCGGGCCGGTGGCTTCGCCGCGCCGGGCTCGCCCCTCGACCACCACGTGCACATGGTCGCGCCGGGCGACGTGGCCGGGGACGGCACCGACGACGGCACGAAGGGCCTCGCGGTCCTCTTCTGCGACCTCGACGGCTTCAAGTCGATCAACGACCGGTTCGGCCACAACACCGGTGACGCCGTCCTGATCGAGGTCGCGCGCCGGCTGACCACCGGCGTACGGGACGGGGACACCGTCGCGCGGCTCGGCGGTGACGAGTTCGTCGTCCTCGCCGACGGCCTGGGCGCGGCCGACGCCGCCGACCTCGCGGTCCGGCTGCGCAACGCGATCATCCCGCCGATCCGGGTGGACGGCAGGGCGGTCCGCGTGGGCGCCAGCTTCGGTATCGGCTGGGCCAGTTGCGGGATGTCGGTCGAGGAGGTCCTCAAGTCGGCCGACCAGCGCATGTACATCGAGAAGCGGTCGCGCAACAAGGTCCACCGCAGGGCGGGCTGACGGACGCACGGGGCGCGCGGCGACCCCTCTACGGGATGTTCAGCGATCCGGTACCCGCCGTTCGGGACAAGGTCGAGACATCTTCGCGATGCGTTGTTCACCCGGGCGGGAAAGGCTGGCCGCCGGGCCGAGCGCCGTCAGGGGCCCGATTCATTCGAGGTAGGCTCGCTCGGTCGGCGACGCTGGCGAGATGGTGAGGAGTGACCCAGGGATGACGGCCGGGAACAACGGCGCGAGCACACCCGAGGACGACGATCCGTTCGGCTATCTGTACGAGGACGGACAGGCGGCGGCCGCCCAACAGCGACGCCAGGGGGGGTACGGATACCCCGGTCCCGCGGCGCAGCCAGGTGTACCACGGACGTCGTACAACCAGGTCAGAGCGGTGGGCGAGCGCCAGTACGGCCAGCAGCCGCAGGTCCCTCAGCAGCAGGGGTACGGCCAGCAGCAGCAGTACGGCCAGGCCTCCTACGCCGGTTACGGCCAGCAGCCGAACGGCCCCGCGCCGACCGGCCAGTACGGCGCCGCACCGGCACCGCACGCCTCCGAGGCCACCAGCCGCGTACCGCTCCAGCGCGGCGGCGGACGGGGTCGCGGACCCAACACCAGGGGCCTGCTCATAGGCGCGGTCGCGGTGGTCGCGGTGGTCGTGATCGGAATCACAGCGGCGCTCGTGTCGGGCGGCGGCGACGAGGACAAGAACAACGACGCGGCCCCGACGGCCGCCCCGAGCGTCGGCGAGTCGGACCAGCCCAGCGAGAAGCCGAGCCAGGACGCCGGGGACAAGCCGCCGGCGGAGCTGCCGAAGCAGGACGCGGCGACCCTCCAGCTCACCCCGCCCGCGGCGGTGTCGTCCGACATCCCCGGCGCGAAGGGCACCAACGGCGCGTACGTGTCGCTGAACGGCGCGGGCGCGGCGGCGACCTGGAAGGTGGACGTGCCGAAGGCGGGGGCGTACACCCTCTTCGTGACCTACGGCGTGCCCGGCAAGGACGCGAAGACCTCGCTGTTCGTCAACAGCGACGAGCGCCGTGACATCAACATGAAGAACTTCGCGAACGCGCCCGAGGGGGCCTGGGACAAGGGGTGGACGGTCACCTACGCGTACGTCAACCTCGACAAGGGCTCGAACACGTTCAAGATCTCCTGCGAAGCGGGCGACCAGTGCGAGACCGTCCTCGACCAGCTCGAACTGAAGGCGGGTCAGGTCAAGCGCTGACCCGGCGTCACGCGCCGACCACCCGCAGGAACCCCGCCACCGTCCCGGTCATCGCCTCGCGAGCCGGGGCGAGGTATTTACGGGGGTCCACGACCGCCGGACGGGACGTCAGATGGTCGCGTACGGCGGCGGTGTACGCCGAGTTGAGCGCCGTACCGACATTGATCTTGACCATGCCCGCGGCGATCGCCCGGCGGATCTCGTCGTCGGGGACACCCGACGAGCCGTGCAGGACCAGCGGTACGGGTACGGCCGCGCGCAGGTCCGCGATCAGCGCGTGGTCGAGGGTGGCGGTGCGGGCCGTCATCGCGTGGGACGAACCGATCGCGACGGCCAGGGCGTCCACCCCGGTCTCGGCGACGAAGACGACCGCCTCCGCCGGGTCCGTACGGACACCCGGGGCGTGCGCGTCGGGCGGCGCCCCGCCGTCCTTGCCGCCCACCGCGCCCAGCTCGGCCTCCACCCAGACACCGTGGTCGTGACCCCAGCGCACGGCCTCGGCGGTGGCCTTGAGGTTCTCCGCGTACGGCAGCTTCGAGGCGTCGAACATCACCGAGCTGAACCCGGCCACGGGCGCGGCCCGCAGCAGGTCCGCCGACTCGACGTGGTCCAGGTGCAGCGACAGCGGTACGGACGCGGCGCGGGCGACGGCCGTCGCGGCGGCGGCGACGGGGCCGAGGCGCCCGCCGTGGAACGCCACCGCGTTCTCCGAGATCTGGAGGATCGCCGGGACCCCGGCCCGCTCGGCGCCGGCGGCGATCGCCTCCGCGTGCTCCAGGGTGATGACGTTGAAGGCGGCGACGCCGTGTCCGGCGGCCGCGGCGGCGGTGACCAGCTCACCGGTGCTGACGAGTGGCACAGGGGCCTCTGTTTCCCGGGCCCGGGGGCCCGTCCGTGCGGGGGTGCCGCCGTGTGCCCGGGCGGGGGGCGGGCGTCGGACTCACTGCGGGGGCTGTTCCGTCACCCGTACCCGTGACAGCAGTTCGCCGTACGCCCCCGCGTCGAACTCGCCCGCCGCCGGGGACAGGACGGTCGCCGTGGCCAGCGCGACCGCGCGCGTGAGGCGGTCCGGCCACGGGAGGCGCTCCACCAGCGCGGAGAGCAGGCCCGCCACCACCGAGTCGCCCGCGCCGGTCGGGTTGCCCTTCGCCGGGGCCGGCGGGCAGGCGCGCCAGACGCCGTCCGGGGTCGCCGCCAGCACGCCGTCGGGGCCGAGCGAGGCCACCACGGCGTGGGCGCCGCGGCGCCGGGCGTCGCGGGTGGCGCGCAGGGGCTCGCGGGAGCCGGTGAGGCGGGCGAGTTCGTCGGCGTTCGGCTTGACCAGGTCGGGGCGGGCGGCGATGCCCCGCCGCAGCGGTTCGCCACCGGTGTCGAGCAGGACGGGCACACCCGCGCCGCGCGCTCCCCGTACCAGGTCGGCGTAGGCGCCGACGTGGATGCCGGGCGGCAGGCTGCCGCACAGGGCGACCGCGTCCGCGCCCGCGAGCAGCTCCTCGTAGCGGGCCAGGAAGGCGGCCCACTCGGCGGGGGAGACGACCGGCCCCGGTTCGTTGAGCTGGGTGGTGTCGCCGGTGGACCCGTCGACGACCGCGACGGTACGGCGGGTGGCGCCGGCGATCGGTACGAGCGCGTCCACGGGCGGGGCGTAGGCCGGGATGCCCGGCGCGAGCGGGAGCAGTTCGCGCAGGACGTCACCCGTCCTGCCGCCCGCGAACCCCGTCACCACCGTCTCGTGCCCGAGCGCCGCCAGCACCCGCGCGACGTTCAGCCCCTTGCCGCCCGGCCGCTCGATCACCTCGCTCACGCGGTGCGTGGTGTGCGGGACCAGCCGGGGCGTGCGGTACGTGATGTCGAGCGCGGTGTTGAGCGTGACGGTCAGAATCACCCCTCATACCCCCCAAGAACGCGCCCGTCCGGTCGATTACCGGGGTGATCATGTCAAAAAGAAGGCGGTAGGCCCAGACCCCGGGCCGACCGCCTCCCTGATGGCGCGTCACGTCGTGGCGGCCGGCCGGGCCCGTCGGGCCTGGTCACCCCGGTCGCCGGCCGGTCACCCCAGCTGAGGTTGGATCACCCATGCGCCGCGCCGCAGCACACCCTTGACCGCGAAGTCCGCGTCCAGGACGACCAGGTCCGCGTCCTTGCCCGGCTCCAGCGAGCCGACCCGGTCGTACAGGCCCAGCAGCTTCGCCGGGTTGGCCGAGATCGCCTGGACGATGTCGCCGACGGGCAGCCGGTCCACCGTCGCGGCCCGCTTGAAGGCCGTGTCCAGGGTCAGCGTGGATCCGGCGATCGAGCCGCCCTCCACCAGCCGCGCCACACCCTCCTTGACCTCCACGGCCAGCGGGCCGAGCTGGTAGAGCCCGTCGCCGAAGCCCGCCGCGTCCATCGCGTCCGTGATGAAGGCGACGCGGCCCGCGCCCGCGCGGTGGAACGCCAGCTCCAACGCCGCCGGGTGCAGATGCGTCCCGTCGTTGATCAGCTCGACGGTGACCCGCTCGTCCTCCAGCAGCGCGGCGATCGGCCCCGGGGCCCGGTGGCCCAGCGGCGGCATCGCGTTGAAGAGGTGCGTGGCGACGGTCGCGCCCGCGTCGATGGCCTCGGCGGTCTGCTCGTACGTCGCGTCCGTGTGCCCGATCGCGGCGATGACGCCCAGCTCCGCCAGCAGCCGTACGGACTCGATCCCGCCCGGCAGTTCCGTCGCGAGGGTCACCATCCTGACCGCCCCGCGCCCCGCGTCGACCAGCTTCCGCACCGCGGCCGGGTCGGGGTCGCGCAGCAGCTCCTCGCTGTGGGCGCCCTTGCGGCACGGCGAGATGAACGGGCCCTCGAAGTGGATCCCGGCCAGGTCGCCCTGCTCGACCAGCTCGGAGAGGACGGAGGCGCGCTGCGCGAGGAAGTCCGCCTCGCCCGTCACCAGGGAGGCGACGAGTGTCGTGGTGCCGTGCTCCAGGTGCGTACGGACACCCTTGAGCACCTCGTCCACGGAACCGGAGGTGAACGAGGCGCCGCCGCCGCCGTGGTTGTGCATGTCCACGAAGCCCGGCACGACCCAGTGCCCCGACAGGTCCAGCGGTACGGCGTCGGCGGGGGCGGCGCCCGTGATCCGGGTACCTTCGACGATCACCCGGCCGCCGTCCACGGTCCCGGTGGGCAGCACGACTCTTCCCCCGGTCAGAACGGTGCTCTTGGCGCGTGCGGCCATCAGGCGGATACCTCCGTGGAGAGACGGTCGGATCGGCCGGAGCCGTCGGAATGGTCAGTGCCGGGACCCGCCAGCAGGTCCCACGCGAGCAGCCCCGCGCCCAGGCAGCCCGCCGTGTCGCCGAGGGCCGCCGGCACGATCTCGGGGACCTTCTGGAACGTCACGCGCCGTTCCACCGCGGCCCGCAGCGGCGTGAACAGCGTCTCCCCGGCCTCGGCCAGCCCGCCGCCGACGATGACGGTGCGCGGGTCGAGCAGGGTCAGCGCGGTGACCAGGCCCGCGGCGAGCGCGTCGACCGCGTCCAGCCACACCCGTACCGCCTCGGGATCGCCCGCGTCCACGGCCCGCGCGCAGTCCGCGGCGTCGGCCGCCGGGTCGCCGCTCGCGGCGGCCCAGGCGCGCGTCACGGCCGCGGCGGAGGCGATGGCCTCCATGCAGCCGCGCTGGCCGCAGCCGCACTCGGGCCCGTCGGGGCGGACCACGACGTGGCCGATCTCGCCCGCGTACCCGTGCGCCCCGGCCTCGATGGTGCCCTCGATGCCGATCGCGCCGGCGATGCCGGTGCCCAGCCCGACGAAGAAGAACCGGTCGGCGCCCCGGCCCGCGCCGAGCCGCCCCTCGGCGAGGCCGCCGGTGCGTACGTCGTGGCCCAGCGCGACGGGTACGTCGCCCAGGCGCTTGCCGAGCAGGTCGCGCAGCGGTACGTCCCGCCAGCCCAGGTTCGACGCGTACACGGCCGTCCCGCTCTCCGCGTCCACGATGCCGGGGACGGCGACTCCGGCCGCGACGGCGCTCGCGCCGAGGTGCTCGACGCCGTGCGCGCGCAGGTCGGCCGCGAAGTCGAGGATGGTCTCCACGACGGCGTCGGGGCCGCGCTCCCTGCCGGTGGCCCGCCGCGCCTCGTACAGCAGCGCGCCGTCCGCGCCGACGAGGGCGGCCTTCATACCGGTGCCGCCCACATCGAGGGCGATGACGTGTCTCACCTGAACAGTCTCGCGCGTGGACCCTTGAAAGGTCTAGTCCACTGGCCTGGATTGTTGCGTGTCCATACAAACGCCGGACGAGGTCCTGGCCTTGGCCGCCGGGTGGGGCAGACGTTGCCGAAGCGAAACCCCACGTGTGTGGACCTTAAACCTCCGGATAGGGGAAAATCACTGCCTTGTAACAGGGCGCCACAGGGGACCGACTGGGACCTTACGAACACCGAAAGAACAAGGGTGGGGACAGAGCTGTGCAGCAGCGCTACCTGGGAGTGACCGCGGCGATAGCCGCGATGGGCATGACAATGGCGCTGGCGGGTTGCGGCGCCACCGGTTCGTCGGGCGACGTGACCCTCAAGCTTGTCGCCGCCGACTACGGGACCGGCCCGGCCAACAGCTCCGAGAAGTACTGGTCAGCGCTGGCCAAGGACTTCGAGACCAGGAACCCCGGCATCAAGGTCGACGTCGACGTCCGCTCGTGGAAGACCGTCGACGCCGACGTCGCCTCGATGGTCAAGCGCGGCGAGGCCCCCGACATCGCGCAGATCGGCGCCTACGCCGACTACGTCAAGCAGGACGCCCTCTACAGCGCGGACGAACTGCTCAACATCCCGACCCAGGCGAACTTCCTGACGCAGTTGTCCGACGCGGGGAAGGTCAACCGCATCCAGTACGGGCTGCCGTTCGTCGCCTCCACCCGGCTGCTGTTCTACAACGAGAAGCTCTTCGACGAGGCCGGCCTGAGCGCCCCGAAGACCTGGGCCGACATCGAGTCGGACGCCAAGGCGCTGAAGGCGGAGGGCGTCACCACGCCGTTCGCGCTGCCGCTGGGGTCGGAGGAGGCCCAGGCCGAGACGATGATGTGGCTGCTGAGCGGCGGGGGCGGCTACACGGAGACCGCCGACGACTCGTACAGCATCGACTCGGCGCAGAACGTGGAGACCTTCAAGTGGCTCCAGAAGAACCTGGTCGGGGACGGGCTGACCGGTCCCGTCGCGCCGGGGAAGCTGGACCGCGCGGCCGCGTTCACGGCGTTCAACGCCGGCAAGGTCGGCATGCTGAACGGCCACCCGACGCTGATGCAGGAGGCCGAGAAGGCCGGCGTCAAGGTCGGGATGGTGCCGCTGCCCGGCATCAACGGCAAGTCCAAGTCCTCGATGGGCGTGGCCGACTGGATGATGGCGTTCAAGCAGCCGGGGCACCGTGAGGCGGCCGGGAAGTTCCTGGACTTCGTGTTCAGCGACAAGAACGTGCTGGACTTCGTGGGCCAGTACGACCTGCTGCCCGTCACCTACAGCGCGAACGACGCGATGGCCAAGGACCCGCGGTACGCGGACCTGAGCAAGTTCCAGGACGCGCTGCCGACGTCGCAGTTGCCGCCGGTCGGCAAGACGTCGTGGGCGAAGGTGAGCGAGAGCATCAAGAAGAACATCGGCAAGGCCGTGGAGCCGGGCGTGAATCCGTCGACGGTGCTCGGCGCGATCGCGCGGGACGCGGTCACGGCGGAGGCCGCGGAGTAGTGCCGCCCCCCGCCCCGGAAGACGCCGCGCCCTCCCCTTCCTCGCCCTCTTCGGAGCTCTCGGAGCGGGACAGGGCGGTGCTCGCGATGGAGCGGCGCGGCTGGCCGGGGCCGGGGGCGAAGGAGCGGGCGATCCGGGAGGGCCTGGGGATCTCGCCGACGCGCTACTACCAACTGCTGGGCGCGCTCCTCGACGACCCCAGGGCCGCGGCCCACGACCCGGTCACGGTCAACCGCCTACGCCGCCTGAGAACCACCCACCGAGCCCGCCGCTGACCAGTCCTCAATCGCCGGACGGGCTTGGTTTGTGCGTCGGCCGGTCGCGCGGGCGCGGCTCACCGATGTCCTCAAACGCCGGACGGGCTTGATTTGTCTGGACGTGCGCCTGGAAGGGGGGCGGGCAGGGGTCGTGTCCGGAACGTAGAGCGTGTTTTGTGTCGCGTGACGGGGGTTGCAGTCAACAAGTGGTTGCGCGCGACGTAAAACATGCAGTGCAGGACATGGCCCCTGCCCGACCCCCGGCGACAACCCGCAGATGAAAGACGGCCCGCAGCGGGCAAAATCAAGCCCGTCCGGCGATTGAGGACAAGCAGTGACCCGCGCCGATAGGGTCAAGGGCATGGGCAGCCCCGAGAACCCCCTGCCAACCCCCACCACAACCACCGGCACCGCCGGCCTCACCGCGCTCCTCGCACACCCCGCCAAAGCCGTGGTCGCTCTCGACTTCGACGGCACCCTCGCCGACATCGTCCCCGACCCCGAACAGGCCCGCGCCCACCCCCGCGCCCTCCCCGCCCTCGCGGCCCTCGCCCCGCACGTCGCGTCGATCGTCGTGATCACCGGCCGGCCCGCCGAGGTCGCCGTGCGGTTCGGCGGCTTCGCGGGCGTGCCGGGCCTGGAGCGCCTCGTGGTCCTCGGCCACTACGGCGCCGAGCGCTGGGACGCGGCCACCGGCACGGTCACCGCCCCCGACCCGCACCCCGGCGTGGCCGCGGCCCGCGCCGAACTCCCCGCCCTCCTCGACGGCCTCGCCCTCGGCCAGGGCACGTGGATCGAGGAGAAGGGCCAGGCGTTCGCGGTCCACACCCGCAGGGCCACCGACCCCCAGGCGGCCTTCGACGCCCTGCGCACCCCGCTCGCCGGCCTCGCGACCCGCCACGGCCTGGTCCTGGAGCCGGGCCGCATGGTCCTGGAACTACGCCCGCCCGGCGTGGACAAGGGCGTGGCACTGACCCGGTACGTGGACGAGTCCGGCGCCGAGACGATCCTGTACGCGGGCGACGACCTCGGCGACCTCCCCGCCTACACGGCCGTGGACGCCCTGCGCGCGAACGGCCACCCGGGCCTCCTGGTGTGCAGCGGCACGGAGGTCCCGGAACTGTCCACCAGATCCGACCTCACCCTCCCGGGCCCCGCCGCGGTCGCCGACTTCCTGGCGGCCCTGGCGGAGGCGGTCTCCGCCACCTGACCCACGGGCCGCGCCTACGCGTGCCCGCGTAACGCCACGCGCCCCAGCGCACCCCACCCCAGCGCGCCCCCCGGCGCCTCACCCCCGCAGCGCCTCCAGCTGGTCCAGGAACCACTGGGACGGGGGGAGCGCCGTGGCCGCCGCCGCCAGGCGCTTCGTGCGTTCCGCGCGTTCGTCGTGGGGCATCGTCAGGGCCTCGTGGAGGGCCGTCGCCGTCGCCGAGATGTCGTACGGGTTCACCACCAGCGCGTCGTCGCCCAGTTCCTCGTACGCGCCCGCCTCGCGGGACAGGACCAGGACGCAGCCGTTCTCCGAGACCACGGGGATCTCCTTCGCGACCAGGTTCATGCCGTCGCGGATCGGGTTGACCAGCGCCACGTCCGCCAGGCGGTACGCCGCCAGGGAGCGGGCGAAGTCGTCCTTGACGTGGAGGACGACCGGGAGCCAGCCGTCCGTGCCGAAGTCCAGGTTGATCGCGTCCGCCACGCGCTGGACCTCGGCCGTGTAGTCGCGGTAGACCGACAGGTCCTGGCGGGAGGGGTACGCGAAGGCCACGTGGACCACGCGTTCGCGCCACTCGGGGTGGTCGGTGAGCAGCTGCCGGTACGCCAGGAGGCCGCGGACGATGTTCTTGGACAGTTCCGTACGGTCCACCCGGACGATCGTCCGCCGGTCCGTCCCGCCGATCTCCTCGCGCAGCGACACGATGCGCTCGCCCACGTCGGGGCGGTGCGCCCGTTCGCGCAGGAAGTCCGCGTCCGCGCCCAGGCCGTGCACGCCGATCCGGGTGCTGCCCGTGCCGCCCAGCAGTTCCGTGCAGCAGGCCGTGAAGGCGTCCGCCCAGCGGTGGGTCAGGAACGCCGCGCGGTCCGCGCCCAGGATGCCCCGCAGCAGTTGGCGGGCGATGTCGTCGGGGAGCAGCCGGAAGTAGTCCACCGGCGCCCAGGGGGTGTGCGAGAAGTGGCCGATCCGCAGGTCGGGGCGCAGGGCGCGGAGCATGCCGGGGACCAGGGCCAGGTGGTAGTCCTGGACGAGGACCGACGCGCCGTCGGCGGCCTCGTCCGCGAGGGCTTCGGCGAACGCGCGGTTGTACGCCTCGTACGCCCCCCACTGCGCCCGGAACTCCGCGCCGAAGGACGGCTCCAGCGGGGTCTGGTAGAGCAGGTGGTGGACGAACCAGAGCGTGGAGTTGGCCACCCCGTTGTACGCGCCGGCGTAGACGTCGGGGGCGATGCCCAGCATCCGTACGCGCTGCCCGCCGGTGTCCTCCGGGTCCAGCCGGCCGCCGGTACGCCGTACCGCCTCGTGGTCGCCGTCGCCGAGGGCCGCGCACACCCATACCGCGTCCGTGTCGGGGCCGATGGCCGAGAGGCCGGACACCAGCCCGCCGCCGCCGCGCCGGGCCTCCAGCGCTCCGTCGTCGCGGAGCGTGTACGAGACGGGGCCGCGGTTGGACGCGACGAGGACCTGGGCGGCCTGCTCGGAAACCATGTGCCGAAATCTAGCCCGTACGGGAAACGCTCAAACGTACGGAGAGGAGCCGTGAAGGGAGCCGTACGGGATCAGTCGCCGCGGCGCCCTCGCGCCGCCGCCAGCGCGACCACCCCCGCCCCCGTCAGCGCGACCGCCATCCCGCCCAGCAGCCACAGCCGCTCGGCGGTGGCGCCGCTGTGGGCCGCGGCGAGGAACCACATGCTCAGAGAGGTCTCCATAAGGACGCAATATAGGTAAATAGGACTGGAAGGGGTGGTTACGCCGCGCGGCCGGCCGTGTACTCCGCGATCTCCCGCATCGGCGGCCGCTCCTCCGTGTCCACGTCGTACGTCCGCGGTACGAAGCCGTTCTCACCGCGCTCGAACTGCGTCAGCTCGGGCCGCACCAGGTGCGCCCCCAGGTGCGACCGGGACAGGCGCAGCTGCGCCGTACGGTAGATCGCCGCCGCCATCCGCCCCAGCGCCCGGTCGTCCTGGTGCCGGTGCAGCCGCGTGCCGACGTCGACCTGGCCCAGCGCGTCCAGCCCCACGGTGTGCAGCGCGTCCACCAGCAGCCCCAGCTCCACGCCGTACCCGACGGGGAACGGCAGCCGCTCCAGCAGGGTGCGCCGGGCCGCGTACTCCCCGCCCAGGGGCTGCACGAAGCCCGCGAGCAGCGGCCAGTGGAGGTTCAGCAACGGCCGCGCCACCAGCTCCGTCACCCGCCCGCCCTGGCCGGCGGAAGGACCGGCGGAAGCGCCGGGGGCGCCGCGAGAGCCCAGCGGCCTGTCGTACATCGCCTTCACCAGCTGCACGTCCGGCTCCGTCAGCAGCGGCCCCACGATCCCCGTCACGAAGTCCGCCGAGAACTCCCGCAGGTCCGCGTCCACGAAGCACACCACGTCCCCGCCCGTCACCAGCAGCGACCGCCACAGCACCTCGCCCTTCCCGGGCAGCGCGGGCAGCCGCGGCAGGATGTCGTCCCGGTGCACCACCCGGGCGCCCGCCTCCGCCGCGACCTTCGCCGTGGCGTCCGACGAACCGGAATCGATCACCACCAGCTCGTCCACCAGCGGCGCCCGCTCCATCAGCTCCCGCCGCACCACCGACACGATCGCGCCGACCGTGCTCTCCTCGTCCAGCGCGGGCAGCACCACGCTGACGGTCGTGCCGCGCGCGGTCTTCGCCGCCAGGAGCCGGTCGAGCGATCGGTCGGCCACGGACCAGGAACGCCTGGTCAGCCAGCGCTCCACCTCTTCCAGCACGGTCGGTTCTCCCTGAAAGTGATCCATCTCGCGGTGCGGACCACTATCTCCACGGTCCGCTCCTTCGGTTACAGTCTTGAACAACACGAATGACCACCGCATGTCGGGGGTCATCCGGTGGACAAACGCTCGGATCGCGGGACCGACCCCGGATCCGATGCCATACCGCTCATCCAGAGGGGCAGAGGGAACGGCCCGTTGAAGCCCCGGCAACCCTCCCGCCGACCGCGAGGTCATGGTGGGGAAGGTGCCAATTCCGTCTTGCGGCGAAGTACGTCGCGAGGAAGATGAGGAAAGGGCCTCGCCTCCATGTCTGTGCAGACCGTCCCCACGCCCGGTGTCACTCCCGGTGCCGTCGACCTCGGACCCGCCGCCGCCCTCTCGTGCCGCGAATGCGGCGAGCGCTTCGACCTCGGCCCGATCTTCGCCTGCGCGTCCTGTTTCGGGCCGCTCGAAGTGGCGTACGACCTGCCGAGCGGCTCCCCCGAAGAGCTGAAGAAGCGCATCGCCGAGGGCCCCGACAACATCTGGCGCTACGCGCCGCTGCTGCCCGTCCCCGCCGACGTGGCCACCAAGCCCAACATCAACCCCGGCTTCACGAAGCTCGTCAAGGCCGACAACCTCGCCCGTGAACTCGGCGTCACCGGCGGCCTGTACGTGAAGGACGACTCCGGCAACCCGACGCACTCCTTCAAGGACCGCGTCGTCGCCATCGCCGTCGAGGCCGCCCGCGCCTTCGGCTTCACCACGCTCTCCTGCTCCTCCACCGGCAACCTGGCCGGCGCCGTCGGCGCCGCCGCCGCCCGCGCCGGCTTCCGCTCCTGCGTGTTCATCCCGCACGACCTGGAGCAGGGCAAGGTCGTCATGGCCGCGGTGTACGGCGGTGAACTCGTCGGCATCGAGGGCAACTACGACGACGTCAACCGCTTCTGCTCCGAGCTCATCGGCGACCCGCTCGGCGAGGGCTGGGGCTTCGTGAACGTCAACCTCCGCCCGTACTACGGCGAAGGCTCCAAGACGCTCGCGTACGAGATCTGCGAACAGCTCGGCTGGGAGCTGCCCGACCAGCTCGTCATCCCGATCGCCTCCGGATCCCAGCTCACGAAGATCGACAAGGGCCTCCAGGAACTCATCAAGCTGGGGCTCGTCGAGGACAAGCCGTACAAGATCTTCGGAGCCCAGGCCGAGGGCTGCTCCCCGGTCTCCGCCGCCTTCAAGGCCGGCCACGACGTCGTACGGCCCCAGAAGCCGAACACCATCGCCAAGTCCCTGGCGATCGGCAACCCCGCCGACGGCCCGTACGTCCTCGACATCGCCCGCCGCACCGGCGGCGCCGTGGACGACGTGAACGACGAGCAGATCGTCGACGCCATCAAGCTGCTGGCGCGCACCGAGGGGATCTTCGCCGAGACCGCGGGCGGCGTGACCGTCGGCGTGACGAAGAAGCTCATCGACGCCGGCCTGCTCGACCCGGCGCTCACGACGGTCGTGCTGAACACCGGCGACGGCCTCAAGACGCTCGACGCGGTGGCCCCGACCACGGGACCGACGGCGACGATCCGCCCCAGCCTGGACGCGTTCCGCGACGCCGGCCTGGCCCACTGACACCCACCGACCCCAGGAAGGCATCCACCATGAGCGTCAAGGTCCGCATCCCCACCATCCTCCGTACGTACACCGGTGGCCAGGCCGAGGTCCCGGCGGAGGGCGAGACCCTCTCCGAGGTCATCCAGTCCCTGGAGGCCAACCACCCGGGCATCTCCGCGCGCGTCCTGGACGACGACGGCAAGCTGCGCCGCTTCGTCAACGTGTACGTGAACGACGACGACGTCCGGTTCGAGCAGGGCCTCCAGACGGCCACCCCGGCGGGCGCCGGCATCTCGATCATCCCCGCGGTCGCCGGCGGCTGCTGACGCTCCCTCACGGGGACGCGCGGCCCGCGTCCCCGGCCCCCTCCGCGGTCCGGAACGGCCCTCTCCGCACAGGAAGCGGAGGGGGCCATTCTTTATGGTTGAGCGCGGTAGAGTTGGGAACACCCCCTCGCGGCCGGTGCCGAGCGCATACGAGATCGCGACAACCTGGGGTCAAACTCTCGGTGACTTTTGCGGGCACATGCGTGTTTTGCCCGGCCCGACTTGCCCCGGAACGCAGTCAATCCGTCGCTATGTGTGTTCGTTCGCGCCCAGATTTCTCGTCCGATTGACCTGTTGCAGAGGGCAGTTGGGCAGATACATTCAGCCGCGGTCGAAGCGTTCCGGCAGTAATAGGGGAGTAAGGCATGGCTCAGGGCACCGTCAAATGGTTCAACGCGGAGAAGGGCTACGGCTTCATCGCGGTCGACGGTGGTGCGGATGTTTTCGTCCACTACAGCGCGATCCAGATGGACGGCTACCGCACCCTTGAAGAAGGTCAGCGAGTTGAGTTCGAGATCTCGCAGGGCCAGAAGGGTCCGCAGGCGGACATGGTCAAGCTCGCCGTCTGATCCCGGCGCGATCGGCCACCGACGCACTCACGCCGAGGGGCCCGTATCCCACACAGGGATACGGGCCCCTCGTGCGTGTACGGCACGTCCCCGCGGGGGTGCCGGGCCGAGGGAGGAGCTTGCACTCTCGGGGGTCGAGTGCTAATCATTGGCGTTAGCACTCTGCAAGTGAGAGTGACAACTTATGGACCGGGTCAGTGAGGCCCGGAGAGCCAGGTGGAGCAAGGAACCGCCCGGCTCTCAGGCCGTCCGTCGCGGGCGCGGGCGCGGTCCGGAGCAATCCACCCCAGTCCGGGAGGACCACTTCACATGGCCAAGATCATCGCGTTCGACGAGGAGGCACGGCGCGGTCTCGAGCGCGGGATGAACCAGCTCGCCGACGCCGTCAAGGTCACCCTTGGTCCCAAGGGTCGCAACGTCGTCCTCGAGAAGAAGTGGGGCGCCCCCACGATCACCAACGATGGTGTTTCCATCGCCAAGGAGATCGAGCTCGAGGACCCGTACGAGAAGATCGGCGCCGAGCTGGTCAAGGAAGTCGCCAAGAAGACGGACGACGTCGCCGGTGACGGTACGACCACCGCGACCGTCCTCGCCCAGGCACTCGTCCGCGAGGGCCTGCGCAACGTGGCGGCCGGCGCCAACCCGATGGCCCTCAAGCGCGGGATCGAGAAGGCCGTCGAGGCCGTCTCCGGTGCCCTGCTGGAGCAGGCCAAGGACGTGGAGACCAAGGAGCAGATCGCTTCGACGGCCTCCATCTCCGCCGCCGACACCCAGATCGGCGAGCTCATCGCCGAGGCGATGGACAAGGTCGGCAAGGAAGGCGTCATCACCGTTGAGGAGTCGCAGACCTTCGGTCTGGAGCTCGAGCTCACCGAGGGCATGCGCTTCGACAAGGGCTACATCTCGGCGTACTTCGCCACCGACATGGAGCGCATGGAGTCGTCCCTGGACGACCCGTACATCCTCATCGTCAACTCCAAGATCGGCAACGTGAAGGACCTCCTTCCGCTGCTGGAGAAGGTCATGCAGTCGGGCAAGCCCCTGCTGATCATCGCGGAGGACGTCGAGGGCGAGGCGCTGTCGACCCTGGTCGTCAACAAGATCCGTGGCACCTTCAAGTCCGTCGCCGTCAAGGCCCCGGGCTTCGGTGACCGCCGCAAGGCGATGCTGAACGACATCGCCATCCTCACGGGCGGCACGGTCATCTCCGAAGAGGTCGGCCTCAAGCTGGAGAACGCCGGTCTCGACCTGCTGGGCCGCGCCCGCAAGGTCGTCATCACCAAGGACGAGACCACCATCGTCGACGGTTCGGGCGAGAGCGACCAGGTCGCCGGCCGCGTGAACCAGATCCGCGCCGAGATCGAGAACAGCGACTCGGACTACGACCGCGAGAAGCTCCAGGAGCGCCTCGCGAAGCTGGCCGGCGGCGTGGCCGTCATCAAGGCCGGCGCCGCGACCGAGGTCGAGCTCAAGGAGCGCAAGCACCGCATCGAGGACGCGGTGCGCAACGCCAAGGCCGCCGTCGAGGAGGGCATCGTCGCCGGTGGTGGCGTGGCCCTGCTCCAGGCTTCCTCGGTGTTCGAGAAGCTCGAGCTCGAAGGTGACGAGGCGACGGGCGCGAACATCGTCAAGCTCGCGCTGGAGGCTCCGCTCAAGCAGATCGCCGTCAACGGTGGTCTCGAAGGCGGCGTCATCGTCGAGAAGGTCCGCAACCTGCCGATCGGTCACGGCCTCAACGCCGCGACCGGCGAGTACGTGGACATGATCGCCGAGGGCATCATCGACCCCGCGAAGGTCACCCGTTCCGCTCTCCAGAACGCGGCCTCCATCGCGGCGCTGTTCCTCACCACCGAGGCCGTCATCGCCGACAAGCCGGAGAAGGCCGCCGCGGGCGGCGCGCCGGGCGGCATGCCGGGCGGCGACATGGACTTCTGAGCCTCTCGCCGTACGGTCGGCACGGCTGTACGGCATCGGCTCGGAGCGTTCCTGAACCGAGGGCGGTATCCCTTCCGGGGGGTGCCGCCTTCGGGTGTTTCCGGGGGTGGGGGTCGGCGTCAGCGGATGTAGGCGGTCAGCTCCTCGGTCTCCAGCGTGAGGGAGGCGGGCTCGGGCAGCTGGACGTCGGTGCCGAACGGGTACGAGGGCTGCCGCTGATAGACGCCGTTCAGGGGCTCGCTGTAGACGGTGAGGGTGCCGTTGTCGCGGTCGATGAGGAGATAGACGGGGATGCCCGCCGCGGCGTAGCCGTCCCGCTTCTCGTTACGGTCGCGGCGGTCGGTGTCCGAGTCGTACGAAGTGACCTCCACGACCATGAGGACGCCTTCCGGATCGGACCACAGGCCGTGCCCGACAAAATGCCGACGCGGCGCGAGCACGCCGTCCGGGACGGCCCGCCCCTTGCGGTAGGCCTCGATCCGGAGACCGCGCTCGGCGTAGAGCCCCAACTCGGGGCGGTGCTGCATGCACAGGGTCTGGAGCCACAGGACGATCTCGTCGTGGTCGCCGTCCGGCACGGGCTTGACCTCTAGTTTTCCGTTGACGAATTCGAGCTTCACTGTCTTCGGGGCCGTACGAGCGATCTGCTCGAAGTCCTCCACGGACATCTGCGCGTGATCAGCGGGGCTGGGGGTCATGGCGTCGCCTCCTCCCCTACATCGTGCCCCGCTTCTGGCGCGAGCGGGCTGAATGGTCACGCACGAGTCCTCTCAGGCGGGGCCTCCGCCGTGGCGGGGCGGGCGCAGCGGCGTCCTGTCGCGCACGCTAAAGCGTGATCACCCTTCGTATCAAGTTCGTCATGCTGGGTGAACGTTCGTCCGATTCCGAGGCGCACGTGCTGGCCCGCACCGGCCCGGTCACGCGCCCAGCGGCAGTTCCAGTTCCGCCCAGACGATCTTGCCGCCGGGGGCCGTGCGGGTGCCCCAGCGGTGGGAGAGCTTCGCGACCAGGAAGAGGCCCCAGCCCTTCTCGTCCTCGGCGCGGGCGTGGCGCAGGCGCGGGGAGCGGTCGTCGGAGTCGAACACCTCGCAGACCAGGGCCCGGTGGCGGATCAGGCGGAGCCGGATGGGGCCGGCGCCGTACCGGATGGCGTTGGTGACCAGTTCGCTGACGATGAGTTCGACGGTGGGCGCCAGTTGGCCGAGCCCCCACGAGGAGAGCTTGGCGACGGCCAGCGCGCGGGCGTTGGAGACCAGCGCCGGGTCGGTCGGCAGCACCCAGGTGACCACATGGTCCGGGGGCAGTGAGCGGGTACGGGCCAGCAGCAGCGCCACGTCGTCCTGGGACGGGGCCTTCGACACCATCGTGCCGACCACCTCCGCGCACACCTCGTCCAGCGGGGTCCCCCGGCCGCCGGTCCTGGCGAGGGACGCGCCCAGCCGCCCCAGCCCCACGTCGATGTCCGCCTCGCGGGTCTCCACCAGGCCGTCGGTGTAGAGGGCGATGACACTGCCCTCCGGCAACTCCATCTCGACCGACTGGAAGGACAGCAGCCCGAGCCCGATCGGCGAACCTGCGGGCAGCTCCGGGAAGGTGACGGTGCCGTCCGGGAAGACGATCGCGGGAGGCGGGTGGCCGGCGCGCGCCATCGTGCAGCGCCGCGTGACGGGGTCGTACACCGCGTACACGCACGTCGCGCCCATCACGGGCGTGCTGAAGTCCTCGTCGCGCGGCTCCGCGTCCTCCTCGGTGAGGCGTACGACCAGGTCGTCGAGGTGGGCGAGCAGCTCGTCCGGCGGCAGGTCCATGTCCGCCAGGGTGTGCACGGCCGTGTGGAGCTGCCCCATCGTCGCCGCCGCGTTGATGCCGTGCCCGACGACGTCACCGACCACCAGGGCGACCCGGCCGCCGGACAGCGGGATCACGTCGAACCAGTCGCCGCCGACGCCGTCGTGGAGGTCCGCGGGCAGGTACTGGGCGGCGACGTCCACGGCGTGGCCGCCCGACAGGTGGCGGGGGAGCAGGTTGCGCTGGAGGGCGAGGGACGCCGTGCGCTCGCGGGTGTAGCGCAGCGCGTTGTCCAGGCTCAGGGAGGCCCGCGCGGCCAGCTCCTCGGCCAGCAGGAGGTCGTCCCGGCTGAACGGGGTGATGGTGTCGTTACGGCTGAAGACGACGACGCCCAGGATCGTGCCGCGGGCCCGCAGCGGGACCACGATGATCGAGTGGACCCCGGTCTCCTCGATGACCCTGCGCCGCCCGGGATCGTTCTCGACCCAGGTGCCCGGGCCGGTCCTGATGATCGGCTCGAACTGCGACTTCCCCGTGGTCATCGCGGACATGAAGGGCGAGACCGTGGGGACGTACACGGCCTCCCCGATGGACCACAGGGACTCGGGGTTGCCCTCGTGGATGGACGCGACCCCGCAGCGCCGGAAGACCGGGACCGTACCGTCCGCCGACTCCAGCCGCTCCAGCGGCTCCCCGCCGAGCGGCAGCGCCTCGGTGAGATCGACGCTGGTGTAGTCGGCCAGGAGCGGCACCGCGACGTCGGCCAGCTCCTGGGCGGTGTGCATGACGTCGAGCGTCGTCCCGATCCGCGTACCCGCCTCGCTGAGGACGGCGAGGCGCTCGCGGGCCCAGCTGCTCGTGATGTCCACCGCGATGGAACACACCCCCAGCGGGCGGCCGTCCAGCCCGTCGAGCCGGAAGAACGACGACGAGAAGGCCCGCTCCTCGTGCAGGTCCTGGGCGATCCAGCGGAACTCGTGGTCGATGACCGGGGTGCCGGTCCTGAGCACCTGGAGCATCGCCGCCTCGACCGCGTCCGTGTCGAAGCCCGGCAGCGACTCGGTCACGCGGAGGCCGATGCGCTCGTGGCGCAGGACGCCGCTCTGGCGCTCGACCGTGCTGTTGAGCCAGACGCAGCGCAGGTCGGTGTCCCAGATCGACAGCCCGATGGGGGCGCCTTCCAGGAGGGACCTGACCACCACGCCGTCCCGCGTGGGCCGGAAGGACGACGCGGAGAGCGGGGCGGCCGAGACGAACCAGTCGGTACGGCCGTCGGGGCCGGCCAGCGGGGACGCGTGGAGGGTGACGTGGACGCCGTGCCCCTCCTGGTGCCGCAGCTCGACCAGCTCCGACCAGGGCTCGCCGGCGCGGACGCGTGCGGGCCAGGTGGGGACGAGGGGGTCCGGGGCGCCGCTCCGGTCGGCAGGGCTGTCCTGGAGCAGACGGGTGGCGGAACGGTCCACCACGTCGGCCGCCCGGTACCCGAGCAGCTCCTCCGCGGCCCGCGTCCAGCCGATGACGGCCCCCCGCGCGTCGATCACGGCCACGGCCGCGCCCACCACGTCGAGGGCCGTCTGCGCGGGGCCGTCGTGCGGGGACCCTGACGCCACCGGGCGGCCGTCGTCACCGGGCACCGTCGCTCCGGTGCCGCCCTCGGCATCGACCATGAGTGAGACCCCATCCGCACGCAAATATCCCTTATCGCATGGTTTCACACTTCCCCGTGAGGGGGTGGGGGACGTGGGCCCGGGCGATCCCGGGCGGTCCCAGGCGGTCCCGGGCGGTACGGAGGGGGCGGGGCGTGCGGCCGGGCAGGTCAGGGGCGGGGTTGTACGAGCCGCGCGGCGGTCGCGTACAGGGTCAGCGCCGAGCCGAGGCCGGGCAGCAGCGTCCACAGGGCCGGTGTCGAGGTCAGGGGCGCGAGGAGCAGCGCGGCGACGGCGAACAGGCAGAGTGCGGCGCCGGTGAGGTGGTAGAAGCGGACGCCGAACAGCCCGGCGAGCGGGAAGAAGTGCAGCCCGACGGCGAGGGCGATGACGGCGGGAACGGCCTCGGAGTGCCCGGTGGCGCCCAGGACGCGGGCGATCACGAAGATCGCCACGATCTCGGCGCCGAGGACGAGGAGGAAGCGGCGCCCGGCGGCCCGCTTCACCGCCGGGGTGAGGTCCGTGTCCTCCGGCGCGCCCGCCGCCCGCCGGGTCATCCGGGCGGCGAGCACGGCGAACACGACGGTGAGCACGGCACAGCCGGCGAACACCGCCCGGCCCGCGGTGACGGGCAGGCTCCCCACGCCGCCGGCGCTCCACCCGAGGGCGAAGCAGGCCATGACGCCGACACCGGTGGCCCGCCCGCGCAGCTCGGCGCGGTGGAGGACGCGGGGGGCGGTGGGGGCGGTGGGGGTGGTGGGGTTGTCGGGGCCCGCGGTACGTACGAGACCCGGCGCCCCTGCCGTACCCGCCGCCCCGACGACCCCCGCCGCGTCCGTCGTTCCGTTCGTCGTGCCGACCCGTTCGCCGTCCATCGTGATCCCCCCTGAGCTGTGCCGGCGGTGCGTCCGCCGCCCTCCTTGTAGCGCAAGGTGCGTGGTCCGGGCAACGGAAATGACCGGTCAGGCGGTGCGGGCCGCCTTCAGGGCCGCGCGCAGGTGCCCCCGGGACTCCGCCAGGAGCGACGCGGCGCCGGGGCCGTCGACCTCGCCGAGGATGGTGAGGATCGCGGGCTTCACCTCTCCGTCGGTGGCCGCGAGGGCCGCCTCGATCTCCGGGTCGGACGCGCCGGTGGCCAGCGCGACGATCCGCCGCGAGCGGGCGCGCAGCTTCTCGTTCGACGCGCGGACGTCGACCATCAGGTTCCCGTACGTCTTGCCGAGCCGGATCATCGTGATCGTCGAGATCATGTTGAGGACGAGCTTCTGCGCCGTACCGGCCTTGAGGCGGGTCGACCCCGTGAGCAGTTCGGGGCCGACGACCACCTCGATGCCGTGCTCGGCGGCCGCCGCCAGCGCGCTGCCCGCGTTGCACGACAGGCCGAGGGTGAGGGCGCCGAGGCCGCGGGCGTACTCGACCGCGCCGACCGCGTACGGGGTCCGGCCCGACGCGGAGACGCCGACCACCGTGTCGTCCGCGGTCAGCTTGAGTGCCGTCAGGTCGGCGGCGGCCAGCTCCTTGGAGTCCTCGGCGCCTTCGACGGACGTCACCATCGCGCCCGGCCCGCCCGCGATCAGGCCGACGACCTGCTCCGGGGCGGTGTTGAACGTCGGAGGGCACTCGCTGGCGTCCAGCACCCCCAGCCGCCCCGCCGTGCCCGCGCCCGCGTAGATCAGCCGGCCGCCGCGCGCGGCCCGCTCGGCCACGGCGTCCACGGCGGCGGCGATGAGGGGCAGTTGGGTGGCGACCGCGTCGGGGACGGTGCTGTCCTCGCGGTTCATGATCCGGGCGATGTCGAGCGTGGGCAGCTGGTCGATCTCGGCCAGCTCGGGCCGGAACGCCTCGGTGGTGAGCGCGTCGAGCTGCGCGCGGAGCTCGCCGTACGTGCCGGAAGAGGATTCGCCGTACGTGCCGGAGGAGGAAGGGTCGGGAGCGGAAGGGCCGGAGGTCGAGGTCATGAAGAAGCGGCTTTCTTCTGCGGGTGGGGGTGCGGGGAGGGGCCTTCGCGTGGGGCAGCGGGTGGCTGGGTCAGCGGGTGGTGCGCGGGCTGTGGCGGTGCGCGAGCGCCTCGTACGACGCGGACAGTGCGGGCGCCGCCGTCTCGTACGTACGCTGCGCCACGCCTATGAACAGGCAGTCGACGACGAGCAGTTGGCTCGTACGGCTGGACATCGCCGCCGGGCGCAACTCGCTCTCGCGGGCCGTGGAGGTGGTGAGGAGGTGGTCGGCGTACTGCGAGACGGGGCCGTCCGGGCGGCCGGTGATCGCGACCGTCGTCGCGCCCCGGTCGAAGGCGACCCGCAGCGGCTCGATCGCGTCCCACGTGGAGCCCGAGTGGGTGATCGCGATCGCCACGTCACCGGCGCGGAGCTGGACGGCGTGCGTGACGGCGAGATGCGGGTCGCTGTGCGCCTGGGCGACGAGGCCGATGCGCGACAGCTTCTGTACGAGGTCCATCCCGACGAGCGCGGAGGCGCCGACGCCGTAGATGTCGATGCGGCGCGCGGCCGCCGCCGCGGCGACGACGGCGCCGAGCTGGACGGTGTCGAGGGCGGCGGCGGTGTCGGCGAGGGTCTGCTGCTCGTCGTACGCGAGCTTCGCGACGACGTCCGCGATGGGGTCGTCGACCGTGATGTCGGCGGTCACGGCGGGCGCCCGGCCCGACTGCTGCTGGGCGGCGAGGCCGGCGAGCGCGAGGCGCAGGTCCCGGTAGCCGGGGTAGCCGAGGAGGCGGGCGGTGCGGACGACGGTCGCCTCGCTCGTGCCGGTCAGCTCCGCGAGGCCGGTGACGGTGAGCGCCGCGCAGCCGGCCGGGTCGCCCGCCACGGCCTCGGCGACGAGCTGCATGGACCGGGTCATGGAGGGCGCGAGGGTCCGCACCTTGGCGGCCAGGGCCGCGGGCGCGGGCGGGGCACCGGCGCTGAAACTTTCCTTCACGTCCCGAGTCATCCCTGAAAGGTATTTTCGCCCCCCGCCGGTGGTCAAGCCCGTGGAGGACAATGTGGGGATGGACGAAGTGAACAACGCGCTGGAGCAGGCGCTGCACGGCGCCAGGGCCCTGGTCCTGGCCGACCTCTCCGCGGCCGGTGTCGCGGAGGCCGGGATCGTGTCGCTGGTGGAGGACGCGGTGTCGCACCGCCGCTGGTGGGTGGAGCAGTGGCCGGAGGGCGCGGGGTTCGTGGCGGGGCTGGTCGCGCAGGACGTCCAGGACGCCCTGCTGGAACGTTACGGCCGCTGGCCCCTGTGCCCGGTGTGCGTGGCGGTGGAGCCGCACGCCCTGGAGGTGGAGCCGGAGCTGGGGGCCGATCCGCACTGGGTGTGCGCGAAGGAGGCGGTGGTGGTGGCGCCGGTGGGCGGGCTGAGCGGGTCGAGCGGGGGCGGGACGACGGGCGGGGGGCCGTTCGGCGGGCGGCTCGGCGGTCCGTACGAGGGGCCGTTCGAGGAGCCCTTCGGCGGCCCGGCGGACGAGCCCTCCGACGACCGCTCCGGCGATCCCTCCGACGGGACGGACACCCCGTGACCGTCTACATCGACCCGCCCACCTGGCCGGGACACGGGCGCATGTGGTCGCACCTGGTCAGCGATGTGTCGTTCGACGAGCTGCACGCGTTCGCCGCGTCGATCGGCTGCCCGCCGCGCGCGTTCGAACGGGACCACTACGACGTGCCCGCGCACCGCTACGAGGACGCGCTGGCCGCCGGGGCGGTACGCGTCGGCTCGAAGGAGCTCGTACGGCGCATCACGGAAGCGGGCCTCAGGCGCCCGAAGGGCCGCCCGGCGGCTTGAGGAGGGGCGCCTCAGGCGTGGACACGCCTCCCCGCGTACGCCACCAACCGGTCCACGACCTCCCCAGGCCCCGGCATCGCGGCGATCTCCCCGGCGACGACGGCCGCCCGCTCCCGGAACCCCTCGTCCCCGGTCACCGTACGGAAGGCGTGCCGTACGGCGTCGGCGGACAGCCCGCCCGCGTTCGCCGCCTCGCCCGGATCCGCCAGCAGCCCCACGCGGGCGCGGACCACCTGCGCCGCGATGTCGTACTGGTCGGCCGCGAGCGGCGCCACCACCAGCGGGAGCCCGTGCGCGACGGCCCCGAGGACCGTGCCCGCCCCCGCGTGGCAGACGACGAGGTCCACGTACGGAAGCAGCCGCTTCTGCGGGACGTACCGCTCGATCCGTACGTACGGCGGCTGGCCCGCGAAGCGCGCCGGGTCACCGTTCGTACCGACCGTCGCTACGACGTTGACGCGCTCGCCGTGCAGCGCCCGGACCATCGTCTCCAGGACGCCGGGCAGGTTGCCGTGACCGGTGCCGAGGGTGACGTACACGGTCTTCTCGAAGGGCAGGTCGTCGAAGAGCGCGGGCCGTTCGCCCGGCTCGGGCGTGAGGTGCTCGGCCCGCAGGGGCCAGCGCTCGGCGAACTCCCACCCGCCCCCGGACCCGCCGCCCGGCACGGTGTCGTCGGGACGCATCCCGACGGGCCAGATCTCCAGGCAAGGCACCCGGTCGAGCCGCTGACAGGGCCCGTCGCCCGTCGCCCGCCCAGCCCCGCTCTCGCGCTCGTCGCCTGTCGCCTGCCCGACCCCAGGCCCGAGCCCCTCGCCCGTCGCCCGCCCGGTCCCAGGCCCGCGCCCGTCTCCAGACCCCGGCCCCGGCCCGGCCCCCGGCCCCCGGCGGCCCGTCACGACCTCCTCCACCGCCCGCCAACCCGGCTCGGCGAAGGCGGCGGAGCGGGGCGGCCCGAAGTCCTCCAAGACGTACGGGACGCCGGCCAGGGCGGCGGCGATCACCCCCGCCCGCTCGGCGGGTCCCGCGACCACCAGGTCGGGGCGCCAGGCGCGGACCACCTCCACCACGTCCTCGGCCATCTCGGCCGCCGCGATCTCGATCAGCCCGTGGACCAGCAGATGCCGTACCCGCTCCTCCGCCGACAGCCCGGCGAGCACGGCGGCCGGGTACGAGCGCCGGTAGCGCCCGGCCGACTCGGCGAAGGGCGGCCCCGCGGCGACGGCGGGCAGGCCGAGCGCCTCGGGATGCCACACCCCGTCGGGACCGGTCACGAAGAGGACCTCGTGCCCGCGGTCCCGCGCGGCGGTCACCAGGGGGAGCATGGGCGCGAGGTGGCTGTGGACCGGCACGGACGTGAAGAGCAGACGCATGGGACACCCTTCCGGTGGCTCGGGGTTCCCCGACCCGCGCGGCCCCTGCCGACCCCCGCGGCCGCCCACGTACCCCTACGTCACCACGCTAGCCCGCCCCTCACCAGGCGTCGCGCGGACAGCCCGTCACAGCAGTCCCGCGCACCTCACGTGGTGACCCCGAAGGTCACCCGGTAGTCGCAGGATCCCTTGCAGGGCATGGTCGCGGAGTCGTCGAAGGCGTAGGAGTACGCGTACGGCTCGGCCCGCTTGAACACCTGCGTGTAGTCGACCGGCCAGCGCGAGGGCACGCAGTTCTCGCGGCCCGCCCACTCGTCCTCGCAGCAGTACGTCTTGCCGCCGAACGCCGTGCACGGGTTCGTGCAGCCGACGACCCGCCCGCCGGCCGTGAACCGCATCTTCTCCGGGCACGCGACCGGCTTCGTGCAGCCGGCCGCCACGCATCCGGAGGCGCTGACGGGGTCGGTGGTGTCGCCGCGGGTGATGTTGATGTACATCGGCAGGTTGGAGCCGTCGACCATGCTCACGTCGTAGAAGTCCATGGCCCCGGGCTTGGGCGCGCTCAGCGCGAACTCGGCGAGCGTCGCGGGGGTCGCCCCGCTGCCGGTGCACTGGAAGCCGCCCGCGCAGTCGCCGGTCTCGCAGTGACCGTTCCCCGCGCCGTCGAAGGAGCAGCCGGTACGCCCCCAGAACCGCCCGACCCACCCACTGGGCACGTCGACCGACACCCGCTGCCCGGGGGCGAGCTTCCAGCCGGTGGCGGCGAGGGGGTGCTCGGGGCTGCCGAGGGCGGCGACCCAGACGGTCTCGCTCTCCTTGTTCACGAACGAGACAACGCGGGTGTCGGCGGTACCCCGCCTCTCGACCCCGCCCGCGCTCTCCTGCCCCCCGGAGGCGCCGACCTTGCTCTTCCGGGGCCCAGCCGACTCACCCCCCTCAACCTTCGCCGCCCCCGTCTTCGCCGCCACCGCCTTCTTCTTCGGCTTCGGCTTCGAAGTACCGGACACGGACGGCGAAGGACTGTCCGCGGGAGCCGACGCCGAGACGGACGGCAGCACAACCGTCGGCGACGCCTCGGGCACCCCGGCGGACCGTACGGAGTCCACGCCCGCCCCGCCCCCGAACAACGAGGACCACGTCAACGCCACCACCGCGGCCCCCGCCACCACCACCCCGGCACCCCCGGCCCACCACCCCCGCCCGCTCCGAGTCCGTTCCGCCCGGTGCCGCGTTCCCGCCATCGCCGTACCTTCCACCGCTCGCCGATACGCGGGCCCCGAAGGAGCCCCCGTATCGGAGACGGCGCCAACCCCCACCGACAACAAAAACCGAACCCCCGGCCTCCACACTCACTCGTCCGCGACGAGCCGGGTCCCGGCCTCCTGCCGCGTGCCGAGCGCCGTGGCCTTGGGTGCGAGGTGTGAGCCCGTGATGATTTCGCTTGTCGTGCGGCGGTGGTGGTGGAGGGAGAGTGCGGCCAGGGCGACCGCCAGGGCTGTCATCGCGGCGCCTGCCCAGGCCGTGGCCGCGTAGCCGAGGTTCGCGTCGATCACTCTGCCGCCGAGCCAGGGGCCGCTGGTGTTGCCGAGGTTGAAGGCCGCCGTGGAGGTGGCGCCGGCCAGGGTGGGGGCCGCCGCGGCGAGGTTGAACATGCGGGCGCTGAGGGCCGGGGCCGTGATGAAGGCGGAGAAGCCGAGGAGGAGCGCCAGGGGGACGACGACGGCGGGGTGGGAGGCGGTGAGGGCCAGGGTGGCCAGGAGGATCGTGGACGCGCCGATGCCGCCGAGGAGGACACCGAAGGGGTGGGCGTCGGCGAGGCGGCCGCCCGTCGTCGTACCGGCCAGGGCGCCGATGCCGAAGAGGGCCAGTACGGTCGGGACCCAGCCGCTGTCCAGGCCGGACACGTCGGTCAGGAGCGGGGCGAGGTACGAGAACGTGCAGAAGATGCCGCCGCCCGCGAGCGCGGTCAGGGCGACGGCCAGCCAGACCTGGCGGTCGGCGTAGAGGGAGAGTTCCCGGCGGACCCGCGGCTTCTCGGCGGGGAGGGGGATGCGGGGGATCAGGGCCAGTACGCCGGCGAGCGCGACGGCGGAGGCCGCGGCGACGGCCCAGAACGCCGAGCGCCAGCCCAGGTGTTCGCCGAGGAACGCGCCGGCGGGGACGCCGAGCACGTTCGCGAGGGAGAGCCCGCCGATCATCACCGACATGGCGCGGGCGCGCGCGGTGACCGGGACCATCGCGACGGCCACCCCGGCGCCGACCGCCCAGAACCCGGCGCAGGCGAGGGCGCTCACGACGCGCGAGGCGAAGAGGATCCCGTACGTCGGGGCCAGCGCGCCCGCGACCTGGCCGAGGCCGAAGACCGAGATCAGGGCGACGAGGGTGGTGCGGCGCGGCAGCTTGAGCGTGGCCACGGCCAGCAGGGGCGCCCCGATCACCATGCCGATGGCGAAGGCGGAGATGAGGAGTCCGGCCGTGGGGATGGACACGTCCATGTCGTCGGCGATGTCCGGGAGGAGGCCGGAGAGCATGAACTCGCTGGTCCCGAGGGCGAAGACGGACAGACCCAGGGTGTGGACGGCTATCGGCATACGGGACTTGGGCGGCTTGGGCACGGCAGGTCACAACGCGGGGACTGTCTGTGGCATTCCCATCCGTGGCATTCCCGTTCGTGGCACTCCCGTTCGTGGCTGTCGCGGTGGGCCCCGTGACGGTACGGGGGCTACGCCGTCAGCGTGCGCAGCTCCGCCGCCAGGTTCCTGCGGGCGCGGGCCTCCCACTCCAGTTCGCCGTGCGGGGTGCGGAACAGGCGCGGCAGATCGAGGAGTTGCTCCAGGATCGCGGCCCGGCCCGCCCGGAAGTCGGCCTCGGGGATGAAGCCGTACTCCTCGCGCACGGCGGCCGCGTACGCGTCGTACGTTTCCGGGGGCGAGCCGAGGACGGCGAGGTCCGCGTCGCACAGGACGGCGCCGTTGCGGTCGTCCTCGGCGGCGGCGTGGGTGGTGGTGAGGCGGACGAGCCGGGCCACCTCGTCCGTGCCGTCCTGGCTCAACCCGGCCTCGGGCAGGGCGAGTTCGGCGAGACGGGCGGAGCGTTCCTCGTTCTCCGAGCGGTCCGGGCGGTAGACCGCGTCGTGGAACCAGGCGGCGAGGCGGACGAGGTCCGGGTCGTCGGCGTACCGCGCCAGCGTGTCGACGTGGTCGAGGACCGCGCGGAGGTGGTCGACGGTGTGGTACCGCCGCTGGGGCTCGGACCAGCGGGTGAGGAGCTGGTCGGCGTAGGGGTACGGGTCGCGGATCTCCGCCCCCTGGGCCGCTTCGCGCAGAGTGGTGGCGAAGCGGTCCCGGAGGGCGGGTCCTGGCGTGGCGTCCGGGCCGTGGTCGAGGTCGGGCATGGGGCGACCATACGACCCGGGGCGCGGCGGGCGCGTCAGGAGGGCCTGTCCGCGGTGGGCGACAGGGACGTGAAGCGGCGCAGCCGCAGGCTGTTGCCGACGACGAAGACCGACGAGAACGCCATCGCCGCGCCGGCGATCATCGGGTTGAGGAGTCCGGCGGCGGCCAGCGGCAGCGCGGCGAGGTTGTACGCGAAGGCCCAGAACAGGTTGCCCCTGATGGTGTTCAGGGTGCGGCGGGCCAGGCGGACGGCGTCGGCGGTGGCCCGCAGGTCGCCCCGTACGAGCGTCAGGTCGGCGGCCTCGATCGCCGCGTCCGTACCCGTACCCATGGCGAGTCCCAGGTCGGCCTGCGCGAGCGCGGCGGCGTCGTTGACCCCGTCGCCGGCCATGGCGACGGTCCTGCCCTCGGCCTGGAGCCGCTTGACGACGCCGACCTTGTCCTCGGGCATGACCTCGGCGATCACCTGGTCGATGCCCACCTGGGCGGCGACCGATTCCGCGACGGCCTGGTTGTCGCCGGTGAGCAGGATCGGTGTCAGGCCCAGCGTGCGGAGCTGCCGTACGGCCTCCGGGCTGGTCTCCTTGATCGCGTCGGCGACCTCCAGGAGGCCGCGCGCCTCGCCGTCCCAGGCCACCGCGATCGCGGTGCGGCCCGCCGCCTCGGCCGCCTTCCTGGCCGTCTCCAGCGACTCGGGGAGGTGGATCTCCCATTCGGCGAGGAGCCGCACCCGGCCCACGAGGACGGCGTGTCCCTCGACGACGCCCTGGACGCCGAGGCCGGGGAGGTTCGCGAAGTCCTCGGGGGTGGGGAGCGTGCCGGCGCGGGCGGTGGCCGCCTCGGCGACGGCGCGGGCGAGGGGGTGCTCGGAGGCGTGCTCCAGCGCGCCCGCCAGGCGCAGGACGTCGCGCTTGTCCGTACCGTCCGCGCTGTGGGTGGCGAGGAGCGTCATCCGGCCGGTGGTGACCGTGCCCGTCTTGTCGAGCACGATCGTGTCGACGCGGCGGGTCGACTCCAGCACCTCGGGGCCCTTGATGAGGATGCCGAGCTGGGCGCCCCGCCCCGTACCGACCATCAGGGCGGTCGGGGTGGCCAGGCCCAGCGCGCAGGGGCAGGCGATGATCAGCACGGCGACGGCGGCGGTGAAGGCGGCCGCCGCGCCGGCCCCGACGCCCAGCCAGAAGCCGAGCGTGGCGAGCGCGAGGCCCATGACCACCGGGACGAACACGGCCGAGATCCTGTCGGCGAGGCGCTGGGCGGCGGCCTTGCCGTTCTGGGCGTCCTCCACCATCCGTGCCATACGCGCGAGTTGGGTGTCGGAGCCGATCCGCGTGGCCTCGACGACCAGCCGGCCCCCGGCGTTGAGGGTCGCGCCGGTGACGGCGTCGCCCGCGGAGACCTCCACCGGGACGGACTCGCCGGTCAGCATGGAGGCGTCCACGGCCGAGGAGCCCTCGACGACCGTGCCGTCGGTGGCGATCTTCTCGCCCGGCCGTACGAGGAAGCGGTCGCCGACCGTCAACTGCCCGGTGGGGATGACGGTTTCGAGGCCGTCGCGCAGGACGGTGACCTCCTTCGCGCCCAGCTCCAGCAGCGTACGGAGGGCGGCCCCGGCCCTGCGCTTGGCGCGCGCCTCGAAGTAGCGGCCGGCCAGGAGGAAGGCGGTGACGCCCGCGGCGGCTTCGAGATAGATGTTCCCGGAGCCGTCGGAGCGGGAGAGGGTGAACTCGAAGGGGTGGGTCATGCCGGGCATGCCCGCCGTACCGAAGAACAGGGCCCAGACCGACCAGAGGAACGCCGCCGACGTGCCGAGCGAGATGAGCGTGTCCATCGTGGCGGCGCCGTGCCGGGCGTTGGTCCACGCGGCGCGGTGGAAGGGCCAGGCGGCGTAGGTGACGACGGGGGCGGCGAGGGTGAGGGACAGCCACTGCCAGTTGGTGAACTGGAGGGCGGGGATCATCGCCATCGCGATGACGGGGACCGAGAGGAGGACGGCGGTGATCAGGCGCTCGCGGAGGGGGCGCAGGGCGGCGTCCTCCTCGCCGCTTTCCTTCCCGGCCTCCTTCCCGGCTCCCTTCCCGGCCTCCGCCGCGGATTCCTGCGGGGAGGCGGTGGGCGCGGGCGGATCGGGTACGGGTTCACGGGCGGTGTAGCCGGTGGCTTCGACGGTGGCGACGAGGTCCTGTACGGAGATGTCGTCGCCGCGGTAGCTGACCTTGGCCTTCTCGGTGGCGTAGTTCACCGTGGCCTCGACGCCGTCCATGCGGTTGAGCTTCTTCTCGACGCGGGCGGCGCAGGAGGCGCAGGTCATGCCGCCGATGAGGAGTTCAACGGAGACCGGCGCGGTCGCCTCGGTGCCGGTGTCGCTGCCCTGGGTGACGTTCATGACGGGCGGCTCCTTGTCGTCGTCGGCGGACCCTGACTCTTCATGTATACCCCCTACCCCTATCCAGAAGATACCCCCGAGGGGTATTTTCTCGACCATGGACCTCAGGATCTGGATGAGCACGACGAGTACCAAGGTGCGGGTCGCCGCGTTCGTACTGGCGCTGGCGGCGGCGTTCGGGGGCGCGTACGGGATCGGGGCGGCGGTCGGGCCGCTGCCGGCGTCCTCGGGGGGTGCGGAGGAGCCGCACGAACCCGGGCACGGTACGGATGGCGTGATGCGGTGATGCGCCGGGGTGGGGCCGCCCCTTAGGCTGGATATTGGACTAGACCTGTCCACCTACCTAGGAATGGGGCCCGATGAGCAAGCGTGCAGTCCTGGAGGTGATCGCTCTCGACGCGGAGGACGCGGTCGCCGCGCGGAGCGGGGGCGCGGACCGGCTCGAACTCGTCACCGACATGGCGGCCGACGGCCTGACCCCGCCCCGGGAGACGTTCGCGAAGATCCGGGACGCCGTCGACATCCCCCTCCGGGTGATGCTGCGGCTGTCCGACGGCTTCGCGGCGGGCGGCGCGGACGGCGTGGAGGCGCTCGTGGACGCGGCGCGGGGGCTGCGGGCCGAGGGCGCGGACGAGTTCGTCTTCGGCTTCCTCGACGAGGACGGGACGCCGGACCTGGTGACCGTCGAACGGCTGGTGGCGGAGCTGGACGGATGCCGGTGGACGTTCCACCGGGCGATCGACCGGGCCGTCGACCGCGACGAGCTCCGCAAGCAGCTCGCGGACCTGCCGGGGCTGGACACGTTCCTCACGGCGGGGGCCGCGGAGGGGGTGGACCAGGGCCTTCCGACGCTCCTCGCCGAGGCGGTGGCCTCCGGCCGGGGGGAGCCCGGCTACGGGGCGTGCTTGCTGGTCGGGGGTGGGTTGCGGCTTTCGCATGTGCCGGCTTTGCGGGCGGGGGGTGTGGAGGCGTTCCATATCGGGGGGGCGGCGCGCCCCTTCGGTTGGGGCGGTCCGGTATCGACGGCGTCGGTCCTCTCGTGGCGCGAGGCACTGGACGCGTAACGCCGCGCGCCGACGACTTGTCCTCAATCGCCGAACGGGCTTCGGGGCCGGTGGGCCGCGCGGGTCAAAGACGTCCTCAATCGCCGGACGGGCTGGAGGAGGTTGCGGTCGGGCGTGACCGTTGCGGTCAAAGATGTCCTCAAACGCCGGACGGGCTTGATCAGGTTGTCTTGACGTGCGCCTGGAAGGGGGGCGGGCAGGGGTCGTGTCCGGAACGTAGAGCGTGTTTTGTGTCGCGTGATGGGGGTTGCCGTCAACAACTGGTTGCGCGCGACGTAAAACATGCAGTGCAGGACACGACCCCTGCCCGACCCCCGGCGACAACCCGCACACGGTCACCGGCCCGCAGCGGCACAATCAAGCCCGTCCGGCGATTGAGGACAAAGCGGCCCTCAGGCGCGCAGCGCCGGCGGTAGCGGGGTCGCGTGGAGGACCGACAAGCCTGACACCGCCCTCGTCAGCGCGACGTACAACCGGCGCAACCCGGTGCGTTCGTCCGGCTCCCCCGACACCACCGCCGCCGGCTCGTCCAGGACCACGTAGTCGTACTCCAAGCCCTTCGCCAGCGACGCCGGAACCAGGGTCAGGCGGGCCTCCGCCGTCGTCTCCTCGCCGGGCGAGAGGTACGGCAACCCCGCCGCGTCCAGCAAACCCGCCAGCAACGGAATCCGGGCGTCCGCCGCGATCAGCCCCGTCGAGCCCTCGTGCGTCAAGGACTCGACGCACGCGGCGACGACGGCCGCCCCCAGCGCGAGCGGGTCGACGACGCGGCGTACCGACAACGACCCCGGCGACTCCCGCACCGACTCCACCTCCGCCAACCCCGGCGAGATCAGCGGCAGCAACCGCGACGCGTACGCGATCACCTCACGCGGCACGCGGAAACCGGCCGTCAGCTCCTCCACCACCGCGTCCGACTTGCCCAGGTGCCGCAGCGCGTCCGCCCAACTCGCCGTCGCCCACGGCGTCGTGCCCTGCGCCAGGTCCCCCAGGACCGTCGCCGACCCCGTCGAGCAGCGCCGGCCCACCGCGCGGTACTGCATGGGCGAGAGGTCCTGCGCCTCGTCGAGCACCACGTGCCCCAACGAGTGCGTACGGGCCACGAGATCGGCCGCCTCGTCGATCAACACCGCGTCCGCCGCCGACCACTTGGCCGCCCGCACGCTCCGCGCCGGCTTCGCCCACAGGATCGCCCCCTGCTCCTCGGGCGTCAGCAGACCCTCCGCGTGCGCCGCCAGGAACTCGGCGTCCGACAGCAGCCGCAGCACCAGCTTCGCCGGGTCGACCGGCGGCCACATCGCCTTCACGGCCGCCTTCACCGCGGGGGTACGCGCGACCGCGTCCTGCACCCGGTCGTCCGGCGCCTCGCCCGCCTCCTCCATCCGGACGAGCACCGCGTGCGCGATCCGCTGCGGCAACGCCTCGTGCGCGGCCCCGTACCGCATGTCGCGCTCCAGCAACTGCCGTACCAGCTCCTCCAGTTCGTACGCGGGCACCCGCCAGCGCCGCGAACCGCGCACGACCACCACCGGCTCGGTCGGCAGCGTCACGTGGGAGCGGATCGCCCGCCGCAGCACCTCGGCCATCCGCGCGTCGCCCTTGACGACCGCCGTGCCGGCCGGGTCCGTGCCCCGTACCTCCACCGCGGCCGAGGTGACCAGGCTCTCCACCGTCGCCTGCTTCACCTCCAGCTCGCCCAGCGCGGGCAGCACCTGCTCGATGTAGTGGAGGAAGGACGCGTTCGGCCCGATGACCAGCGTGCCGGTGCGGGCGAGCCGCTCGCGGTGCGCGTACAGGAGGTACGCGACCCGGTGCAGGCCGACGGCGGTCTTGCCGGTGCCCGGGCCGCCCTGCACGCACACCGTCCCGCCGAGCCCGCTCCGTACGATCTCGTCCTGCTCCGGCTGGATCGTCGCCACGATGTCGCGCATCGGCCCGACGCGCGGACGCTCGATCTCGGCCTGGAGCAGCTTGCTGGTCGTCGCGGCCTCGGTGGGGTCGGAGAGGTGCTCGTCCTCGTACGCCGTGAGCTCGCCGGCCGTGTAACCGAAGCGCCGGCGCAGCCCGACGTCGTGCGGGTCCTTCTTGGACGCCCGGTAGAACGGCTGCGAGACCGGCGCGCGCCAGTCCACCACCATGGGGTCGCCGTCGGCGTCGTGGACGTGCCGGCGGCCGATGTAGAAGCGCTCGCCCTCGGCACCCTCGGCCTGGTCCGCGCCGACGACGTGCAGGTAGTCGAGCCGGCCGAAGAAGAGCGGGGTGTGGGAGAGGTCGGCGAGCGCCTTGATGCGCTCCTCGATCTGGGCCTCCAGGACGGCGGCGTTGACCCAGTTCGCGGTGACGTCGCGGATGTCGAGCGACTGGACGTCCTCGCGCATGGCGCGCAGGGCGGCCCGGGACGAGCTGAGGTGGGCCCGCTCCCGCCCGAGCGGGTCGGCGTCCGGTGCGGGGAGGTCGGGGAGGTCGGGGAGGGCGGACTCGGGGGGTTCGGGGTCGTGCGCGGACACGGTGTTGCCTCCGGGCTGTACGCAGGCCGACGGGCCGCGCTCCCGCGGAGCCGAGGGGCTACGGGGCGGCGGTGTCCGGTCGGCGTGGATCACGTCATGGCAGCCGCCCGGTTTCCGTCCGGGCGGCGGCGCTCCGCGAGGGAGGCGGAGGCGGGCAAGAGGGGAGAGTGTAGCCAGCGGGTGGCGGGGAGGCGAATGCGTTTCGGCCGCGAGGCAGGTCCCCCGGCCCCCGCCAGGGCGCCCGCGCTGGTCCTCCCGTAGGGGATCCCCTATATCCCGAGTCGTACGACGGGTCGCCCAGGATTCCGTCCGGAGGGCGACGCGGTTCGGGGGGCAGCGCGCGACCATGGACATATGAGTACAGCGACGTTCATCCCGCCCCGCGCCCCACACGGCGCCTCACTCTCCGGCGCGACCGCCACCGGCGCCGTGCCCCACCCCGCCCACCACGTGGGCAACGCCCTGCGCGCCGTCAAGGTGTACGTGACGACCGCGTTCGGCGTCGCCGTCCTCGGTGAGTACTGGGAGGAGGCCGGCGTCGTCCGCCGACGCCTCTGACCCGACCGGCACCCGGCGGAACCGTTCCCCCTGATCCACTAGGGTCGCGGCCGTGACCACCCGGACCGTGACCGCCCGCTCACTCGTCGCGGTCGGCGTGCTCGCGCTGTCGTTCGCGGCCTTCGCCACCCTCTGCCTCGCGCGCCGCGTCCCCATGGCGGACACGCTCGTCTACCGGGCGGAAGGCGCCGCCGTCGTCGACGGCACGGACCTGTACGGATTCACGGTCACCCAGTGGCGGCTGCCCGCCACGTACCCGCCCTTCGCGGCGATCCTCTTCGTACCGACCACCTGGCCGCCCGTCGGCGTCCTCAAGTGCGCCTTCGTCGTCGGCAACCTCGCGCTCCTCGCCCTGCTCGTACGCCTCTCCGGCCGATTCGCCGGCCTGCGGTACGGCGGCCCGTACGGCCCGGTCCGCCCCGCCCCGTACGTCCTCCGGTACGTCCTGCCGATCGCCCTCCCCGTCGCCGCGGGCCTGGCGCTCTGGCTCGAACCCGTCTTCCAGACCGTCCTCTTCGGGCAGATCAACCTCGCCCTCGCCTGCCTCGTCCTGTGGGACCTCTCCCGGCCCGAGCACGCCGTCGGCAAGGGCTTCGCCCTCGGCGTCGCCGCCGGGGTCAAGCTGACCCCGGCGATCTTCCTCGTGTACCTACTGGTGACCGGGCGGGTACGGGCCGGCCTCACCGCCCTCGCCTCCCTCACCGGCACCGTGCTGCTCGGCGCGCTGGTCCTGCCCCGGGCCAGCGCCGACTTCTGGACCCGCCGGGTCTTCGAGACCGACCGGGTCGGCAAGGCGTGGATCGTCGACAACCAGTCGCTGCGCGGCCTGCTCTCCCGCGTCCTCCGCACGACGGACCCGGGCCCGGTCTGGGCAGTGGCCGCCGCGCTCACCGCCGCCGCCGGCCTGTGGCTCGCGCGCCGCGTCTTCCTGCGCCACGGCCTGGAGACCTGGGGCGTCCTGGTCACCGCCCTGACCGCGCTGCTCGTCTCACCGATCAGCTGGTCGCACCACTGGGTCTGGTGCGTACCGCTGCTGGCGGTCCTGATCGCGGAGGGCCACCACCGTACGGCTGCGGCGGCCGGTGTCGTGTGGACGGCCCGCACCCTCTGGGCCGTACCGCACCGGGGCGACCTGGACCTCCGACTCCCGTGGTGGCAGCAGCCGTTGGCCTCGCCCTACCCCCTGGCGGCGCTGGCCCTGCTGGCCTGGATCGCGCGCCGGACGGCCGACGCGCCCCTCAGCCCCGCCCCCCGACAATCTGCCCCCCGGCACCCCACCCCCCGACCACCCACGCCCCTACACACCGCCCCCGAACACCCCGCCCCCCAACACCCGGCCCCCGCCACTCAGTTCCCCGCGAGCAGCTCGTCCGCGTCCACGATCCGGTAGGCGTACCCCTGCTCCGCCAGGAACCGCTGCCGGTGCGCCGCGAAGTCCTGGTCGATCGTGTCCCGCGCGACCACCGAGTAGAACCGCGCCTCGTGCCCGTCCGCCTTCGGCCGCAGCACCCGCCCGAGGCGCTGCGCCTCCTCCTGGCGCGACCCGAACGTGCCCGACACCTGGATCGCGACCGTCGCCTCCGGCAGGTCGATCGAGAAGTTCGCCACCTTCGACACGACCAGCACCGAGATCTCGCCCTGCCGGAACGACTCGAAGAGCTTCTCGCGCTGGGCGTTGCTCGTCTCGCCCTTGATGACCGGCGCGTCCAGATGCTCGCCCAGCTCGTCGAGCTGGTCGATGTACTGGCCGATGACCAGGGTCTGTTCGCCCTTGTGCTTCCGGACCAGCGCTTCCGTCACCTTCCGCTTCGTGGCGGTCGTCGCGCAGAAGCGGTACTTCTCCTCCGTCTCGGCGGTGGCGTACGCGAGCCGCTCGCTGTCGGTGAGGTTGACCCGTACCTCCACGCAGTCCGCGGGCGCGATGTACCCCTGTGCCTCGATCTCCTTCCACGGCGCGTCGAACCGCTTCGGCCCGATCAGCGAGAAGACGTCCGACTCGCGGCCGTCCTCCCGGACGAGCGTCGCGGTCAGCCCGAGCCGGCGCCGCGCCTGGAGGTCGGCGGTGAACTTGAAGACGGGCGCGGGCAGCAGGTGCACCTCGTCGTAGAGGATCAGCCCCCAGTCGCGCGAGTCGAACAGCTCCAGGTGCGGGTAGACGCCCTTCCTGCGGGTCGTGAGGACCTGGTACGTGGCGATCGTGACCGGCCGGATCTCCTTGCGCGTACCGCTGTACTCGCCGATCTCCTCCTCGGTCAGCGTCGTGCGCTTCACCAGCTCGTGCTTCCACTGGCGGGCCGAGACGGTGTTCGTGACCAGGATCAGCGTCGTCGCCTTCGCCTGCGCCATCGCCCCCGCGCCGACCAGGGTCTTGCCCGCGCCGCAGGGCAGCACGACCACCCCGGAACCGCCGTGCCAGAAGCCCTCGACGGCCTGCTTCTGGTACGGGCGCAGGGCCCAGCCGTCCTCCACCAGGTCGATCGCGTGCGCCTCGCCGTCCACGTACCCGGCGAGGTCCTCGGCCGGCCAGCCCAGCTTGAGGAGCGTCTGCTTGATCTGGCCGCGCTCGGAGGGGTGCACGGCGACGGTGTCCGGGTCGAGCCGCGCGCCGACCAGCGGGGCGACCTTCTTCGACCGGAGGATCTCCTCCAGGACGGGCCGGTCCGTGGAGGTCAGGACCAGACCGTGGGTGGGGTGCTTGGACAGCGTGAGGCGGCCGTAGCGGGCCATCGTCTCGGCGACGTCGACGAGGAGGGCGTGCGGCACGGGGTAGCGGGAGAACTCCACCAGCGCGTCGACCACCTGCTCGGCGTCGTGCCCCGCGGCGCGGGCGTTCCACAGGCCGAGCGGGGTCAGCCGGTACGTGTGGATGTGCTCGGGCGCGCGCTCCAGTTCGGCGAACGGCGCGATGGCCCGCCGGCAGGCTCCGGCCTGGTCGTGGTCGACTTCGAGCAGCAAGGTCTTGTCGCTCTGGACGATGAGGGGTCCGTTCACAGCTGCGCCCTTTCGGTCTTTCCTTGGGCCGTCACTCTTTGTGCCAAACGACCAGTGTCGCTCATACCGGGCCGATCCGGGGGCGGGCCCGTCCCCGGCGGCGGATTCCCGGTACCTCCGCACCGGGTCGCCCGGACCCCCGTACCGGATTCCCGGGACGATCCGAGGGCGTGCGGGGGACTGTCCCGGCCAGGTCTGGGCACCTGGCTCCTATGACCGCTGAGACGAGCAAGCCAGGGCCGGACAGAGCCGCCCCGCGACGGATTTCCTGGGGTCGGGCCGTACTGCGGGTGATCATTCTGGTGGTCGCCTTCCTGGCCCTCGTGGCCTTCTCGGCGGTGCTGGCGGACCTGACGCTGACGCCGTCCCCGGCCTCGGCGGAGATCGCGGGTTCCAACCTGCGGCCGGGGCACTCGCTGCGGCAGTACGCGGAGGACTACACGTTCCTCGCCGCGTGCAAGCAGATCGGCGGCAACATCGTGATGGGGATGCCCTTCGGGCTGATCCTGCCGGTGCTGATGCCGCGCCGGCTGCCGATGCTCCGCGTGGTCGTCCTGACCGCCGTGGTCATGGCGCTGGTGGAGCTGGCGCAGGGCTCGATCGTCCAGGGCCGCGCCTTCGACGTGGACGACGTGATCCTGAACACCTCGGGCGCGCTGCTCGGGTACCTGCTGCTGGGACGCCGGATCGGCCGCCGGTTCCACGCGCTGGGCGTACCGGAGCCGCTGCCCGCCGCCGAGCCCGCGCCGGTGGACGGGCCGGCCCCCGCGACGCGTACGGAGAAGGCGCGCCCCTCGGGGAGGCGGACGCTGCCCAGGTCCCGCCCGAGGACACAGCAGAAGCCGAAGCTGACACCGATGGCCAAGGCCGAGGAGAAGCCGAGGGCCAACTGGAGCGAGCGGCTCGTACGGCTGGGGCGCCGCACCTAGAACAGGTGACGGACCGGTCAGGGCGCCGGGCGGGCTTCGCGGCCCGCCCGGCGCTCCGTCATGCCGTGTCGTCGGCCAGTTCCGCCACACCCGTGATCCGGTGCAGCGGGTACGTACGGACCTCGTCGGCCGTGTGGTCGTACGCCGTCACGAAGCCGCCCTCGACCCGCACCGGCGCGATCACCCGCTGACTCGCCGCGCCCTCCGCGTTGACGTACCCGATCCAGAGCGCCGACCCGGTCATGGCGGCGGCCTGGACCGTGGCCAGGGTCTCCGCGGACGTCGTACGCGGCAGGTCGCCCCGCCGGGAGGCCGAGGCGGCCGTGTGCGCCGCCGACGCGGACACCGCCCGCGCCCGGGACCGCGAACCCGCCGGTTCCGGGACGGTCTTGTGGACGACCGTCGCCGCCAGGTCACCGGCCCGGATCGCCCGTACCGCCGCGCCCAGCAGCGTCGCGTCCGGCACCGGCGGACCGTCCGGCACCGGCGCGGGCGCCGTCCGGGCCGGGGTCCGGTGCGCGTGGGCCCGGGTGATCAGCACGTCCCCGTCGGCGGACTCCGCCGCCGGTGCGAAGCCCATCGCCCGCAGTCCGTCCAGCAGCGTCGACGGGTCCGCCTGGGCTGCCAGGACCGTGGGTGCCAGCCGCCGCAGCCGCATCCCCTGCGACCGCCGGTCGGCGACGATCTCGTCGAGCACCGCCTCGTCGTCGCAGCGCACGTACGCGTTGGCCGAGCCGACCCGCAGATGGCCGTGCTTGCGGGCCACGTCGTCCACCAGGTAGGTGAGCGGCTGCGGCACCGGCGTCCGGCTGTGCGCCTTCAGGAAGTCGTGCAGGCCGGTCGCCGACTGCCCGGCGTCCAGCGCCCGCCGTACGGACGCCGGGGTGAAGCGGTAGACGGTCGCCCCGCCCGTCGACTCCACCTCGGCGGCCACCGACAGCAGTTCGGCGAGCGGCCGCAGGAGCGGGCCCGGCGCCACGGCCGTCAGGTCCGCCTGGAGCAGCACGTGGTCCAGGGGCTCGGGCAGCAGCGGCCTGAGGGCCTCCGCGGCGCGCAGGCCCGCGGCGGCCAGTTCGGCGGGGCTGGTGGTGATGCCCTCGGCGGGGTCGCCCAGGGCGTCGAGCAGCGCGCGGGCGTGCGTGGAGAGCGCGCCCCGGCCGGTGAGGCCGAGCAGCTCCGCCTCGTTCAGCGTCCAGGCCGCGAGGCGCCCGCGCAGGTCGTCGGGGCGGCCGGCGGCGGAGGCGCCGCGCAGCGGGCGTTCCCAGCGAAGCCGGGCCATCAGCGACTCGGGGTCGGGCGGGGTGCCCTCGGGGAGCGTGGCGAGCAGGTCGAGGATCCGGCGGCGCACCTCGGGCGCGGGGCCGCGGTCCAGGTCGGGGCCGAGGGCCGCGAGCGTCCGGCCCTTGGAGTCCTGGCCGCCGACGAGGCCCGCGGTGCGGGTCGCGGTCAGCCAGGCGACGGCGAGCCGCGCCCAGCGCTCGGGGGAGGGCAGCTCCTCCCACTCGTCGTACGCGGGGGTGGGCGCGTACCGCTCGTCGGCCTCGCCGTCCGCCGCCAGCAGCCCCGCCGCGTAGGCCAGTTCGACCCAGAAGGCGGCCAGCGGCTCGGTGACGCCGAGGGCGGTGGCCGTGCGCTTGAGGTCGCGTACGGACAGGCCGCCGGCCCGCAGGACGCTCGGGCCGCCCTCGTTCCAGTCCTTGGCCAGCTCCTCGATCGTGGCGAGGGCGGTGTACGCCTGCCCGGCCGCCGTACCGTCCACAAGCTGTGGACGGGCGCCCGAGCCCGGCTCGCTCGTCCGGGGCGCGACGGGCGGCGCCTCCGGCTCGACGACGCGGTGCGCGCGCCCGGCGCGCAGGTGCAGGGCCACCTCGCGCGGCAGGACGACCGTGCGGGTCGTCGCGGGCAGCAGCAGGCCGCGGTCGCGCAGCCACTGCACGGGCGGGGTGGGGCTGGAGGTGACCTCGCCGTACGGCGGCCCCCACACGAGCCGGTCCAGCACGGACAGCGCCTCCATGGGCGCGGTGTCCAGCAGGGCGGCCATGCGGGTGCGGTCGGTGAACAGCTCGGTCAGCGCCGCGACGGCGGAGACCGGGTCGTGCGTGGACGGCAGCCAGGCGGCCGTCAGGATCTCCTGGATCCGGCCCGGCGACATCCCGGCGGTGGCCTCGGCGACGGTCGGGCCGAGGCCGGTGGGGGACGGGTGGGTCGGCGAGGGCGCGAGCAGCTCGCGCGCGGTACGGACCAGCCGCAGCCGCGTGTCGCTGCCCCAGATCAGCGCCTGGTCGCGCAGCCGGCCCACGGCGGCGGGCAGGGCGCGCTCGATGCGCGCGTCGCCCTCGTCGCCGGTCAGGAGCGCCCGGAGCGTGTCGTACGGCGCGGGCTCGGGGGCGACGGCGAGCGCTTCCGCCGTCTGGAGCGTGAAGCGGTCGAGCCGCTCCAGCGCCCGGACGACGGAGGCGCGGGTGCCCGCGCGGGTCGCCAGCTGGGAGAGGTCGTTGGGCACGGGATTGAGCAGATCGGGTCGGGCGCGCAGCAGCGCGGTGAGGGAGTCGTCGCCCCGGGTGCGCAGGGCCTCCGCGAGTGTGCGCGGTGGCGTACCGCCGGTTCCTTCTGGCACGTGCGCCTCCTGCTCAGGCTTGGCGGGTCCCCATCCGTCCCACGTTAGCCCCTGAGGAGCGGTCTGCCGTGCCCCCGGGCGGAGGAGGAGGGGCGGGGAGGGGTCCTTCGCAAGGTCGGGCGACCGCGTTCGTGCGGTTCCGGCCGGGTCGTTCGTACGGTTCCGGCCGACGTGTTCGGGCCGTACGGGCGGGCCGTTCCGGACGATACGGGCGGACCGCCGCGTACCGGTCGCGGCGCGGGTACGGGGACGCCGGCCGGCCTTTGTCGTACTGGACGTACGGGGATGACTCCGACAGCATCGCGTGCGTGCACCTGCGTGTACCTGTGGGAGGAACGTGTGGGGATCGAGAGCGACCAGCTCGTCTACGACTACCTGAGCCGGGTCGGTGACGCGGCGCGCCAGCAGCAGCTGGCGTCCGGGGACCGGATGAGACTGGTCTCGACGCTGCGCAACGAGATCGACCGGCAGCGCGGGAAGTCGGGGGGCGACAGCCCGGCGGCGGTACGGCGCATCCTCGGCCGCCTCGGGGAGCCGAACGCGGTGGTGCGGGCGGCGTCGAGCGGCGGCCCGGGCGCGTCGGCAGGGTCGGGCGACCCCGGCGGCTACGCGCCCCCACCGTCCCCTCCCCCGCCCGCTTCCCCATCCCCATCCCCGTCCTCGTCGTCGTCGCCGGGTCCGGTCGTGCCGGGGCAGCGGGGCCGGCGGGGCGGCGGTTGGCTGAGCAAGGCGGGCCGGTCCGGCCGGGGCGACCGGGGCGACAAGGCCGCGGGTACGGACGCGGGCGCCCAGATCCCCCACCAGGCGTCGGGACCGTCCGGGGCGTCGGCTGTTCCCGGGCCTCGGGGGCCGCATCTGGCCGGGATGGACGAGGTGGGGTCCGCGAACGGCAGGACCGACTGGTGGCGCGTCGAGCCGGGGCCGATGGGCAACGGGCCGACGGGCGGCGGGATCGGCGTGCCGGGCTTCGTGGGCGGGGTGGAGCTCCCCGAGATACTGGTCCCGCCGCCCGACCCGGCCAAGAAGGCGGGGGCCGCGGGCGACGGCGACGAGGCGGTCGAGGCCGGCTCGGCGGGCCGCCGCGCGTGGCGGGCGTTGTGGCGGCGGCGCGGCGCGGACGAGGCCGTCGGGGAGGCCGAGGAGGCCGAGGTCGTGGTGGCCGCCCGGCCCGTCCGCCTCTCCCACCCCCTGCTGCTCCTCGCCGCCGGGCTGCTGGTGGTGGGCGCGTTCCTGGGCTCGTGGCTGGCCCTGGCGGGCGGCTGGCTCCTGGCATACGCGTCGCGCGCGCTCCCCCGGGCGGCGGCGAAGTGGGCGGTCTTCGGCCTGCCGGGCGTCTCGGTGGCCGGCGGCCTGATCTGGCTGTGGGGCCGCGCCAACGACCGCTGGGGCGAGGCGATCCCCGAGGGAGGCTGGAACGCCGCGATAGCGGACACGGCCCCAGCGGTGATACGCACAGCGGCGATCGCCTCGGCCCTGTACCTCCTGTGGCGCTCCCGCAGACAGACGTGAGCTTCACGGCACGGCCCCGGCGGTAGGGCACCCTGCGACAAGGCACCGGCGCCGCAGCCCCCGTACCGCGAGACCGCGTGCCCGCGGACCTCGCCGCCGCGCGGCGGTACTCGCCGGCTAGCGAGGCCGCAGGCCCGGCGACCCGCAGGCCCGCGAACCTCGCGGCCCGCCGCGCGGCGGTTACTCACCGGTCCGCGAGGCCGCGCGCCCGCTGGCCCGCAGATTCGCGAGACTGCGGAACCGCGAACCTCGCCCCTGCCGCGCAGCGGTTACCCGCCAGTCCGCGAGGCCGCGTGCCCGCAGGTCCGCGAGACCGCGAACCTCACCCCCCGCCGGCCAGCGCGACCGCGTGCCCGCAGGTCCGCGAAACCACGGACCTCGCCACCCGCCGCGCGGCGGTTACCCCGCCGGCCCATGGGACCGCGCGCCCGCGTGCCCGCTGGCCCGCGGATCCGCGCGACCGCGGAACCGCGAACCTCGCCGCCTGCCGCGCAGCGGTTACCCGCCAGCCCGTGGGGCCGCGTGCCCGCAGATCCGCGAGAGCGGTTACCCGCAGCTAGCGCGACCGCAGGCCCGCAGGGCCGCGAATTTCGCCGCCCGCCGCGCGGCGGTTACTCGCCGGCCCGCGAGGCCGCGCGCCCGCGTGCCCGCCGACCCGCGAGACCGCAGACCCGCGAACCTCGCCGCCCGCCGCGCAGCGGTTACCCGCCGCGGCCAGCGCGATCGCCAGCCAGCGCGACCGCAGGCCCGCAGGCCCGCAGGCCCGCCGCCCCGCGAACCTCACCCCCGCCGCGCGACGGTTACCGGCCGGCCGTCGGGTTTCGCAGGACCTCGATCACGCTCGCGTAGCTGTCGGACCCGTGGCCCGCGGTCCTCGCCCGCTCCATGGTGGCCTTCAGCAGTTCCGGCAGGCCGTTGTCCACGCCCCGGGCGGCCGCGGCGTGGATCAGGTGGTCGACGGCCGCGATCTGTACGTCGACGGTGGCGTCGTCCCCCGGATAGTGCCCGGCGTCCACCTGGGACGCGTACGTGGTCAGGAATCCGGACACCGTGCTCAGCCAGCGGACCGCCAGCGGCGTGAAGGCCGTGGCCGGCGTCTTCTCCGCGCCGACCAGCGCGGTGCCGTGCAGCCAGCCGGTCATGGCGGACCACATGAGGCCGAGCAGGGCGGCGTCGTGCAGGGAGGCCGTACCGGCGTCGGCGCCCAGGTACAGGGGATCGCCCAGGGCCGTCAGGGCCGGACGGTGGGTGTCGAAGACGGCGCGCGACCCGCTGTACAGGAACATCACCTCCGCGTTGCCCACGCCCGGCGGGGTGGTCATGGCGGCGCCGTCGAGGAAGTCCGCGCCGTGCGACCGGGCCCACGCGAGGTTCTCCTGAGCCTGCTCCGGCGTGCCGGAGGTGAGGTTGACCAGGGACTTCCCGGCGAGGGACCCGGTCAGCGGGTCCAGGACGGCGCGCAGCGCCTCGTGGTCCCGTACGCAGGCGACGACGAGCGGGCTCGCGGCGATCGCCTCCTCGGGTGTCGCCGCCAGGCGGGCCCCCCGGTCGGTCAGCGGCCGGGCCTTGTGCGGCGACCGGTTCCACACGGTGGTCGGATGGCCGCCGTCCAGTAACGCGGCGGCCAGTGCCGAGCCCATCGAGCCCAGTCCGACGACGCTCACGGCTCGGTGATCGGAATGCATGCCACAACTCCCTTGTACGTGCGTCCGTGACGGTTGATCACGTACCGCCACGCTCGCAGGGTGGGGCGGCCGGAAACAGTGACACCGATGACGGCCACCGCCGAATTCGTGCCAGACTCCGGCGCGTGAGCGCTGGGTCCGTCGCCGTGGCCGTGATCGAGGACGTCCGGGTTCTCTCCTGGGACCTGTACGAGCTGAGCATCCCCTGCACCGTCTTCGGGAAGCCGCAGCCCGACCTGGCCGACACCTGGTACGACCTGCGGCTGTGCGGAGGCGGCGACCCGCCGGAGGACGGCACCCCGGCCGGTGCCGGGATCGCGCTGCGGACCCCCTACGGGCTCGCGGACCTCGTCGGCGCCGACACGGTTGTCGTGCCCTCGGTGCCCGACTCCTGCGTGGAGGACGGCAGACCGCTGCCCCGGGCGCTGATCGAGGCCCTGCGCGACGCCAGTGACGCGGGGGCCCGCATGGTCTCCCTGTGCACCGGCGCCTTCGCCCTCGCCGAGGCGGGGCTGCTCGACGGACGCCGTGCCACGGCCCATTGGATGCACACGGCCCAACTGGCCGAGCGCTACCCGAAGGTGCAGGTCGACGACTCGGTGCTGTACGTGGACGACGGGGACGTGCTCACGAGCGCCGGGCTGAGCGCCGGGCTCGACCTCTGCCTCCATCTGGTACGCCGGGACCTCGGCGCCCACGTCGCCAACCAGCTGGCCCGCCGGATGGTGGTGCCCGCCCACCGGACCGGCGGCCAGGCGCAGTTCATCGACCTGTCCGTCCCGCCGAGCGACGACCAGGGACTGGGCCACGTACTGGACTGGGCCCGGGCCCGCCTCGACCAGCCCCTGACCGTCGAGGACCTTGCGCGGCGGGCCGCGATGAGCCGGCGGACGTTCTACCGGCGGATCCGGGCGGCCACCGGGACGACCCCGCTCCAGTGGCTCCTGAACCAGCGCCTGGCGCGCGCCCAGGGCCTGCTGGAGTCGACGGACCTGCCGGTCGAGAAGGTCGGGGAGCTGAGCGGCCTGGGCACGGCCAACAACCTCCGCCACCACTTCCTCAAACAGCTCGGGGTGTCGCCGGCCGACTACCGCCGCGCCTTCCCCCGGACGACCCCCTAGCCCTCCACGCGGTCCGGGCTCTCCACGTGGTCCGGGCTCTCCACCGGGTCCGGATCCTCCACGCGGTCCCGATCCGCCGCCCGATCCGGCCCCTCCGCCCGGTCCGAACCCTCCGCTCGATCCGAACCCGCCACCCCGCCCAACCCCTCCGGCCGGTACGGCGCCCCCGGGACCACCAGGGGTGAGCCCGTCACCGGGTCCGGGACCACCACCGACTCCAGGCCGAAGACCTCCCGTACCAGCTCCGCCGTCACCACCTCGCCGGGCTCGCCCTCCGCCACGACCCGGCCCGCCTTCATCGCGACGAGGTGATCCGCGTACCGGGCCGCCTGGTTGAGGTCGTGCAGGACGATCACGACCGTGCGGCCCTGCTCGTGGTTCAGGCGGCGCACCAGGTCCAGCACCTCCACCTGGTGCGCGATGTCCAGGAACGTCGTCGGCTCGTCCAGGAGCAGCAGGTCCGTCTCCTGCGCCAGCGCCATCGCGATCCACACCCGCTGCCGCTGGCCGCCCGACAGCTCGTCCACCGACCGGTCCGCGAGGGCCGTCACGTCCGTACGCTCCATCGCGTCCGTCACCGCGCGCTCGTCCGCGTCCGACCACTGCCGCCACCAGCTCTGGTGCGGCTGCCGGCCGCGCGACACCAGGTCCGCGACCGTGATCGCCTCCGGCGCGACCGGCGACTGCGGCAGCAGGCCGATCGACTGCGCGATCCGCTTCGTCGGGATCCGCGACAGCTCCTCGCCGTCCAGCAGCACCGCCCCGCCCCGGGGCTTCAGCAGCCGCCCCAGCGCCCGCAGCGTCGTGGACTTGCCGCACGCGTTCGGGCCGACGATCACCGTCACCCGCCCGTCGGGGACGGCGAGTTCCAGCTCGTGGACGACCGTGCGGTCCTCGTACGCGAGTGTCAGATCCCTGGCGACGAGCCTGCTCATGCGGTGCCTCCTGCGGTACGGCTTCGAACGATCAACCAGATCAAGTACGGCGCGCCCACCGCCGCCGTCAGCACCCCCACCGGCAGCTCCGTCGGCGAGAACAGCTTCCTCGCCAGCAGGTCCGCCAGGACCACGATCACCGCGCCCAGCAGCGCCGAGCACAGCAGCGGGATCTGCGCGGTCCGGGTCATCCGCCGTGCGATCTGCGGCGCCAGCAGCGCCACGAAGTCCACCGGCCCCGCCGCCCCCGTCGCCACCGACGCCAGGACCACGCCCAGCAGCACCAGGCCCAGCCGGGTGCCCCCGAGCCGTACCCCCAGCGCCGTCGCCGTGTCGTCGTCCAGGGACACCGACCGCTGCGCGTACGCCGCCCACGCCACCGCGGGCACCAGCGCCAGCAGGGTCCAGCCCAGCGGCGTGGCCTCCTCCCAGCCGCGCCCGTTGAGCGAACCGGTCATCCACACCTGCGCCTGCTGGGCGACCAGGTAGTCGCCCTTCGTCAGGAACAGGCTCGTCACCGACCGCAGCGCGATCGCGAACCCGATGCCGATCAGCACGAAGCGCGTCGCGTGCAGACCACCGCGCCACGCGAACACGTACACCAGCGCGGCCGCCGCGATCCCGCCCGCGACCGACAGGTACGGCAGGGCCGTGTACGACGTGACGCCGAACGTCATCGCCCCGACCGTGAGCGCCCCCGCGCCCTGGCTGATGCCGATGATGTCCGGGCTGGCCAGCGGGTTGCGGGCGACGGTCTGGATCAGCGCCCCCGCGACCCCGAACGCCAGCCCCACGAACAGCCCGACGACCATGCGCGGCAGCCGCAGCGTCCCGACCACCAGCTCGTCGGGCGACGGCTGCCCGAGGATCACCTTCAGGACCTCGGAGGGCGGTACGAAGCTCTCGCCCACGCTCAGGTACGCCACGCACACCGCCGCCAGCAGCACGGCGAGCCCCGCGGCCGCCGCGCACGCGCGCCGGTGCAGCAGGAACGAGCCGCGCCCGGCCCGTACGACCACGTACCCCTCCGGGCGCACGCCTCCCGCCCGGGGGCGGGCCTTCTCCCCGACGACCGTCGTCATGCCGGCACCGCCTTCCGGCGTACGAGAGCGACCAGGAACGGCACCCCGAGCAGCGCCGTCATCACCCCGGCCGGGACCTCGCCCGGCGGGAAGACGATCCGCCCGATCACGTCCGACACCAGCAGCATCACCGGGCCGATCAGCGCGGCCATCGGCAGCAGCCAGCGGTGGTCGGTCCCGACGATCGCGCGGGCGATGTGCGGTACGGCGAGGCCGACGAACGCGATCGGGCCGGCCGCCGCCACCCCCGCGCCGGTGAGCACGGTCGCGCCGAGCCCGCCCAGGATCCGTACCGCCGCGACGTTCTGGCCCAGGCCCTTCGCCACGTCCTCGCCCAACGCCAGCGCGTCCAGGCCCCGGGCCACCGAGAACACCAGCACCGCGCCCAGCAGCAGGAACGGCCAGATCTGGTTCACCACGTGGGTGTCGCGGCCCGCGATCGACCCGACCTGCCAGAAGCGGAACTCGTCCAGCGTCGACGCGTCCGTGGTCAGCACCCCCTGCGTCACCGACGCCAGCAGCGCGTTGATCGCGGCGCCGCCGAGCGCGAGCTTGACCGGGGTGGCCCCGCCCCGGCCGCTGGACGCGATCGCGTACACCGCCACCGACGCCACCGCCGCGCCCGCGAAGGCGAACCAGACGTACCCCGACAGGGTGTGGACGCCGAGGACGGAGATGGCCAGGACCACGGCCACCGAGGAGCCCTGGCTGATCCCGAGGATGCCGGGGTCGGCGATCGGGTTGCGGGTGATGCCCTGGAAGGTGGTGCCCGCGAGGGCGAGCGCCGCCCCCACCATCAGCCCGATGAGCGTGCGCGGCACCCGCAGGTGCCGTACGACCTCGGCGTCGTCGCTGTGCCCGCCGTGCAGCAGCGCGTCGAACACGACGGAGGGGGCGACGGCGCGCGCGCCCACCGCGAGGCTCAGCAGGACCGCGAGGAGCAGCGCGACGACGGCGGCGGCCGTCCAGCCGGTACGGCGGGCGGCCAGAGCGCGTCTGGTACGGGGGATCGGCGGGGCGGCGGCCGGCATGGGAACCAATCGGGGCTGGGGTGGGGCGCAAGGATGGTTAGGCTTGGCTAAGTGGCCCGGCTCAGTCTAAGCAGCCCTTTCCGGCCACCGACGGCCGGGGACGGGCAGCGGCGGGACGGGGGACGTACCGGGGACGGCCGCCGGCGGCCCCGCACTGCCGGGCACGGCCCGGGCACAATGGCACCCATGGCCTCCCTCACCCCGTCCGCCCCGTCGCGGTCCACCCCGTCGCGCGCGCTCACCGTCGGCTTCGACCTCGACATGACCCTGATCGACTCACGGCCCGGCATCCGCGCCGCCTTCCTGGCGCTCTCCGCCGAGACGGGCGTCCCGATCGACGCCGACCTCGCCGTCACCCGGCTCGGGCCGCCGCTCGACCGGGAGCTGGCGCACTGGTTCCCCGAGGACCGGATCGCCGAAGTGGGCGACCGCTACCGCGAGATGTACCCCGCCTACGCCATCACGCCCTCCACGGCGCTGCCCGGCGCGCGGGAGGCCGTCGCCGCCGTCCGGGCGTCGGGAGGCCGGGTGATCGTCGTCACCGCGAAGTACGAGCCGAACGCGAAGCTCCACCTCGCGCACCTCGGCATCGAACCGGACGACGTCATCGGGTCGCTGTGGGCGGAGGGCAAGGCGGAGGCGCTGCGCGCGCACGGGGCGTCGGCCTACGTGGGCGACCACACCGGGGACGTCCGCGGGGCGCGGGCGGCGGGCGCGCTCTCCGTCGCCGTACCGACCGGGCCGTGCGACGAGGCGGAGCTGCTCGCGGCGGGGGCGGACGTGGTCCTGCCGGACCTCACGGCGTTCCCCGCGTGGGTGCGTGCCTACGCGGCCGGGGTGGCCGGGGCCGACGCGGAGTCGGAAGCCGCCGACCTGGCCTGAGCCGCCGACTTGGCCTGACGGCGCTGGGCCGCCACCGAACGCAGCACCCCGGCGGCCGCGACGAGGAACCCGACCCCCATCAGCATGCTGACGAGGTACGCGACGGTCGGGAACGGACGCGTGCCGAAGAACAGGGGCGCCACGGTGACCAGGGTGGCCACGGCGCCGACGATGAAGACGAGCGCGCCGATCCGGACGAGTCCGTCGCCGGGTCCGGGCTCGTCCGCCGTGCGGGGCGCGGGAGCGGCCGTGCGGGGTGCAGGAGTAGCAGTCACGCCACCAGGGTAGTTCCCTGCGGAACAGGAGCTGACAGGAACCGACCGGCAACGTCTTGTCACCGGCGCCTGGACCATTAGCCTTGGGGGTGGCGGGTCAGGCGACCCGCTGTAGTGCTATCCGGAGCCGTTTCGGACCCGTTGCGGAGCCGTTCCGGACCCGGATCAGACCTGATTTCCTTCGCGCGCGGCAGCGCACCGATGAGTACGAGGACGAGGACAGACGTGCCTACCGGCAAGGTGAAGTGGTTCAACAGCGAGAAGGGCTTCGGCTTTCTCTCCCGTGACGACGGCGGCGACGTCTTCGTCCACTCGTCGGTCCTCCCTGCCGGAGTCGACGTACTCAAGCCAGGCCAGCGCGTGGAGTTCGGGGTCGTCGCCGGTCAACGCGGGGACCAGGCACTGTCGGTGACGGTTCTCGACCCGACGCCCTCGGTGGCCGCCGCCCAGCGCCGCAAGCCCGACGAACTGGCCTCGATCGTCCAGGACCTGACGACGCTCCTGGAGAACATCACCCCGATGCTGGAGCGCGGCCGCTACCCCGACAAGGCCAACGGGTCGAAGATCGCGGGCCTGTTGCGCGCGGTGGCGGACCAACTGGACGTCTGACGGCGGGGAGCACGGGGCCGGACCACCGGCTCAGGCAGGTCGCAGCGCGTCGTGGCGGAGGGGCGGTACGAGTCCCTCGGCCGCGGCACGCGTGAGCAGCCCGCGCACCGCCGCGTACCCGTCCTCGCCGAGGTCGGCGGTGAACTCGTTGACGTACAGGCCGATGTGCTGGTCGGCGACCGCCGGGTCCATCTCCTGGGAGTGCGCCAGGACGTAGGGCCGTGACACCTCGGGGTCGTCCCACGCCATCCGTACGGACGCGCGCGCCGCGTCGGCCAGCCGGCCGAGCGTTTCGGCGCCCAGCGAGCGCTTCGCGATGATCGCGCCGAGCGGGATCGGCAGCCCCGTCGTGGACTCCCAGTGCGCACCCATGTCGGCGAGGCAGTGCAGCCCGTAGTTCTGGTACGTGAACCGCGCCTCGTGGATGACCAGTCCGGCGTCCACCTTGCCGTCCCGTACCGCCGGCATGATCTCGTGGAACGGCAGGACGACGATCTCGCCCACCCCGCCGGGGACCACCTCGGCCGCCCACAGCCGGAACAGCAGGTAGGCGGTGGAGCGTTCGCTCGGTACGGCGACGGTCTTCCCGGTGAGGTCGGTGCCCGCCTCCTTCGTCAGCACGAGCGGACCGCAGCCCCGGCCCAGCGCGCCGCCGCAGGGCAGCAGCGCGTACTCGTCCAGGACGTACGGCAGCACGGCGTACGACACCTTGAGGATGTCGAACTCCCCGCGTTCCGCCATGCCGTTGGTGATGTCGATGTCGGCGAACGTGACGTCGAGCGCGGGCGCGCCGGGCACCCGGCCGTGGGCCCAGGCCTCGAAGACGAAGGTGTCGTTCGGGCACGGCGAGAACGCGATGTCGAGCGGGCGGCCGGAGTCGGCCTCGTGCGGGGGAGTGGGCACGGGCTGAGGCTGCGACGTCATGACGACTCCTCGAAGACGGGGGTGAGCGTGGCGAACGCGTAGCGCAGCGCGTCCATCGCGGGGCCGATCCGCCACGCGTCCCGGTCGCGCGGGCCGACCGCGTTGGAGACGGCCCGGATCTCCACGCAGGGGATGTCGTGCCGGAACGCCGCCTCCGCGACGCCGAATCCCTCCATGGCCTCGGCGGCGGCACGCGGGTGACGGCGGGTCAGCTCGGCGGCGCGGGCGGCGGTCCCGGTCACGGTGGAGACGGTGAGGACGGGCGCGAGGACCACCCGGACCGCGGGGTCGCCGGCCAGGACCTTGGCGACGCGGCCCGACAGCGCGGGCGCGGGCCGGTGGACCGTACGGCCGAAGCCCAGCTCGTCGACCGGCAGGTAGCCGTCGGGGGTGTCGGCGCCCAGGTCGGCGGCGACGATCGCGTCGGAGACGACGAGGGAGCCGAGGGGTGCGTGGGGCGCGAACCCGCCGCCGATGCCGGCCGAGACGACCAGGTCGTACGGGGGGTCGTACGTGGAGAACGCCAGCGCGGTCGCCGTGGCCGCCGCGGACGCGGCCGGGCCCACTCCGCCGACCAGGACGTCCACGACCGGTATCCGCACCGACGCCGGGCGCGGCATGTACTGGGCGTGGCCCCGCAACTCGTACCCGCCCGTCATCTCCCGCAGCCCGAGGGCGGTGAAACCGGCGAGTCCGCCGACGACGGCGTCCGCCTCGGCCGCCACCGCCGTGACTACGAGGACGTGCATGGCGGGGGCCTCCGGCGGGTCGGCTTCGGCGTGGTGGTCCGGGTCGGGCTCGGAAGGACCCGGATCAGGAGGTTTTCTTGAACGTGAAGTTCCACACCCCGCTGAACGACTTCCCGTCGATCTTCAGGAAGCTGACCTGGCGCGTCGTGGGCGCGGGCTGGCCCGTCTGCGGGTCGGGGGCGAAGAACTGGGCGCCCGTCATCGTGCGGTAGGTCTTCTTGGTCGGCTCGTCGAAGACCGGCGTGCCGTCGACGATGACGGCCCAGCTGTGGTCCGCGATGGACGGCTCGACGCCGAGGTGGACCTCGTCGGTGGAGTTCACCTCGACGGTGTTCTCCGCCTTCCGCTTGACGCAGTTCAGGAGGTCCTTCTGCGCGATGGCCTTGCCGTCGTTGTAGCAGTTCGCCCCGCTGTTCCACGAGTCGTCGCCGACGGTCACGGTCGCGAGCGGCGTCGGCTTGTCACAGGCGGCGAGGACGAGGAGTCCGGCGGACACGGCGCCGAGGGCGATGCCGGCCCGGCGGCCCCTACCAGAGAAGAACGCAACGGTCATGGGCCGAAGGTTATCGGTCGCCACCCCCCGCGCCGCGCGGGGGGCACGCAGGGTGCGGCGGGGCGGCCCGGCGGGCGGTTCCGCGGGGGCCGCGGGTGGCCGTCGCCCTCGGTGTCGTGGGGGTGCGGGGGTTACGGGTCGCCCTCGGCGTCACGCGTGGTGCCCGAGGTGCTGGGACGCGGCCGGCCGCGAGGCCCGGATCAGCCCCCGTACCGCCGCCAGCGCGCCCAGCGCCATGATGCCCGCGGCGACGGACATGCCCAGCGAACCGTTCAGCGGCAGCGCGATCCCGATCGCGCCGCCCACCACCCAGGACATCTGGAGCAGCGTCTCGGAGCGCGCGAAGGCGGACGTCCTGACCTCCTCGGGCACATCCCGCTGGATCGTCGCGTCCAGCGACAGCTTCGACAGGGCCTGCGTGAGCCCCGCCACCGCGCCCAGCACGGCCACCGCCAGCCCGCCGAAGAACACGGCCGCGAAGATCGCCGCCGTCAGGGCGAGCCCCAGCATCGTGGCGATGATCAACTCGGGCCCGCGCGACTTGAGGAGCGAGCCCACGGCCGTACCCAGCGCGTTGCCCACCCCGGCCGAGACCCCCACGATCCCCAGGGAGACGGCGGCGCTCTGCCCCGCGAGGGGGTGCTCGCGCAGCAGGAACGCCAGGAAGAAGGTCAGGAAGCCGGACAGCGCGCGGTGCGAGGCGTTCGCCTGGAGCCCGTGCAGGACCGAGGGCCCCACCGACCGCAGACTCGGCCGCTTCTCGCCGTGCCGTACCAGCTGCGCCTTCCGCTCCCCCTTCGCCGAGTCGACCTTGTGCGGCAGCGTGAACGCCAGGATCGTGCCGCCGGTGAAGATCAGGCACGCGCCGTACAGCGGCCACTGCGGCCCCACGATCTGGAGCCCCGCGCCGATGGGCGCGGCGACACCGGTGGCCAGCAGCCCGGCGAGGGTCACCCGGGAGTTGGCGCGGACGAGCGAGAAGTTCGGGGGCAGGAGGCGCGGTACGACGGCGCTGCGGACCACCCCGTACGCCTTGGAGGCGACGAGCACGCCCAGGGCGGCCGGGTAGAGCTCCAGGCCGCCGGTGGCCACGAACGTGGACATGGCGATGGCGAGGATGGCCCGGGTCAGCATCGCGGCGGCCATGGCGGCGCGCCGGCCGTGCGGGACCCGGTCGAGGAGGGGGCCGATGACGGGGGCGAGGAGGGTGAAGGGCGCCATCGTGACGGCGAGGTAGAGGGCGACGCGGCCGCGGGCCTCGTCGGTCGGTACGGAGAAGAACACGGTCGAGGCGAGGGCGACGGTGATCATGACGTCACCGGCGCCGTTCACCGCGTGCAGCTCGATCAGCTTGCCGAGCCCGGACTCGCCCGCCCCGTGGGCGTGGGTGGCCTTGCGGATGCCCCGCGCGGACGCGGTGAACGGCAGGCGCAGGGCATGGCCGACAGCCCGCCCCGTCCTGCGGAGCGGGCCGGCGTCGTCGGACGACCTTGCGGCTGCCACCCCGTCATAGTGCCCCACCCGCAGGGGAAGCGAACCGATCCTGTCCATGACGGGGCCGTGACAGTGCCATGACGGGGGAGCGGGGGGCGTCACCGTGGGTGTCACCGGGAGGGCGGAGGGTGTTCACCGGCGTGGAACCGCGGGTTCCGGCCTGCGCGGCTCGCATCGAATCCAAACAGAACCCGAGGTTCCGGTCTGACGCGCCGGAAACTCTCGGAGTGGGAAACTCTCGGAGTGGGCCGAAACTCGCCGCAACCCGCTCCCCGCCCGGCCCCGCCAGGGTTACGGGCTTGTTGCGGTGTGGCCGGAAGTGCGGGAAAGACGGCGTGCAGGTGGGCGGGGGGCGAGAGAGGGGGTAGCGTGCGTAGCGCGCCACCGGCGGTTGTTCTCGGCCGCGCGCCTCTTTGTCGTCCCGCAGAATGGATGACGGTAGGCGTGCCCGGGAAGAGGTCGGGCGTGGACGTCGATGCGGCCCTCTGGTCCGCTCCGCCCTCGGCTCGTACATCGCTACTCGGCCGGCGCACCCGTGAGACGGCGTAGGAGAGAAGCGAGACCTGTGAGTGCTGCGACGACGCGAAGCCGAACCCCTGACCGTCTGTGCGCCGAGGCGGTAGACCTCGCCCGCTCGGCTGCCGAGGAGGCGGCCTTCCCCGGGGTCGTCGGAGAACATGTGACGGCGGTGGCCGACGGCGACAGGGTCGTCACCCACTTCTTCGAATGCAAGGAGCTCGGCTACCGCGGCTGGCGCTGGGCCGTGACGGTGACCCGCGCGTCCCGCGCGAAGCTCGTCACGCTGGACGAAACGGTGCTCCTCCCGGGCCCCGACTCCCTGCTGGCACCCGAATGGGTGCCGTGGAGCGAACGGCTCCGTCCGGGCGACATGGGCCCCGGGGACCTGCTGCCGACCGAGGCGGAGGACCTGCGGCTGGAGCCCGGGTACAACGCGGAGGAGTCGGCACCGCCGAACTCGGTGGTGGCGTCGGCGGTGACGCCGCAGAACTTGGCGGACCTGGTAGAAGCAGAGTCCACAGCCCCTTCCCCCTCCCCTTCCCCGTCTCTCTCCTCCGACCCCTCCGGTACGGCGCGGGGGACGATCGCGGCGGTCGCGGAGGAGCTCGGGATGCGCCGGGCGCGGGTGCTGTCCCGGTACGGGCTGCACCTGTCGGCGGACCGCTGGGACGAGAGCTTCGGCGCGAAGACCCCGATGGCGCAGGCGGCGCCCGCGCCGTGCGTGTCGTGCGGCTTCCTGCTGCCGCTGGCGGGGTCGCTGAGACAGGCGTTCGGGGTCTGCGCCAACGAGTTCTCCCCGGCGGACGGGCACGTCGTGTCGCTGGCGTACGGCTGCGGGGGCCACTCGGAGGCAGCGGTGATGCCACCCCCCCTGCGCCCGCTACCGCCGGTGATGGACTCGATGGCTACGGACGCCTTCCCCCTGGACCAGACAACCCAAGAAGCCGAAGACCTGGGCCACGCGTAGCCCGCACCGAACGGGCTTGGGGGCCGCGCGGGTCACTGCTTTGTCCTCAATCGCCGGACGGGCTCGATGGTGCCCGCTGCGGCCTGGTGGCCATCCTCGGGTTGTCGCCGGGGGTCGGCCAGGGGCCATGTCCTGCACTGCATGTTTTACGTCGCGCGCAACCAGCTGTCCCGCTAACCCCCGTCACGCGACACAAAACACGCTCTACGTTCCGGACACGACCCCTGCCCGCCCCCCTTCCAGGCGCACGCCCAAACAACCCGGCCCCCTCCGGGGGCTTGCTTTCAGCCCGTCCGGCACCCACCCCAGCCCGTCCGGCGTTTGAGGACGTCTTTGACCCGCACGGGCAACGGGCCCGGGCCACATCCAGCCCGTCCGGCGCTTGAGGACGCAGTGACCCGCACCCGGCACCGGCCCCGAGGCAACCCCCACCGCACACCGGTCGGGAGAGTACGGCGACCTACAACGTCACCCGCATGACCGCGCGTCAGGCTCGCGGGGTTGAGGTGGGCGCGGGTGTCTGCGTACGCAGGCGGCTCTACGTGGTGGACGGTCTCGTTGGCGACCTCCTACCTGCCCGCCGCATTGCTGACCGGTTCCGCCGTGGAGCGGGAGGACCCGGCGGCATCTACGCGAGGCTCGCGGAGTTGGGCATCGCGCCCGTGCACTTCCGCGAGGAGATCCGCTCGCGCATGCCGCCCCAGACCGAGGCCGAGCGGTGGGGCCTGCCCGGAGAACTCCGGTGATCCTCGTCTCCCGTACCGCCTACGCCGCCGACGACCAGCCCGTCGCGGTCAGCGAAATGACCCTCGACTCAGCGTCGTACACCCTGGAGTAGGAGTTCGACGCATAGGTCGGCACGGGAACGGCCGGGCAGCCGAGGGCAATCAGGCCAGGCATAGCGATCGCGAGGCAGTTCAGGACCGGTGGGTCAGTGCTCGGAGCACAGCCAGAGGTGTACGTTCTTCTCGTCGCTGCCGAGCGCGCCGAGCGCGATCCGCTTGGTGTCACCGCCGCCCGCCGGGTTGCCGCCAGTCGCCCCCGCTCGGGCGGACATCATCGCCGAACCTACGGCCCGATACACCGAAGCCGCCCCCGCCCGCACTTTGCCCGGATCGGCCCGCACAGGCACGTCGCTCCGTCATAGCGGGCCCACCGACGAGCCCGAGACGTCGGTCGGCCAGGCCGCCGGCCGTACGCGACTTTCCCGCACTCGGGATCGCCCTCCGCAACATCCACCTGAGGCGGCGGGTTCCATGGCGCCGAAGTCCAGGGCGTGCGGCCACGGCCGACGGCCCGCACCATTGCCGTACAGCCGTTTGAGGCGGCGTACCGCCGTCCAGCTTGGCGCCACCGAAAGCGGAACCGTGTTCACCGACTCCGATACCCAGTTCAGGGTCTTGCCCTCCGGCCTCGGCCGCGTCGTAGGCGGACGGCACGCTCAACTTCGCCAGCCTCTTGGCCCGGTTGGCCGCATCAAGCACGCCGCCCTTGTTGCCCTCGTCTCCGCTGCCCCCGCAGTCCGTCAGCAAGGCCGTCGCTAGTACAACCCTGGCGGCCTCTATGGCCTCGTGTGTGTCGTTACTTCTCCGTTCCCAGGGCGATGCTCCTCGCCCGCCGGTGAACAACGCGCGTTTTCTAGAACCGTTCGACCTCTTCGCCGTCCGGGACCTGGTAGCAGCCAGATACGACGGTAAGGTCCAGAATTGGTGGATCATTCTTCGACATTTGAACGATGTTGACGCCGACTTTCTTCCTGTCGTTGTCGGCGGTCAATTTAATGTTCTTGTTCTTGCTGGTGTCCGGTCCGTACTCGACGATTTTCCATCCATGCTTCGGAAGTTCGCTCCTGAGTCTTTCCATCGCTTCGTCGAGATCGCTTGCCGAGCCGGGGGTGAAGGCCCACGGGTGGAAAATGCGGAAGTACGTTTTCGTGTCCTTGCCGGAGCAGTCCAGAACCCCTGGGCGACTGTCGGACGCCTTGCCCTTGACGCCGATCAGGTCGTAGATACCGCTGGATACCTTTTCCATCGTGTCGGAAGCGTCACTCGATGTGCTGATCCCGGCGAACGGAGTTCCGGAGGAGTTATTTTCGGTCATGCCGCATCCAGTGAGGGTGGAGAGTGCAAGGGTTAGGGTGAGCACGAGGGCGCTCGGTTTGGTCTTCACGTCAGGTGCCCTACTTCGTCGGACTGGTAGCGAGTCATTTTCGCTGGATGGTCTTCACTTGCGCCCAGGGGTCAGGAGGTGGTTTCAGTTCCACGTTGCTGCCCTTACCGGCTACAACTAGAGCCTGATTTCTTAAGCTCTGCGAGTTCTCATCCCAGTAACCGCTGTGACCTTTGGTATCGGTTGCCATCTGGGAGGCGCCGAATCCCGGGTCGCTGGGAATGATGAAGTGGTCCCCGCCGTGACCCCAGCGGCCGAGGTCCGGAACGGGGTCTCCGTCGGCCTCCTGGTTCCATACGTGACCCCGCGGGACATCCATTTGATTCGCATCGGACACCTTGACACCGGGGCTCCCCGCGAAAATGACGTCGTCGGCGTTCAGATGGCCAGATTCTGCTGCGGCGCCGACCAGTGTCGTTCCGTACGAATGGGCAATCACGGTGGTGTGCGCCGCAGAATCTCCGGAATGTGACACATCAAGGCCGTCCATGAAATCACGGAATTCCGGTGCACCGTCGTATGCATAGTTCTCGAACGGTGCGTCCTTGTAGACGCTGTCAGGTGCGTCGTAGCCGAGCCAGGTAATCGTGGAAACGGATTGCACGTCAGGATAGCGATTGGCTGCGTGCCAGACATTGGCCATCCGGTTGATGTTGCCCTCGATACTTCCCAGATCGGATGAGGTGCCCGGAACATAAACCGCCCGGTGATCCGCTGTGTCCGGGTTTCCGTTGGCGATGATCGCGCGGCCGTCCCCCTCCGCGCTGAACCCCAGAAGGTAGGCCTCCGGCAGTCCGTTCTTACCGGTCGCGTCGAAGCGTCTTTGGATCGCGTCCATGCCGTCGAGGGTTTTGTGAGCTCCCTTTCGGGCCTCTTCCCACTTCTTCCACGCCTGGGTTTCCACCTGGACGCCCTTCATCACGGTCCCTGTGTAGGGGTCGATGTAGGTCTGGAAGCGGTCGGGCGCCGGGTGGGTTCTCAGCCAGGTTTCGTACTGGCCCTGCGCGACGCCGCGGGCCTGGGCGAGGACCATTCGGTTCGACTCGTCCCGGATCGTGGAGGGCAGTCCGTCGAGGGCGCCCACGGCGTCGGGTCGCATGGAGACCCAGGCCGCCTGCTCCTCCGTGCTGAGCCTCTTCCACCACTCCGCGTTCTGCCGTGGACTGCCGTCCCTGGGTGGCTGCGGCAACGAGTCGAGGTACCTCTTGCCCGCCTCGCGCACGCCGCTCGTGTCCGAGGACGCGTCGGCCCAGTCCCGGTCGGAGACGGTCAGGTCGTCGTCGGCCTTCAACGCCCTCAGCTTCGGTGCCCACTTCTCGTCGGCTTCCGTCGCCTGCCTGAGGGCCGCGGCGATCACGTTCGCACAGTCCTGTGCCCGGCGGCGGTGGGGGTTGGGGTCGAAGCCGGCTGCCTGGCGGCCGACGGCGGAGGCCGTTCCGTCCGTCAGGCCGGATACCGTGCCGCCCTCGGGTAACTTGCCGTCCTCGGCCTTCTGTCCACCCGGCGGATAGGTGATCGAGCCGTCGGGGTGCACGGTCAGCCCCGCCGCCCGGGCGTCGTCGAGAGCCGCGTCGAGCTTCCTCTTGGCCGCCTCCATCTCGTACGCGAACGCATCGAGAGCTGAACCGACGAGGCCGCATTCGAGCTGGATGTAGTGGAAGTTCTTTCCTAACTCCGCCAGTTGGCCGATCGCCGCGTCAGCGGCCTCGCCCTTCAAGGACCCCCTCATCGACACGGCGATCCGCGTCTCGACGCGGTCCTTCGCCGCACTCGCCATCTCGGAGGTGCCGCGGTATCCCTCGGCCGCTTCGGCGTACTCGGCCGGCTTGAGGGCCTTGAGTGTCGCGAGGTCCATGACTGATCACCGCCCCGTGTCCTGGCCGCCGACGGCCGGAGTGTCCGCGTGCTCGACCTTCAGGTTGCCGATCTCGGCCATGATCGCCTCGTCGGTCCTCAGCTGATCGCTGCCCGCCCCGGCCAGCAGACCCGCGAGCTTCCCGCACCGCTCGTTCACACTCCTGACGTAGCGGTCCCAGGATTCGTGGACGTCCTTCTGGGCCGCCGCGGTCAGGCAGCCGGCGTCCGCGCCCAGACCTGTCTGGCCCTCCGAAAGCCTTCCCAGCGCCTTGCCGATGTCGTCACGGAACGCGCCGACGTCCCGGCTGGCCCTCGACCAGGCGGACTTGTTCGACACCAGCGTGCCGGTACCGCCACCGGGGTCGAGCGGCACCTGGTTCAGCCGCATCCGCGTGGTGTGCCGCTCGGCCGCTGCGGTCTTGAGCTGCTCCCACTCGTCCCACGCCATGCGTGGCCCCCTCCCCGTGACTTGTCGTATGCCGACGAGCTGATGTGAATGGCGACTGCGATGCCGCGGTGGTCGAGACAGACCGTAGCGGCTGGTGATCACGTGCTCCATCCGCTCCGGCGACCACGGTGCGTGAGTATCCGTACTCATGTGGCAATGGGGGTCTGTGTTGGATGGGGTGGGGGTGGGCGCTGTGTTGGGGTGATGCTTGGCTCTGGGGTGGGCGTTCCGGTGGGCGCATTTGACGGGTAAGTGCTGCTTGATGGGGGTGTGTTGGGGTGGCGTATCAGCTTCAAGCGGTGGCGGGTGGGGAGTTGTTGCTCCGGGGTGCTTCGGAGGGGCTTGTTGGGGCCTGTGTGGTGCCGCTGGGGGGTGGGGTGGCGCTCGTGCCCATGACTGATCGGCTTGTTGACGCTGTTGGTGAGGGTGATTCCGGTCGGGCCCTGGGGTTCTGGCGGCTGCCGGGTGGGTTCGAGGCGGTGTTGGCCCGGTGGTCCCGGGCCGGGGCCGTCGCCTATGTGGAGGCCGAGTACTTCGGTGGGGCGGGGGAGCAGTCGGCCGCCGTTTGGGAGGGCGGGGAGTTGGCGTGGGGGCCGGTGCACGTGCCTGAGGGGCGGGAGTTCTCCGCGGACGGTGGTCCGATCTCGCAGGCCCTACGGCGGTTGGGTGTGGTCGCCCGCGAGGGCCAGGACGAGTTCGCGACCCTCGGGCTGGGGCGGCATCGGGACAACGAGCGGTGGATTCGGGCCGGGGGAGGCCGTTGACTCGGCGCGGCCGGGATGGGGCCGGTGCGTGCGGCCGGTTCGGAGGGGGCGTGTGGCGGTTGTGTGGGGGTGGGTGGGGGGCTCTGTAGATCGTTTATTGCCGGGGGCTGTCGGCCGCCCCGTCGCGCCACCCCGCGACGACGGGGGGAGGGGTTCGCGCGGTACCTTCGGCCGCGTAGGGCGTAGGCGTACGTCCGGTCACCGAAGAGTGGAGTCATGCCGTGGGCGTCAGGACGACCGAGGGGGTCGACCCGTTCGGGACGGGGCGGCTGCGGCGTGGGGTGCTCGACGCGTGGGGGGCCAGTCCCGCGCGGTTCCGGGAGGACGCCAACGCCGAGGAGGACCTCGCGCTCGGCGGTTACCGGGATCGGTTGGTCGTCGAGCTTGCTCAGAACGCCGCCGATGCGGCCAGTAGGGGGATCAGCAGGGTAGGCGAGGGTGGGGGCGCTCAGGGCAGTGGGCGGCTGCGGCTTCGTCTGGTGGGGGGTGGGGGCGACGGGGCCGGTGTGCTGACCGCCGCCAATACCGGGGCGCCCCTGGACTCCGCCGGGGTCGAGTCGCTCAGTACGTTGCGGGCCTCCGCCAAGCGCGAGGGGCACGAAGGGGCCGTCGGGCGGTTCGGGGTCGGGTTCGCCGCCGTGCTCGCCGTCAGCGACGAGCCCGCCGTCCTCGGACACCACGGCGGCGTCCGCTGGTCGCTGGACGAGGCCCGGGAGCTGGCCGCCGAGGCCGCCCAGGGCAGCCCGGGGCTCGGTGACGAGCTGCGCCGCCGCGACGGGCACGTACCGCTGCTGCGTCTGCCGCTGCCCGCCGAGGGCGCGCCGCCCGAGGGGTACGACACCGTCGTCGTCCTGCCCCTGCGGGACGCCGCCGCGTTCGATCTTGTCGAGCGGCTGTTGGGCGAGATCGATGACGCGTTGCTGCTGACTCTGCCGGGGCTTGCGGAGGTCGTGGTCGAAACCCCCGGCGGGGAGCGGGTGTTGCGGCGGTCCGTGGAAGGGCCGTACGTCCACGTCGACGACAGTGCCGGCGGCGGGGACATCCACCGGTGGCGCGTCGTGAGCCGGGACGGCGCCATCGCGCCGGAGCTGCTGGAAGGGCGGCCCGTCGAGGAGCGGCTGCGGCCGCACTGGGCCGTCACCTGGGCCGTGCCCGTGGACGAGGAGGGCGCGCCGGCCCGGCCCCGTACCGCCCCCGTCGTCCACGCCCCGACCCCCACCGACGAGCCCCTCGGCGTCCCCGCGCTGCTCATCGCGTCGTTCCCGCTCGACCCGAGCCGGCGGCACACCGCCCCCGGGCCGCTCACCGACTTCGTCGTCGGCAAGGCCGCCGACGCGTACGCGGAGTTGCTCGGCGGCTGGGAGCCCGTCTCCACCGGCACGATCGACCTGGTGCCGGGACCGCTCGGCAAGGGCGAACTGGACGGCGGTCTGCGGGCGGCGATCCTGGAGCGGCTGCCGCGCGTCGCGTTCCTCGCGCCCGCCGGGCCCAGCGAGGAGCTGACCGCGCTGCGGCCCTTCGAGGCGGAGGTCGTGGAGGGCGGCGGCGCCGACACCGTACGCGTGCTGGCCGAGGTGCTGCCCACCCTGCTGCCCGCCGGGTTCGAGCGCCGCACCGAACTGCGCACGCTGGGCGTCGGGCGGCTGCCGCTGGGCGACGCCATCGACCGGATCGCCGGCGCGGAACGCCCGCCCGAGTGGTGGCGGCGGCTGTACGAGACCCTCGCGGGCGTCGACCCCGATCGGCTGTCCGGGCTGCCCGTACCGCTCGCGAACGGCCGTACGACGATCGGCCCCCGGCAGGTCCTCCTGCCGTTCCCCGACACCGAGGCGCCCGCCGACCTCGCCCGCCTCGGGCTGAAGGTCGCGCACCCCGACGCCGCGCATCCGCTGCTGGAGAAGCTCGGGGCGATGCCCGCGACCCCGCGTGCCGTCCTGACAACTCCGCAGGTACGCAACGCCGTTGCCGCCTCCATGGACGCCGGGGAGATCTGGGACGAGGACGCGGACACCCTCGATGCCGAGGAGCTGGCGGAGACCGTCCTGCGGCTGGTGCGGGACGCCGGGCTCGAACCGGGCGACGAACCCTGGCTGGCCGCCCTCGCGTTGACCGACGAGGACGGGGAGCTGGCGCCCGCCGGTGAACTCGTGCTGCCGGGAAGCCCGTTCGCCGCGCTCATGCGGGAGGACGAACTCGCCCTGTGCGACGGCGATTTGGCCGCGAAGTGGGGCGAGCAGCCGTTGGCCGCCTGCGGGGTGCTGGCCACCTTCGCGCTCGTACGGGCCACCGATGTAGTGCTCGACCCCGACGAACTGGAGCCCCGCGACGGCGACTTCGCCGAGCCCGACGACGCCGGGCTGCTCGACGCCGTGGACGTCTGGTGCGAGGACGTGCTCGACCGGCTGCCGGAGACGCCGGTGCCGCCGGTCGCCACGGAGATCGTGGCCGTACGGGACCTGGACCTCGTGGACGACGATGCCTGGCCGCAGGCCCTCGCGCTGCTCGCCCGCCCGCCGCTGCGGGACGCGCTGACCCAGTCCGTACGCGTCCTGCTGCCCGACGGCACGACGGAGTCCGTACGGTCGTACACGGCGTGGTGGCTCCGGGACCATCCCGTGCTCGACGGCCGCCGCCCCGCCGGTCTGCGCGCGGCCGGCGGCGACCCGCTGCTGAGCGGTCTCTACGACCCGGTGGACGCGTCCGGCTTCGACGACGCGCAGGTGCTGCACGCGCTGGGGGTACGGACCTCCGTCGCGGCCCTCCTCGACGAACCGGGCGGAGCGGCGGAGCTGTTGGGCCGGCTGGCCGACCCGGGCCGGACGGTGGGGGTGGCACAACTCCACTCCCTCTACACCGCGTTGGCGGATCTCGACCCGGACCAGGTGACGCTGCCGGACGAGTTGCGGGTGGTGGTGGACGGTGAGGTACGGGTGGTCGACGCGGGCGACGCGGTGATCGCCGACGCGCCCGACCTGCTCCCGCTCGCGGGCGGGCTGCCGCTGCTGCCCGTCGCGCCTTCCCGCGCGGCTGAGCTGGCGGAGCTGTTGCAGGTACGGCGGCTCGGCGCGACGGTCCCGGCGGAGGTCACGACGGACGGCGAGGAGCACGACGTACCGGAGGCGGTACGGGACCTGCTGGGCGCGGGCACGCCGGAGACGTACGTCGAGCACGAGGAGCTGATCGCCGGGGGCGTCGAACTCGACTGGCGGCGCACCCCGGACGGCGTCGTGCACGCGGCGACGCTGGAGGGCGTCGCGGCGGGGCTGGCGTGGGCGGCGGGGCAGTGGCCGCGGCGGTTCGAGGTGGCGGCGCTGATCGAGGACCCGTCGCGGACGGGCGAGCTGGAGCGGGATCGCTGGTTCGACTGAGCCGTCCGGAGCGGGATTGCTGGTTCGACTGAGCCGGTCCGGAACGGGGCCGCTGGTTCCGGCCGAGTCCGTCCGGAGCGGGATCGCTGGTCAGGCGCCCGGTCCGGGCCTGTCATGGGCGTACCCGGTCTTCGCAAAGGAATGACCATGGGTACAACCATTGGCCAGAGCTTCAGGTCTGGTCCTGCGAGTCACTCAGACTCGCAGGACCAGTACTTGGGGAACACATGCGTATTCGTGCCACCGTCGTCGCCGCAGCCTCCGGCGCACTGGCGCTCTCCGCCTTCGCCGTCCCGGCCTCCCAGGCCGCGCAGCAGGACGGCGTCCACGCCGCGACCGCGCACCTCACCGGAGTGGTGCGGGGCATCGCGGAGGACCACCACACCTCCACGGTCACCACGAAGCACTCGGCGTTCGCCGCGAACAAGGCCGCCGTGGCCAACAAGCCCGCCGTGATCACCAAGGCCTCCGTGAACGGCGGCAAGGCGATCGTCGTCACCGCGACGGAGACCAAGGCCAGGAAGATCCCGTTCTCGGTCACCGCCACCGACGCCTCGGGTGTCGTGGTCGCCGCGGCCGGCCTCTGGTCGGGCACGAACGACAACTCGTTCGACCCGGACGAGAACTCGATCGCCTGCAAGGTGATCAACAAGACCACGACGACCTGCACCGGCAGCGTCACGCTCAAGCCCACCCAGCTCAAGAACGTCGACGCCACGGCCTGGCACGTCCTCGCGGTGGCGTTCGGCAACGACGACAACCCCGACGTGGACCAGCCGGGCCTGAACGAGTCCGCCTCCACGGTCCGCCTCCAGCGCGCCTCCCAGCTGACGGTCGACGCCACCCCGGAGCCCGTGAAGAAGGGCAAGACCATCACGGTCAACGGGAAGCTGACGCGCGCCGACTGGCAGACCAACAAGAACGCGGGCTACGGCACCCAGCCGGTGAAGCTCCAGTTCCGTAAGAAGACCGCCACCACCTACACCACGGTGAAGACGGTCAAGACCTCCTCCACCGGCGTCCTCAAGACCACGGTCACCGCCTCGGTCGACGGCTACTACCGCTGGAGCTTCGCCGGTACGACGACGACGCCGGCGGTCAACGCCGCGGGTGACGCGATCGACGTGAAGTAGTCCTCGCGGACGTCGGATGTCTTGCGCGGGTCTTGCGTGTGTCGCAGCGGTTGGTGATCTTCGCGAGATCTTCGTAAGTGTGTACAACCATCGTTGAGGTTTGCGGGTCTGGTGTGTGAGTCATCGGACTCGCAAACCTCCACCGGGAGTTAACACATATGCGTATGCGCGCCACCGTTGCCGTCGTCACCGGCGCCCTGGCCCTGTCCGCCCTGGCGATCCCGGCCTCCCAGGCCTCGCCCCGGCCGCACAACGATCGCGTGCCCTTCGGCGAGCGCGGTTTCGTCTCGCAGGACCGTGCTCCGGTCGCCGGCAAGCGCGCGCCCCTGGCTGCGTCGGCCAACACCCAGCCCGTCATCAGCAAGGTCGTGGTGAACGGTGGGAAGCCGATCGCGGTGGGCACCACCGCTGTCAAGAAGGTCACGGCCACATTGACCGCGTCCGACGACTCCGGCATCGAGGATGCCTACATCGAGCTCTGGAAGGGTTCGAGCCCCGAGGACGCGGACAACTGGTTCAGCCCGGACGGGGACGCGGCGAAGTGCAAGGCCGCCGGCGCCACCACGTCCACCTGCACGGTGACCTTCTCGGTCGACCCCGAGTACCTGTACAACGTGGATGCCACCACCTGGAAGATCACCGCTGCCGTTCTCGGCAACGACCAGGATGTCGTGTGGAACGACAAGTACTCCACCGTCAAGTTCCAGCGCCAGTCCCAGCTGACCGTCAACGCCGCCCCCGAGCCCGTGAAGAAGGGCAAGACCGTCACGGTCACGGGCAAGCTGGCCCGGGCGAACTGGGACACCGGGAAGTACGCCGGCTACTCGACGCAGCCGGTGAAGCTCCAGTTCCGTAAGAAGACCGCCACCACCTACACCACGGTGAAGACGGTCAAGACGTCCACGACCGGGACGCTCAAGACGACGACCAAGGCGACCGTCGACGGGTACTACCGGTGGAGCTTCGCCGGTACGTCCACGACCCCCGCGATCAACGCCACGGGTGACTTCGTCGACGTGAAGTAGTCCCAGCGGTAGAAGGTACGAGGCCCGTCGGGGAAGCCGTCCGCGACGGGCCTCGCCCGTCCCCCGGGCCCGCCCGTCGTCACGCCACCGCCGCCGTCACCGTCTGGTGGAAGTGCCGGTCCACCCACCGCCACGCCACCTCCAGCAGGACCGCCCCCGCCCCCGCGATCGCCACGGCCGCCCACGGCAGCGTCGTCCCCACCAGCTTCAGCGCGAAGAAGTGCTGGAGCGACGGCACGGCGAGCACCACCAGGAACGCGACCACCATCGACACCACCAGCAACAAACGCCACCACGTGTACGGGCGGGCGATGATCGCCAGCACCCAGATCGAGACCAGGAACAGGGTCAGCGTCGCCGCGCTCGTCTCGGCCTGGAGCGAGCCGGGGCCGCTGTAGTGGCCGCGCGCCAGCATGTACGTCCCGAACGTCGCCGCCGCCGCGATCACCCCGCTGGGCGCCGAGTACCGCATGACCCGCCGTACGAAGTGACGCCGCGCGCGCTCCTTGTTGGGCGCCAGCGCCAGGAAGAACGCCGGGACACCGATCGTCAGCGTCGAGAGCAGCGTCAGGTGCCGGGGCAGGAACGGGTACTCCACCTGGAAGCACGCCACCAGGATCGCGATCAGCACGGAGTACACCGTCTTCGTCAGGAAGAGCGTCGCCACGCGTGTGATGTTGCCGATCACCCGGCGCCCCTCCGCCACCACCGACGGCAGCGTCGCGAAGCTGTTGTCGAGCAGCACGATCTGGGCGACGGCCCGCGTGGCCTCCGAGCCCGCCCCCATCGCGACCCCGATGTCCGCGTCCTTCAGGGCGAGGACGTCGTTGACGCCGTCCCCCGTCATCGCCACCGTGTGGCCGCGCGACTGGAGCGCGCCGACCATCGCCCGCTTCTGCTGCGGGGTGACCCGGCCGAACACCGCGCCCGCCTCGATCGCGTCGGCCATCTCGTCAGGATCGGTGGGGAGTTGGCGGGCGTCGACCGTGTGCTCGGCGCCGGGGAGGCCGAGCTTGGCGGCGACCGCGCCGACCGAGACCGCGTTGTCGCCCGAGATGACCTTGGCGGACACCCGCTGGTCGGCGAAGTACCGGAGGGTGTCCGCCGCGTCGGGCCGCAGCCGCTGCTCCAGAACGACGAGCGCGGTCGCCTCCGCACCAAGCGCGACGCCGGGGGCGGCCAGCGCGGGGGCGGGGGCGGCTCCGGGGACGGGGGCGGGGGCGGTCGGCCCGGGCGGGTGGTCGGTTGCGGGTGCGGTCACCTCGGGCCGGTGGTCGGCTCCGGTACCGGTACCGGGGGCGGGTGCGGTCCGCCCGGCCGCATTGTCGCTTCCGGGGGCGGTCACCTCGGGGGCGTGGTCGGCTCCGGGTCCGGTTCCGGCGGCGGTCGATCCCGCCGCATCGTCGGCTCCGGGTGCGGTCACCCCGGGCGTACGGCCCGACCCGGCGGCCCAACTCGCAACACCACCCCCCGCGCCCGTACCCGCCGCGCCCGCGCCCGCTTCCAAGCCCGCCCCCGCGCCCCCTCCCCCCGCCACCCGCGCCAGCAGCAGCACCCGCAGCCCCCGCTCGTTGAGCCGGTCGACCTCGGACAGCGCCGGGTCCCCCTCCGGCAGCAGGACGTCCGGCGCGCCCAGCAGCCAGCCCGAGGTGGCGCCCCCGCCCTCGTCGAAGGCCGCCCCGCTGTACTTGCGCGCCGACGAGAAGGGCAGCGCCTCCGTCGTCCTCCAGGGCGCCCCGCCGTCCCCGTACGCGGAGGATGTCCCCCCGTCCCCGTACCCGGAGCGCATCCCGCCGCCCCCGTACGCGTCGATGATCGCCTGGAGGCTGGCGTTCGGCCGGGGGTCGGACGCGCCGATCGCGCCGAGGACCTGCCGTACGTACGTCTCGTCCGCATCGCCCAGCGGTCGCAACTCGCTGACGAACATGCCGCCTTCGGTCAGCGTGCCCGTCTTGTCGAGGCAGACGACGTCGACGCGCGCGAGGCCCTCGATCGCGGGCAGCTCCTGTACGAGGGCCTGTTGGCGGCCCAGCCGGACGACCCCGATCGCGAAGGCGACGGACGTCAGCAGGACCAGGCCCTCCGGGATCATCGGGACGATGCCGCCGATGGTCCTGGCCAGGGAGTCCTTGAAGTTGTTCCGGTTGACGACGAGTTGGCTGACGATCAGGCCGGCGGCCGTCGGGACCATCATCCACGCCACGTACTTGAGGATCGTGCTGATGCCGTTGCGCAGCTCCGAGTCGACCAGCGTGAAGCGCGACGCCTCCTCCGCGAGCTGGGCCGCGTACGCGTCCCGCCCGACCTTCGTCGCCCGGAACGCCCCGCCCCCGGCCACCACGAAGCTGCCCGACATCACGGGGTCGCCGGGGTGCTTCAGTACGGGATCGGCCTCTCCGGTCAGCAGCGACTCGTCGATCTCCAGGCCGTCCGCCTCCACCACCTCCCCGTCGACCACGACCTTGTCGCCGGGGCCCAGCTCGATGAGGTCGCCGAGGACGATGTCGGAGGTGGAGAGGGCGGCGGCGACCCCGGCGCGCCGGACGACGGGCCTGGCCTCCCCGATGACCGCGAGGCCGTCGAGCGTGCGCTTGGCCCGCATCTCCTGGACGATCCCGATGCCGGTGTTGGCGATGATCACGAAGCCGAAGAGGGTGTCCTGGATGGGCGCCACGAAGAACGTGATCGCCCAGAGCACCCCGATGATCAGGTTGAAGCGGGTGAAGACGTTGGCGCGGACGATGTCGGCGGTGGAGCGGCTGCTGCGGACGGGGATGTCGTTGACCTCGCCGCGCGCGACCCGCTCGGCGACCTCGGCGGGGGTCAGGCCGGTGGCGGGCCCGTCGGTGGCGGTGCCGCCCGTGGCGGAGCCGTCGGTGCCGCTCGTCGCCCGCTGAGTCATGGTTCCGACGGTACGACCCGGGGGGCCGCTTCACCCGCAGGGCGGGGCGAAGATCCGACCCTGGGTGGAGACGGATCGTCCCGAGGCGGTACGGGTGCCCCTGACACCGCCCCCAGATCCGCACGCCGCCCCCAGATCCGCGCGCCGCCCTCGGGTCCGCCGGCGGGCTCCCGGAATCAGGTCCCGGGCGGGGTCTCCGGACCGGAGCCCTCGGCCGCGGCGCGCTTGAGCGCCGCGTCGCGCCCCCGTACGTACCAGATCCCGATCAGGCCGAGGCCCGCGCCGGCCAGGCAGGTCCAGATCCACCACGTGTGCCCGTGGTCGCTGAACCACCCGTAGAACGGCAGCTGCACGAGGAAGAGGACGAACCAGATGATCGTCCCGCCCACGATGGTGGCGACCACCGGCCCCTCCAGGGGCTCGGGCGCCTCACGCTGGGGGGTTCTGGTCGGGGAGCCGGTCATGGGGGCAGTCTAGGTCGGGCCGTTCCGCCCCACCCCACCCGCCTCCTACGGCACCCCGTAGAACTTCTCCGTCTCGTCCACGGCGGCCTGGAACCGTTCGTCGAAGTCGTCGCGGACGAGCGTCCTGACCACGTAGTCCTGGACGGTCATCCCCCGTCTGGCGGCATGCCGCCTGAGCCGGTCGAGCAGCTCACCGTCTATCCGCAGGCTGAGCACAGTCGATCCCATGCGGTCCAGGGTCAGGGGCGGACCCGCTCCCCGGTGCCGCTTTCGGCGGCATTCTCACTCGTTCGAGTGGTCTTTACGCGCCTGCACCCCGGTGGTATTTAGCATGGGTAATGAGTTACGCTAAATACATGCCTGATCTGTCCCACGGTGACGAGAACGACGACGCCGTGAACGCTCTCCGATCCGCCGTCATGCGGCTGGGCCGGCGTCTGAAGCACCAACGTGTCGACGAGTCGCTGAGCCCCACCGAGATGTCGGTGCTCGGCACCCTCGCCCGCTGTGGCTCCGCCACCCCGGGGGAGCTGGCCCGCAAGGAGCACGTGCAGCCGCCGTCGATGACCAGAATCGTGGCCCTGCTCGAAGCGAAGGGCCTGGTCAGGCTGGAGCCGCATCCCGACGACCGTCGGCAGAAGGTGGTCAGCCAGACCGAAGAGGCCGAGGCGATGCTCGAACAGAGCCGCCGCAAGCGCAACGTCTGGCTCGCTTCCCTCGCCGAGGGCCTCGACGAGGACGAATGGGCGAAGCTGCGTGCGGCCGCCCCCGTCCTGGAGAAGCTCGCCCACCTCTGACCCGCGCGCCGCAAGGAGGCGAAACAACGTTGAGTTCGGGATCCGGAGCAGACTCCGCCCCCGCACCGCAATCCGCCCACGACAGCAGTACCGGAAGCACCCCCGCCGCCACCCCCACCCCCGGCGGCTCCCCGACCCCCACCTCCGGCGCCACGCCGGACGCCACCCTGACCCCCGCCAAGGGCACCAAAGGCGGCACCTTCTCCTCCCTCAAGATCCGCAACTACCGGTTGTTCGCCACGGGCGCCGTGGTCTCCAACATCGGTACGTGGATGTCCCGCATCACCCAGGACTGGCTGGTCCTGAGCCTGACGGGCTCCTCGGCGGCCGTCGGCATCACGACGGCGCTCCAGTTCCTGCCGATGCTCCTCTTCGGCCTGTACGGCGGCGTCATCGCCGACCGCTACCCGAAGCGCCAGATCCTGCTGGCCACCCAGGCCGCCATGGGCCTCTGCGGGCTCTCGCTCGCCTTCCTGACCCTCTCCGGCCACGTCCAGGTCTGGCACGTCTACCTGATCGCGTTCCTGCTCGGCATGGTGACGGTCGTCGACAACCCGAGCCGGCAGTCCTTCGTCTCCGAGATGGTCGGCCCGAGCCAGTTGCGCAACGCCGTCAGCCTCAACTCGGCGAACTTCCAGTCGGCCCGCCTCATCGGCCCCGCCGTCGCGGGTGTGCTGATCACGACGGTCGGCAGCGGTTACGCATTCCTGCTGAACGGCCTCTCCTTCCTGGCGCCGCTCGCCGGCCTGCTCCTGATGCGTCAGAGCGAGCTGTTCAAGGTCGAGCGAGTGCCGCGCGGCAAGGGGCAGTTGCGGGAGGGGCTGCGGTACGTACGGGGCAGGCCCGAACTCATCGGGCCCATCGTCCTCGTCGGCTTCATCGGCACGTTCGGCTTCAACTTCCCGATCTGGCTGACGGCGTTCGCCCACGAGATCTTCCACGGCGGCGCCGGGCTGTACTCGTTCTTCAACATCCTGATGGCGGTCGGCTCCCTGGCCGCCGCCCTCCTCGCGGCCCGCCGCCGCTCCTCGCGGCTGCGCCTGCTGATCCTGGCGGGGGTGGGCTTCGGGCTGCTGGAGTTCCTGGTCTCGTTCGCGCCGTCCGTGTGGCTCTTCTCGCTGCTGCTGCTGCCGATCGGCATGCTCGGCATGACGACCAACATCAGCGCGAACACGAGCGTCCAGATGGCGGCCGACCCCACGATGCGGGGCCGCGTGATGAGCCTCTACATGATGGTCTTCGTCGGCGGCACCCCGGTGGGCGGCCCGCTCCTGGGCTGGGTGACGGACACGTACGGCGCCCGCGTCGGCTTCGCGACGGGCGGCGCGGTCTCCCTGATCGCGGCGGCCACGATCGGCGTGATCCTGACCCGCGTGGTCGGCGTCCGCGTCAAGGTAGGCCTCCGCGACGGCCGCCCACACGTGGACCTGGTCCCGAGAACCGAGGGCGAGCGGGTGCCGGCGACGGTGTGAGGGGTCGGTGGTGCGTCGGGGGGCTCGGCTCAGTCGCGGGGGAACTCCGCGGTCCTGAGCCTCAGGTCGACGACCGTGCCGGTCAGGTCGACCTCGTGGCCGAAGCGGACGGTGAGCTCGGAGGCGTACTCACCGTCCTTAGGCTCGGTGAAGACGCGGCACAGGCCGGTGTACGGGTCGGCGATCAGGTAGACGGGGATGTCGGCCGCCGCGTAGGCCGCCTTCTTCGGGCCGTAGTCGTTGGGGGCGGTCCCTTGGGAGATCACCTCGGCGATGAACTCCAGGTCTTCGTGGCTCCACCGCCCGCGCGCGTCCTTCTTCGCTCCGTCGGCCAGTTTGGCGACGTCCGGTGCGAAGCCGTTCAGGTGCCCGGGGAAATCGATGCGCACGTCGGACTTCACCTGGGTGCGCGGGTATCGGGTCCTCAGCTGCTCGATGAGATCCAGGATGATCTCCCAGTGGGTGTCCCGTTGTGGCGACATGTGAATGTTCCCCCCGACGATCTCGACCTTGTAACCCTCGGGGACGGGCATCTGCTCAAGCCGTTCGAACAGCGTGTCCAGAGTCAGCTCTGCGCTCTCGTGGGCCATGTCGATCCTGTCGGTCTCTACGACGGTCATCGTGGCGCTCCTCCCCGCTGCCGGGCAATGTGGCAGCCACGCGGTACAACGATACGCACGGTGAACGGGTTACGAGCGGATGTGCGACGTGCGTGCTCGTGTCGGGTGGGGCGGGGGAGACTCGGGGGATGAGACTTTTCGCCGCCGTGTTGCCGCCCGATCTTGTTGTCGACGAACTTGCCCTTGCGGTCCGTCCGTTGCGGGCGTTGGGTCGTGGGGGCGCCGTTCCGGTGCGGTGGACCGGGGAGGCCGGGTGGCACTTCACGCTTGCGTTCATGGGGGAGGTGGACGACGCGGTGGTGCCGGAGCTGACGGCTCGGCTGGCGGAGGCCGCGTACCGTACCGGGCCCTTCTCGCTCCGTGTCCACGGCAGCGGGCACTTCGGCGACCGGGCGCTGTGGGCGGGGGCCGCCGGGGACCTCGACCGGCTGCGGCTCCTCGCGGAGCGGGCCGACGCCGCCGCGCGGCGGGCCGGCGTACCGATGGAGGAGCACCGCCGCTACCAGCCGCACCTGACCCTGGCGCGTACGGAGCGGGCGCGGGGCGCGGACGGGGCCGGCGGGGACGACCTGCGGCCGTACGTCGAGGCGCTGGCCGGCTTCGAGGGCGCGGCGTGGGAGGTGTCCGAGGTGGCGCTCGTCCGCAGCCGGCTGCCCGGGACGGGGCCGGTGGGGTGGGGGCCCGGGCAGGAGCCGCGGTACGAGACGGTCGCGCGCTGCCCGCTCGGGCCGGGGGACGGCGGGCCCCCGGCCGAGGGGCCGGCCGGGGCCGGGCGCTAATCTCGACGAGTGAACCCCAAGACCCGAAACCAAATCATGGCCGGCGTGCTGGTGCTGATGTTCGTGATCGTGGCCGTCGCGGCGGCCGTCGGGAGCTAGCCGCCGGGAGTTTGCCGCCGGGCCGAGGACGGCCGGGGGCCAGGGGTACGCGGCGACACCGCGTACCCCCGCTACCGCCGACTACCAGGCGAAGGCTTCCGGCGTCTCGCCGGGACCCGGGAAGATCTCGTCCAGCGACGCCAGGACCTCGTCCGACAGCTCCAGGTCCACCGCGCGCACGGCGGACTCCAGCTGCTCCAGGGTCCGGGGTCCGGAGATCGGGCCCGTCACCCCCGGCCGGGTGAGCAGCCACGCGAGCGCCGCCTCACCCGGGTCGATGCCGTGCTTGTCGAGCAGGTCCTCGTACGACTGGATCTGCGCCCGGACGGCCGGATCGGTGATCCCGCCGCTCGAACGGCCACCGGATCCCGTACCCTCCCGCTCCTTGCGCAGGACGCCGCCGAGCAGGCCACCGGCCAGCGGCGACCAGGGGAGGACACCCAGGCCGTACTCGCGTGCGGCCGGGACGACCTCCATCTCGGCGCGCCGCTCGGCGAGGTTGTACAGGCACTGCTCGCTGACCAGGCCGTACGAACCCTTGCGCTGCGCCGTCTCGTTGGTCTGCGCGATCTTCCAGCCGGGGAAGTTGGACGAGCCCGCGTAGAGGATCTTGCCCTGGGTTATCAGGGTGTCGATCGCCTGCCATATCTCCTCGACCGGGGTGGCGCGGTCGATGTGGTGGAACTGGTAGAGGTCGATGTAGTCGGTCTGGAGCCGCTTGAGGCTGGCCTCGACCGCACGGCGGATGTTGAGGGCGGAGAGCTTGTGGTGGTTGGGCCACGCCTGGTCGCCGTCGCCCATGTACGCGTTCACCTTGGTGGCGAGGACGACCTTGTCGCGGCGGTCGCCACCCTGCGCGAACCAGGTGCCGAGGATCTCCTCGGTACGGCCCTTGCCCGCCGTCCTGCCGTAGATGTTGGCGGTGTCGAAGAAGTTGACGCCCGCGGCGAGGGCGGCGTCCATGATGGTGTGGCTGTCGGATTCGTTCGTGAGCGGGCCGAAGTTCATCGTCCCGAGGACGAGTCGGCTGACCTCGAGTCCCGTGCGTCCGAGCTGCGTGTACTTCATGTCGCACTAGCCAACGCGTTCGAGCGCACTCGAAGCAACCCCCCGTCCGCGGCTCGGCCGGTCCTGGTGGCTTTCCGAGTCGGCCCCTACCGGTCGGCGAAGCCGTCCAACGCCGTTCGTACCGCGAGGCGTTCGGTGGCGCTGCCCTTGTGGCCCGCGTCCTCCACGATCTCCAGCCGGGCGTCGGGCCACGCGCGCGCCAGCTCCCAGGCGGTGACCAGGGGACCGCCCAGGTCGAAGCGGCCGTGGACAAGGACCCCGGGGATCCCGGCGAGTTGGTGCGCGCCGCGCAGCAGCGCGCCTTCCTCCAGCCAGGCGGCGTGGGAGAAGTAGTGGGCGCAGATCCGGACGAGGGCCCGGCGGGCGGCCGGGGGGCGGTCGCTGTACGGGCGGGCCGAGCCGTGCGGTTCCTGGGAGAGTACGGCGTCCTCCCAGGCGCACCAGTCGGCCGTGGCCCGCTCCCGTACGGCGGGGTCGGGGTCCTCGGCCAACCGGCCGTAGGCCGCGAGGAGTTCGAAGAGGTCGCCGTCTTTCCGCTCCTCCTCCGGGACGCCGTCGCGGAAGCGTTCCCACTCCTCGGGGAAGATCTGGCCGGCGCCGCGGTACAGCCAGTCGATCTCCGAGCGCCGGGTGGTGGTGACGGAGGAGATGACGATCTCCGAGACACGCTCGGGGTGGCGCTCGGCGTACGCGAGGATCAGGGTGGAGCCCCAGGAACTCCCGTACAGGAGCCACTTGTCGATGCCGAGGTGGACGCGCAGCCGTTCCATGTCGGCGATCAGGTGGTCGGTGGTGTTGTGCCGCAGGTCGGTGGCGGGATCGCCGGCGTGCGGGATGCTGCGGCCGCAGTTGCGCTGGTCGAAGAGGACGACGCGGTAGCGGTCGGGGTCGAAGTACCGCCGCGTGGTGGCGTTGCAGCCGGACCCGGGACCACCGTGGACGACAAGCGCGGGCTTCCCTTCGGGATTCCCGCACACCTCCCAGTACACAAGGTTCCCGTCCCCGACGTCGAGCAGACCGTGGTCGTGGGGCTCGATGGGGGGATAGTGCGACATGGGGGTGCTCCTGGGGGATTCTTTTCGGGGGTGGGTGCGGGTTACGGCGGGGGCGTAGTCGAGGTCGGCGTTCTTGTGTTGTGTGACGTGGGGGCCGCCCCTTGCTGTTGAGTGTCGCGGTTTCGGGTCGGGCGTCAAGGGCGCTCCTTCGTCGCGTCGGCAAGCCGATGACCTTCGGTCACCCTTGACTCCCGCCCCGAAACCGCAAGTGAAGGTGGAGGGGGGCGGCCCGGGGGAGGGGTCCCCGAGGGGCCTGTTCGTTGCCGGGCTTTCGTCGCGGTCTGCGGCTCGGGGCTGGGTTTGCGCACGACTTGAATGGGGCGGCGGGCCTCGGCTCAGCGGCTAGCTGGCCGTCTGTTGGCGGGTGTGCAAGCACCGTGTCTGGGCTGGGTGGGTGGAGGGGCAGGCGAGAGGGGGCAGACGGCCAGTCGCCCCCCTTCCGGCCGGTGATGTGCCCCGAATACGCACTAACGGAACACAGCACGCAAGACCGGGGAGGAAGGGCCACCGGAGGGCTCCTGAGCCAGGGCAAATGGGGCATTTGGCCTGGCTGGGGTGGGTGGTGGGGTGGTTTCAGCCGTCGGTTGCCGCCTCCCCGGCCGTTATGCGGACATCACCCCCACGCCGGGAGGCGGGTGGGGTTGATGGGGTTGGTGGGGTGAGTGAGGCGGCTGGCAGGCCCCATCCCATCCCTCCGCCGGCCCTATCCGGCGGGTTGTGTGTCCTGGGTTCCGGTCAACGGAACGCAGGACGCAAGGCTGGGGTGGAAAGGCCGCCAGGGGAATTCCGAGGCTGGGTGAATGGGGTGTCTTGGTCGCCGGATGGGATGTCCCTCACCTCAGCCCGCAGCTGGTCACGGATCTCAGACACGGTGCTTGTACACCCGCCAACAGTCCGCCTTCCAGCCGCTGAGCCGAGGCCTGCCGCCCCATTCAAGTGGTGCGCTAACCCCCACCCGATCCGCAGCCCGGAAGAAACGGCAACCGCTCCCGGGCCTTCCCGGGGGACCCCTCCCCGGGCCGCCCCCCTCGCCTTCACTTGCGGTTTCGGGGCGGGGGTCAAGGGTGGAGCGAAGCGGAATCGGCGGAGCCGACGCGACGAAGGAGCGCCCTTGACGCCCGACCCGAAACCGCGACACTCAACAGCAAGGGGCGGCCCCCACGTCAATCAGAACAACAACGCCCACCCCGACTACGCCCCCGCCCGAACCCGCACCCTCCCATGCAGGTGCCCCTCCAGGGGGAACGGCGGGTGCGGGGCAAGGGTTCGTTCGTACCCGTAGCCGGCCTTCTCGGCTACGCGGCACGAGGCCGGGTTGTTGACCTGGTGGAGGAGTTCCAGCCGGTTCAGGCCGGGCCCGCCGGCCATGCCGGCCATGCCGGCCATGCCGGCCTTGCTGAATGCCCACGCCGTCACCGCCTCCAGTGCGCGCGGTGCCACCCCGCGGCCTCGGGCCGCCGCCACCGTCCAGTAGCCGACCTCCGCCGTGTCCGCGGTGCCGCTGAAGCCCGCGTGTCTGAGGGAGATGTGCGCCACCAGCCGCGTCCCCTCGAACACGGCGAAGCTCGGGCGCGTCCCCGTCGCCCACCCCCGCGCCCTCTCCTCCAGCCAGCGGATCGCCTCCGCCCCGTCCGTCACCGGGTGTTGGGTCGACCGGAGCATCACCGGGTCGTCGTACGCCTCGACCAGGGACGGCAAGTCCCGTTCCGCCCACGGGCGCAGGGTCAGTGCCGCGGCCGTCGTCGTGGCCGGGGCGTGGAGCTGTGGGCCCGTCCCGTTCATTCCGTACGCTCCAGCAACGTCCTCGCCGCCGTCAGGAACAGTGCGCAGATCTCGTCCGTGTCCGCCCCCGCCAGGGGTTCCATACGGCTGACGTCGCGGACCAGGCCGATGCCCACCAGCCAGGCCAGGACCAGTTGGGCGCGCAGTTCCGCGTCCGGCGCGTCGGTCAGGGTGGACAGCGCGCCCGCGTAGTCCGCGCCCAGTTGCTCGGCGATGCTGGCCGCCGGGCCCTCGCTGCCGAGCGAGCGCAGGAACGTCACCAGGGTGTGGTCGCGCCGCTGTCCCGGCTCGTCGCGGAGCATGCTGCGCAGGGTGGCGTCGAGCAGCTTCTCCAGCGGGGTGCTGTCCAGTTGGGCCCGGCCCTGGCGCGCGGTCACCGCCTCGAACACCGCCGCCTTCGAGCCGAAGTAGCGGAAGATCAGCGCCTGGTTCGCCCCCGCGCGGTCCGCGATGTCCCGCACGGTCGTGCGGGCGAAGCCGCGCTCGGCGAAGAGGGCGGTGGCGGCATCGAGCAACGCCTGTCGGGTCCCCGCCGCGTCGCGGCGCCGGGGTTGTTGTTTTTCGGCCACGGTCCCTCCCAGCGCACACCGTAGCGCCCGCACCGCCGGGCGCGGCCGTCTTGACGGCATCCCGGCGCCCTGCCTAGCGTTGTAAGCGTCTGCTTGCAAACTCCGGACGGAGACCTCAACGAGCCCCTGACCAGGCTCGTTCGACAGTTCGAGTGGAGTCACCTTGAGCACACCCCCCGCAGCCGTACCCGCCCCTGTCCCGTACCCCTTCAACGACGGAGGGGGCCTCGGCCTCCACGACGCGTACGCCGCCGCACAGGACGCCGAGGGCATGATCCGCGTCCAGATGCCGCACGGCGAACCGGCGTGGCTGGCCACCCGTTACGCCGACGCCCGGTTCGTCCTGGGCGATCTCCGCTTCTCCCGCGCGATGTCGCTGGAGAAGGACGAACCCCGCTTCACCCCGTCCGTCACCGAGGAGAACATTCTCTCGATGGACCCGCCCCACCACACCCGCCTGCGCACCCTGGTCTCCCGGGCCTTCACCAAGCACCAGGTCGAGGGATTACGGCCCTGGGTAAGGCAGTTGACCGGCGAGCTGCTCGACGGCCTGATCGCCAGGGGCGGTACGGCCGACCTGGTCGAGGAGTTCGCGCTCCCGCTGCCCGTCGCCGTCATCTGCGAACTGCTCGGCGTACCGGCCGCCGACCGGCCCAAGTTCCGCGCCTGGAGCGACGCGGCGCTGTCGACGAGCATCATCGACGAGGAGGAGCAGAGGGCCAACCAGGTCGCCCTGCGCGCCTACATGGCGGGGCACGTCGCCACGCGCCGGGCCGATCCGCAGGACGACCTGATGTCGGCGCTCATCGAGGCCAAGGACGTCAAGGACCGCCTCACCGAGGTCGAACTGGTCGACATGTGCATCGCGATCCTCATCGCCGGGCACGAGACGACCGCCTCGCAGATCCCGAACTTCGTGCACGTCCTTCTCGAACACCCCGAGGAATGGGCCCGGTTGGTCATCGAGCCCGAGCTGATCCCCCGCGCCGTCGAGGAGTTGATGCGGTTCATCCCGCTCGGCGTGGGCGGCGGATTCGCCCGGTACGCCACCGAGGACATCGAGGTCGGCGGGGTCCTGGTCCGCAAGGGCGAGCCCGTGCTCGTCGCGATCGGCTCGGCGAACCGGGACCCGCGGCGGTTCGAGAACCCGCACGAGATACGGCTCGACCGCACCGCCAACCAGCACCTCGGCTTCGGACACGGGGTCCACCACTGCCTGGGCGCGCAGCTCGCCCGGCTCGAACTCCACGAGGCGCTGCACGCCCTGGTCACGAAGATGCCCGGGCTGCGGGTGGTGGGGGAGATCGAGTGGAAGGACCAGATGATCGTGCGGGCCCCACGCCGCATGACGGTGGGGTGGTGACGGCATGACCTGGCATCTGGAGGTGGACGAACACGCCTGTATCGGCTCGGGGATGTGCGCCGCGCTGGCCCCCGACCGGTTCGAGCTGGACAGCGCGACGGCGGCGGTGGTGCCCGGCGCGGCGGACGCGGAACCGGCCGAGGTGCTGCTCGACGCCGCCGACTCGTGCCCGGCGGTCGCCATCACGGTGACGGACACCACCTCCGGGACGGTGCTCGGGCCGCGGCCCTGAGCCGTACGTACGTGGGCACGCACGCACGTACGCGGGCACGCACGCACACGACCACCGTGGGCCGGACGGACGGGGAAGCCCGTCCGGCCCACGGGTCCGGGTCGCACGCGCCCGAGATACGGGCCCGAGACACGCGCCCGGTGTACGCACCTGGGGTACGAGCCCCCCGGCACCCGAACCCCTCCCCTCCCGGACCGCCCACGCACCCCGCTCTACCCTGACCCCCATGACCACCGCGCCCGCCTTCGATCCCTGGCAGTCCTCGTTCATCGCCGACCCCTACCCGGCCTACGCCGGCCTCCGCGCCCAGGGGCCCGTGACGTACTTCGAGCCGACCGGGCAGTGGCTCGTCCCGCACTACGACGACGTACGGGCCCTCCTCCGCGACCGGCGCCTGGGCCGTACGTACCTGCACCGCTTCACGCACGAGGAGTTCGGCCGCACCGCACCGCCCGCCGCACACGAGCCCTTCCACACCCTCAACGGCAACGGCCTCCTCGACCTCGAAGCCCCCGACCACACCCGCATCCGCCGCCTGATCTCCCTGGCCTTCACCCCGCGCACGGTCGACCGGCTCGCCCCCACGGTCGCCCGGCTCGCGGAGGACCTGGTCGCCCGGTTCGTCGCGGACGGCGGGGGCGATCTGGTGGCCGCCGTGGCCGAGCCGCTGCCCGTCGCGGTCATCGCCGAGATGCTCGGCATCCCCGAGGCGGACCGGCCCCTGCTGCGGCCCTGGTCGTCGGCGATCTGCGGGATGTTCGAGCTGAACCCGACCGAGGAGACGGCCCGGCGCGCGGTCGAGGCGTCGGTCGAGTTCTCCACGTACCTGCGCGGGCTCATCGCGCGGCGGCGCGGCGATCTCGGCGACGACCTCATCAGCGCGCTGATCGCCGCGCACGACGCGGAGGACCGGCTCACCGAGCAGGAGATGGTCTCCACCTGCGTGCTGCTGCTCAACGCCGGCCACGAGGCGACGGTCAACACCACAGCCAACGGCTGGCTCACCCTCTTCCGCCACCCCGCCGAACTGGCCCGGCTGCGCGCCGACATGGCCGCCGCGACGGCTTTCGCCGCTGGGGAATCGCTGCCCTCCGCCGCCGATCCGCTGGCCCCCGCCGTCGAGGAGTTGCTGCGCTTCGACACCCCCCTCCAGATGTTCGAGCGCTGGGTGCTGGACGACATCGAGGTCGGCGGCACGGTGATCCCGCGCGGCAGTGAGGTGGCGCTGCTCTTCGGCTCGGCCCACCGCGACCCCGCCCGCTTCGACCGCCCCGACGTCCTGGACCTGGGCCGTACGGACAACCCGCACCTCGCGTTCGGCGCCGGCATCCACTACTGCCTGGGCGCGCCCCTCGCCCGGCTCGAACTCGCCGCGTCCTTCGGGGCGTTGCTGCGCCGGGCCCCGGGGCTGAGGCTTGTGGCCGAGCCCGAGTGGCGCCCCGGGTATGTCATCAGGGGCTTGCGGGAGCTGCTGGTCGAGGTGTGACGTACGGCCCGCCCCCGGTTCCCGCCGAGGCCAGGCCCTCGCTAGCTCGTCGCGGGGCGCCGCGCCGGCGCCCATGAAGGCCGCCAGACCGGTCCCGGGAGCGGGGGCAGGCTCGCGAAGTGGTCGATGACCGGCGGCAGTCCGGGGTGCGGGTCGGTCCGGGGGAGGAGGAGCGAGAGCGGGTACGCGAGTGTCGGCCCCGCCACCGGGATGCGGCGCAGGTCGTGCTGGGCCGGCCAGAGGTACCGGTCGCGCGAGCCCACGAGGGTGGCGACGTCCGCGGAGTCCGCGAGGATGTCGAGGAGCACCTCGTTGCCGAAGTTCGGGCCCGCGGCGTCGATCCGGAGGTCGAACTCCGTCGCCAACTCGTCGTAGAACTCGGCCCATTCGCTGTGCGGCGCGATGCCCGGCACCCAGATCCGGTGCCGCCGCAGCCGCTCCGGGGTCAGGGTCCTGGCGCCGGCGAGCGGGTGCCGCGGGCCGACGAGGAGTTCCAGCGGGGAGTCGAACGCGTGGATCATCCGCACCTCGCGCGGCAGTACGGCCGGGTCGGTGACCGAGCGGAACGATGCGTCGAGTTCGCCCGCCCGGACGGCCGCGACCGCCTCCCGCGGGTCGTTGACGCGGAGGGTGACGACGTCGAGTTCGGTCCCGGGCCGCGACCGCCAGTAGTCGTGCAGGACGACGGCCTGCGCGGACCGCAGGCCCAGAACGTCGATCCGCAGCGCCCGCGCCCCCGGCCTGATCGCGGTGACGGCCCGCTCGACGCCCGCGACGACGTTCCGGGCGTGCGGGAGGAAGGCCTGCCCGTCGAGGGTCAGCTCGACACCCCGGGCGGTACGGGTGAACAGCCGGACGCCGAGTTCCCGCTCCAGGGCCGCGACCCGCTTCGACACCGCCTGTTGTGTCACGCCGAGCTCGTCGGCCGCGTGCCGCAGCTGTCCCAGCTCGGCCGCCCGGACGAACGACCGCACCGCTTCCGTATCCATGGGAGCAGCCTAGGGGCGCTCAACCGACGGTTGTGGCTCGCCCGGGGCCGGTTGTTTGATCCGGAGGCGGTACGGGGGGTGTGATGCGGGGAGCCGGACAGCGGTGCGTGGGGCAAGGGGAAGTGGGGAAGCGCGTGCGTGAGCGGTTGGGGCGTGACTTCGGTCGGCTGTGGGCGGCCTACGCCGTCAGTACGTACGGTACGTGGATCGCCTTCGGCGCGTTCCCGCTGATCGCGGTGCGGGTGCTGGACGCGTCGGCGTTCGCCGTGTTGCTGCTGGAGGCGGCCGGGCTCGCCGTCGCGGCGGTGGTCGCCTTCACGCTCGGGCCGTGGGTCGAGCACCGGGCCAAGCGCCCGGTGATGATCGGGATGGACCTGGTCCGGTTCGCCGCGACGGCGAGCGTCCCGGCCGCGTACCTGCTGGGGGTGCTGTCGTACGCCCAACTGCTGGTTGTGTCGGTCGTCTCCGGGACCGCGGGCATCGCCTTCACCGCCGCGTCCGGCGCCTACCTGAAACACCTGGTCCCCAGGGACCGGCTCCTGGTGGCGAACGGCAGGTTCGAGGGCACGAGCTGGGTGGCGACCGCGGCGGGCCCGCCCCTCGGCGGCGCGCTCATCGGGCTGCTCGGCCCGGTGGTCACGGTCATGGCCGACGCCGTCAGCTACCTGCTGTCCGCGCTCGGGGTGCTCCGCGTCCGCGGGGGCGATGTCGCCGCCCCCCGGGACCCGGCCGCCGGGCCGCGCGGGGCGCGCCTCCTCGGCGGCTGGCGGTTCATCGTCGCCGACCCCGTCCTCAGGCGCCTGTTCCTCAACTCGATCCTGGTCGGCGGCCTCATCATGGCCACCTCCCCGCTGCTGGCCGTGCTCCTGCTGGGCCGGTACCACTTCCCGGCCTGGCAGTACGGTCTGGCCTTCGGCGTCCCGGCCCTGGGCGGCTTCGTGGGCGCCCGCCTCTCCGGGCGCCTCGTCACGCGCTACGGCCGGCACCGGGTGATGGCCGTCACCGGGTGGCTGCGGTCGGTCTTCCCGCTCGGCCTGGCGTTCGTCGGCCCCGGCGTCGGCGGACTCCTCACGGTGATCGTGGTCGAGGGGCTCCTGATCACGTGCATGGGGATCTTCAACCCGGTCTACGCGACGGAACGCCTGCGCCGCACCCCCGTGCACCGGACGGCCCGCATCCTCAGCACGTGGAGCGCCGCCACCAAGCTCCTGCACGCCGCCCTGATGGTGATCTGGGGGGTGCTCGCCACGCTCACGAGCCCGCTCGCCGCGATCACCGTGTCCGGGGTCCTCCTGCTCGGGACGCCGCTGCTGCTCCCCACCCGGGCCCAGCTGTCGGCCCCCGAGCCGACGGGGGCCGTCGCTCCGGGTCCCCTCGCTCCGGGGGCGGATGTCCCGGCAGCTCCGTAGCCCCGTAGGCCCTTCAGCTCCGTACGCCGCTGCCGCAGGGCGACCTCAGGTCCGTACGCCCGCTCAGGCACGCTCCTCGTACGGCGCTCCCAGCCCCCACGCCCCGTGCATCGCGTCGGCGAACGCCCCCGCCAGCTTGTGTTCGCCCGACGGGGCGGGATGCGTGCCGTCGTACGTGTCGCGGTGGATGTCGTACGAGGCCGGGCGCGACGCCAGCACCAGGGACGAGCCCGCCCGGTCCAGGTCGGCGACCGCCTTGGCCAGCAGCTCGTTGAAGCGGGCGACCTCGGCGGCGAAGGCGGGGTCGTTGTCGGCGCGCACGTTCGGGATGACGGGCAGGACCACCGCCCTGACCCGCGGGTTCGCCGCGCGCGCCTCGGCGACGAACTCCCGGGCCCGGTCGGCGGTCTGGGCGCTGTTCGTGTAGAAGCCCAGGTCGATCAGCCCGAGCGAGATCAGCAGGACGTCGGCCCGGTGCGTGCTCACGGCGTCGCGGACCACGGGCGTGAGGTGCTGCCAGCCCTCGCCCCAGCCCGCGAGATGGCGCCGGGCCGCGGCGGGGAAGTCCGGGGCGCCGTACGCGTGCGAGACCGGGGCCTCGGCGACGAGGTCGTACAACTCCGTACGCGGGCCGACGATCCGGTACGGACCGCCGAAGGTCGCGTTCAGGTGCTGCCACATCCGGTAGCGCCAGGTGAAGTCGCCGGCGTGTCCGATGGTCATGGAGTCGCCGACGAACATGAAACGCATCGGGTCATCATCCCCGATCGGGACGGGATGGCAGGCTGGGGGCATGCGTTCGCTTCCGCGCCACCCCGGCCCGCGTCCTTCCGGTGTCCGCGCCGGCGTCACCATTGCCCGCGCCCGTTTCACGACCGCCCGCGCCGGAGTTACGAGTGCCCTCGCCGCTCTCTCCACCGTACTGCTCGGTGTGTCCGCGCTGGGCGCCGTGCTGGCGCCCGTGCCCGCCGCGGCCGACGGCAAGGCCGCCGACCGGAGCTTCACGATCAAGGACCCGCGGATCACCGAGTCCAGCGGTCTGGCGGCCAGCCGGGCCCATCCCGGCGTCTACTGGACCCACAACGACAGCGACGACGGCCCGTACGTCTACGCGGTCGACTCCCGCACCGGGGAGACGGTCGCCACGGTCACCCTCAAGGGCGTCGGCGACCCGCGTGACGTGGAGGCCATCTCGATCGGGCCCGACGGGAACGTGTACGTCGGTGACATCGGCGACAACCTGAACGGCAGCTGGGACCACGTGTGGATCTACCGCTTCCCGGAGCCGAAGCAGCTCAGGGACACGACGGTCCGCGCCACGCAGTTCACGGTGAAGTACGCCGACGGGCCGCGCGACGCCGAGGCGTTGATGGTCGACCCGAAGACCGGGCGGGTCTACATCGCCTCGAAGAACGAGGACGGCGGCGGGCTGTACGAGGGTCCGGCGCGGCTGACCGCGACGGGGACCAACGTCTTCCGGCGGATCGCGGAGGTGCCGTGGGTGACGGACGGGGCGTTCTCGCCGGACGGCAAGGAGCTGGTGCTGCGCTCGTACTTCAGCGCGCGCGGCTACGCCTGGAAGAACGGCCGCCTGGGCGCCGACCACCGCGTGCGCGCGCCCATCCAGGGGCAGGCCGAGTCGGTGACGTACACGGCGGACGGCAGCGCGCTGATGTTCGGCTCGGAGGGCAAGGAGAGCGGGGTGGAGCGCGTGGACCTGGACAAGGACTCCGCCTCAACCCCGGGGAACGGCAGTACGTCGGCGGGCGGGAGCGGCGCGGCCGGGGGCGCCGGTACGGACGGCGAGCGGGGCGGGATGACGACGGGGGCCGTGGTGCTGGTGGGGGCGGTGGTGCTGTTCTTCGGCTACAAGCGGCTGCGGCGGAAGGGCTGAGCCTGCCGTGCGACCGGGTGTGGGTGATCAGCCTTCCAGCCAGTTCCCAGGCACCGACTCGCGCAACCGGTCCAGGGCCTCCTCCGTCCGGGCCCGGACGTCCAGGCAGAAGCCGTCCACCTCGCGGATCAGTACATCGGCGTCGGCGAACCACCGCACGTCCCGTCCCGCAGAGGGGAGTTCACGGAACTGCCCCACCACGCCCGCCTCCTCGGCGTCCAGCTCCAGGAAGTCGGTGAACCCGCCCGGGAACAGCACCACCTCGGCCATGACCATCTCGACGCAGGCCACGATCAGACCCGACTCCCACGCCTCCCACCGCTCCCGCGACTTGTCGGCGAGATCCGGACGTATCACGGTGCCGGGATCCTCCTTGTCCAGGTCCGCCAGCAGGACACCCCAGGACGCGGCGCCCTGGTTCTCCACCCGGTACACGAGGGCGCCGTCGAGCACGTCCAACTCGTCGGGCTTGAGCAGGGTGTCGTGATTGCTGGTGAGGTCGGTCCGGCGCCCGAGAAGCAGGTAGGCCTCACGAAGCGCCGCGGGCAGGACCAAGCCCAGGCGCCGCTCGGCCGCCTCCACCTCCGCCTCGCTCCAACCGTCCCCGGGCTGGAGCGGCTGCTGCCAGTGGGCGGCGAAGTCGGCGACGAATCGCCATGCTTCCGCACGGCTCGCCAGCGCTTCGGAAAGCCGGGTGTGAAGGTCGAAGGTCTCCGTCATGCCCGCACCCTAAGGCGCGACACTGACACCACCCACAGGCTGCTTTCCTACGATGTCGCCATGACGATCTCCGGGCAGGAAAAGCCGCTGATACGTGTCCTGTACGACGAGTCCCGCCGCGATCTGCGGGAGCCGGGCCACCCCCGGCCCGTCCGTCTCTACCTGTGGGAACCACGCCGTCCGGTCGCCGAACCCGCACCGCTGGTCGTCGTCTCGCACGGGACCGGAGGCTCGGGAAGCGACATGGAGTGGATGGTCCGTCCGCTGACCGAGGCTGGCTTCCGGGTGGCCGCCCTTGACCACCACGGCAACAATTTCGTCGACGGCTACGAGCCGGAGGGCTTCCTCCACGTGTGGGAACGGCCCCTGGACGTGTCCGTCGCCCTCGACGTTCTCGCTCGCGAGCAGCCCTTGGGCCCGGTCGGCGTGGCGGGCTTCTCCCTCGGCGGCTATACGGCGGCGGCGCTCGCCGGGGCCCGGGTCGATCCGGAGATCCTGTGGGGCGTGTTGACCGGGGCGGTGCCCGTGCCGGAGATTCCCGAATTCCCCGGCGCGCTGGAGGCACTGCGGAAGAAGTACCCGGAGGACGAGTCGTCACGGCGTGTGGTGGAGGGCGCGGGCGGGGACCGCTCGGATCCCCGAGTGCGGGCGGTCTTCCAAGTGGCCCCGGGAGTCGGCGGGTTCGTGACCCCGGAGAGTCTGGCGACCGTGCGCGTACCGGTGGAGATCAGGTGGGGCGGGGCGGACACGGTCTGCCCGTACGAAGCCGACACCAGGCCGTACCTGGAGCACATCCCCACCGCGAGTGGCCACTCGGCCGGCCCCGACGTGCGCCACGACGACTTCTTCGCACCGGAACCCGCCGACCCGGCCGTCCGCGTGCGCGTCGGACAGGAGGCAGCCGCCTTCTTCCTCCAGCACCTCGTCTGACCGGCGGGCACCCGCACGGGGATGTCCGTCCCGAGGGGCCTTCGGCCGGTCCACGTCCGCCCAGGACCGGGTGCGGCCATCGCGAAAGGGCCCCGGGCGCGCGGGAAGCGCGTGCCCGGGGCCCTTCGGCGCGCGAGTGTCAGAGGCGCTCGATCACGTAGTCGATGCAGGTCGTCAGCGCCGTGACGTCCGCCGGGTCGATCGCCGGGAACATCGCGACGCGGAGCTGGTTGCGGCCCAGCTTGCGGTACGGCTCGGTGTCCACGATGCCGTTGGCGCGCAGCGCCTTGGAGACCGCCGAGGCGTCGATCTCGTCCGCGAAGTCGATCGTGCCGATGACCTGCGAGCGCTTCGCCGGGTCGACCACGAAGGGGGTGGCGTACTTGGACGCGTCGGCCCATCCGTACAGCGCGCTCGACGACGCGGCCGTACGGCTCACCGCCCAGTCCAGGCCCCCCTGGGTGTTGATCCAGGTGAGCTGCTCGTTCAGCAGGAAGAGCGTCGCCAGGGCGGGGGTGTTGTACGTCTGGTTCTTCAGCGAGTTGTCGATCGCGGTCGGCAGCGAGAAGAACTCGGGGACGTGCCGGCCCGAGCCGTGGACCCGCGCGGCGCGCTCCAGCGCGGCGGGCGAGAAGACGCCGATCCACAGGCCGCCGTCGGCGGCGAAGGACTTCTGCGGGGCGAAGTAGTAGACGTCCGTCTCGGCGATGTCGACCGGCAGGCCGCCCGCGCCGGAGGTCGCGTCGACCAGCACCAGCGAGCCGGCGTCGGCGCCCTCGACGCGCCGGATCGGCGCGGAGACACCGGTGGAGGTCTCGTTGTGGGTGAGGGCGTAGACGTCGACGCCCTCCTCGGCCCGCGCGTCCGGGTGCGTGCCGGGGTCGGTGGAGATGACGGTCGGCTCGGCCAGCCACGGCGCGAGCTTCGACGCCTTGGCGAACTTGGACGAGAACTCCCCGAACGAGAGGTGCTGCGACTTGTTCTCGATCAGGCCGTGTGTCGCGACGTCCCAGAAGGCGGTGGAGCCGCCGTTGCCCAGGATCACCTCGTACCCGTCGGGCAGGTCGAAGAGGCTCCGTACGCCGTCGCGCACCGCGCCGACCAGGTTCTTCACCGGTGCCTGGCGGTGCGAGGTGCCGAGCAGGGACGTTCCGGTGGCTGCCAGCGCGTCCACCGCCTCCGTCCGTACCTTGGAGGGGCCTGCGCCGAAACGGCCGTCGGCGGGCTTGATGTCAGCAGGAATCTGGATATCGGCCACGGGCCGGAGCCTAGTGCCTCGCGCGCGGTGCCGGACAGCCGTGTCCGTCGGATGAGACGCGGGCGGCCAGGTATTCGATCAGGGTGATGAGGACGTACTTGCTGGACGAGCGGTCGCGCGCGTCGCACTCCACCAGCGGTACGTCGGGGGTGAGGCCGAGCGTCTCGCGCACCTGTTCCTCGGTACGGAAGGGGCCGCCGAAGTCGTTGCAGGCGACGATGAAGAGCGTGCCGTCGGCCTGCAATCGCTCGATGGTGTGACGGGCGTCGGCGACGCGCCGGGTGTCGACGAGGACCACCGCGCCGAGGGTCCCGGAGAAGAGGCGGTCCCAGAGGAACCCGAAACGCTCCTGGCCGGGGCCGCCGAACACGTACAGGACCGAGCTCTCGTCGAGCGAGATCCGGCCGAAGTCGAACGCGACCGTCGTCGCCGTCTTCCTGCCCAGCCCGTCGAGGTCGGCGAGCGCCTCGATCTCGACCGGGCGGGTCATCGTCTCCTCGGCGTTCAGCGGACGGATCTCGCTGATGGAACGGACCATGGTGGTCTTGCCCACGCCGAAGCCGCCGACGACGGCGATCTTCAAGGTGCCGGTCATCGGGATTGCCCTCCGGGTCGGTGACGTTGGCCCAGCGCGCCGCGTAAACGGACGTCACTATAGGAGAAGCGACGATCGGATAGGGAAAATTTTGTTCGATTCCCCATACGTTTCTGAACACTGAAGGTGCTCCGGGTGTCGGACGGAGGGGCTCCGGGGCGGGAGTGCGGGGGGCATATGCCGTACGTGTGCCGCTCACGTACCGGGTCCGGGGGAGCGGGCGGGGCATCCTGGGACCATGGTTGACCAGGCTGCGAAGGCTGCGAAGGCGGAGAGGTCCGGGGGGCCCGGCGGGCCCGGGACGGACACGACCGCGCTGGCGCGGGCGCTGAAGGACGCCGTGCGCGGGGAGGTGGACTTCGGTTCCGCGGCCCGCGCCCTGATGACCATGGACGCGTCCAACTACCGCCGGGTGCCGGTGGGCGTGGTCGCCCCGCGCGACGCGGCGGACGTGGCCGCCGCGCTGGCGGTGTGCCGCGAGCACGGCGTGCCCGTGCTGCCGCGCGGCGCCGGGACGTCCATCGCGGGACAGGCGACCGGGGTCGGGGTGGTGCTCGACCTGACCCGCCACCTGCGGTCGATCGTGTCGGTGGACGCGGAGGCGCGCACGGCGGTCGTCCAGCCGGGGGTGGTCCTGGACGACCTGCGGAACGCCGTGCGTCCGCACGGCCTGACCTTCGGCCCCGACCCGTCCACGCACAGCCGCTGCACCCTCGGCGGGATGATCGGCAACAACTCCTGCGGGTCGCACTCGGTGGCCTGGGGCACGACCGCCGACAACGTCCGCCGGCTGAGTGTTCTGACGTACGGCGGGGCGGAGTTGACCCTGGGGCGGGGGTGGCCGGGGGCGGGAGCGGGTCCGGGGGCGGGGGACACCCGGGCGTCGGGGCCGGGCGGGGACGCGGTGCTGCGGGGCGTCGAGGAGCTGGTGGCGCGGAACCTGGCGCTGCTGCGGACCGGTTACCCGGCCGGACTGCCCCGGCGCATCTCCGGGTACGCGCTCGACGCGCTGCTCCCCGAGGCCGGGGCCGACCTGGCCCGCGCCTTCTGCGGCAGCGAGGGCACGCTCGGGGTGGTCACGGAGGCGACCGTACGACTGGTCGCGTCACCGCCCGCCCGGGCGCTCGCCGTCCTCGGCTACCCGGACGAGAGCGCGGCCGCCGAGGCCGCGGCGGGGCTGCTGCCGTACGGTCCGCTGACCGTGGAGGGCATGGCGGAGGACCTGGTACGGGGCGGGCGGGGCGGGGGAAGCGGTAGCGGGGGTAGAAGCGAGCGCGGTGGCGGGTACGGGCTGCCGCGCGGCGGCGCGTGGTTGTTCGTGGAGACCGGCGGGGAGACGGCGGCCGAGGCGCGCGCGGCGGCCGGGGCGATCCTCCGCGCGGCGGACGCGCTCGACGGCGCGGTCGTGGACGATCCGGCCGGGATGCGGGCGCTGTGGCGGGTACGGGAGGACGCGGCCGGGACCGCGACGCGGATGCCCGACGGCAGCGAGGCCTGGCCCGGCTGGGAGGACTGCGCGGTGCCGCCGGCCCGGCTGGGCGCGTACCTCCGCGACTTCCGCGCGCTGCTCGCCGAGCACGGCCTGCGGGGCACGCCGTACGGGCACTTCGGGGACGGCTGCATCCATGTCCGCGTCGACTTCGACCTGTTGGGCGAGGACGGCGTACGGCGCTTCCGGCGGTTCTCGGAGGAGACGGCCGCGCTGGTCGTCGCGCACGGCGGTTCGCTGTCGGGGGAGCACGGCGACGGGCTGGCGCGGGCGGAGCTGCTGCCGGTGATGTACGGGCCCGAACTGGTCGCGCTGTTCGGCCGGTTCAAGGACGCCTGGGACCCGGCGGGCGGGATGAACCCGGGCGTGCTGGCGCGGCCGGCGCGGCTGGACGAGAACCTGCGGTTCGCGGTGCTGCCGCGCGAGCCCGTCGACGTGGTGTTCGCGTATCCGCACGACGGGCCCGGCGGGGGAGGGGACTTCTCGGCGGCGGTACGGCGCTGCGTGGGCGTCGCGAAGTGCCGGGTGGCGGGGCCGGGTGAGGGCGCGGGGGTGATGTGCCCGTCGTTCCGGGCGACGGGCGAGGAGCGGCACTCGACCCGGGGGCGGGCGCGGCTGCTGCACGAGATGCTCGCGGGCGAGGCGGGCGGGGTGGTGACGGACGGCTGGCGTTCGACGGAGGTACGGGACGCGCTGGACCTGTGCCTGTCGTGCAAGGGCTGCCGCAGCGACTGCCCGGTGGGCGTGGACATGGCCACGTACAAGGCGGAGTTCCTGCACCACCACTACCGGGGCCGGTTGCGTCCGGCCGCGCACTACGCGATGGGCCGGCTGCCGGGGTGGCTGCGGGCGGCGGCGCCGTTCGCGCGCGTGCTGAACGCGGCGGCGCGGGTACCGGCGCTGGCGGCGGTGGCGAAACGGGCGGGGGGAATCGCGCCGGAACGCGAGCTGCCGGCCCTGGCGGAGGAGACCTTCACGCGCTGGCTGCGCGGCCGCGCGGCGGACGAGGGCGGCACAGCCCCCGCCTCGCGGGTCACGCTCTGGCCGGACACCTTCACCGAGCACCTCTCACCGGAGGTGGGGCGCGCGGCGGTCCGGGTGATGGAGGCGGCGGGGATCGGCTGCGCGGTGCCCGAGGGACGGGTGTGCTGCGGCCTGACGTACGTCTCGACGGGCCAGCTGGACCGGGCGCGCACGGTCATGCGCCGCACGCTCGACCGCGTGGAACCCCTCCTCCGGGCGGGCGGCCCGGTGGTGGTCCTGGAGCCGAGCTGCGCGGCCACCCTCACCACCGACCTCCCGGAACTGCTGCCGGACGACCCCCGCGCGTCCCGGCTGGCGGCGGCGGTACGCACCTTCGCCCAGGCCCTGGAGGAAGAGGCCCCGGCCTGGCGCCCGCCCCGCCTGGACCGCCCGGTCGCCGGCCAGACCCACTGCCACCAACACGCGGTCCTGGGCGACGAGGCGGACCGCCGCCTGCGCGAACAGGCGGGCCTGACAGGTGAGTTGAGCGGCGGCTGCTGCGGCCTGGCAGGCAACTTCGGCTTCGAACGCGGCCACTACGAGGTGTCGAGGGCCTGCGCGGAGGACCAACTGCTGCCCGCGGTACGGACAGCGCCCCCGGACGCGGAACTCCTCGCGGACGGCTTCTCCTGCCGCACCCAACTGACCCAGTTGGCCGCCCTGACGGACCGCCGCCCCCGCCACCTGGCGGAGGTTCTGGCGGAGGGCCTGGACCGGCCGGGAAACGGGGACGGCCCGGTGTCGTAGGGGCGTGTCACGCGCCCGTGGCCAGGTGCCAGGCCAGGGTGGCCAGGTCGTGGGTGGCGGGGTGGGTGGCGGCTTCTCGCCAGGCCAGGAAGACCTGGAGGTGCGGGGCGTCGGGGAGGGGGCGGAAGGCGACGCCCGGGTGGGGGTGCATGTCCGCCGTCGAGGCGCTCGACACGCCCACGCCGCGGCCCGCGGCGATCGCCGCCAGCCAGTCGTCCGTGTTCGCCACCGTCACCGTCGACACCGGGCCCGCCTCCGGGGGCCACAGGGACGGGGTTGTCGTGCCCGAGACGGTGTTCACCAGGATCGGGCGCGTCGCCAGGTCCGCCAGGGTCAGCGTCGGCCGCGCGGCGAGCGGGCCGTCGGCGGGGACGGCCGCGACGCGCGGCTCCGTGAACAGCAGCTCCGTCACCAGCCCCGGCGTCCCCACCACCCCCGGCCCCCGCAGCAACGCCGCGTCGACGTCGCCCCGGATCAGCCCGGCCGTACGGTCGTCGATCCTGAGCAGCTCCAGCGGGGTCTCCGGGTGCTCCCGCTCCCAGCGCCGCAGCAGCGGTGTCGTGTACGGGCCGAAGGCCGACCACGCGTGCCCGAGCCGCAGCGGGCGGCGGCGCAGCGCGCCCGTGTCGAGGGCGGCGTCGAACGCGGCGACGGCGGCCGCCGCCTTCTCGCGGAAGGCCCGGCCCTCCGCCGTGAGGGCGAGGTGGTGGGTGGAGCGTTCCGCGAGCCGTACACCGAGGTGTTTCTCCAGCGCGACCAGGTTGCGGGAGACGGCGGGCTGGGTGAGGTGCAGCCGCGCCGCCGCCCTGGTCAGGCTGGATTCCTCGGCGATGGCCAGGAAGCAGCGGAGGTGGCGCAGCTCGATGCTCATGCGTGCGGAGCATAACGGCAGTCCAATAGGCATTTCACGGGCGAGGCGCGGAGCCGTAACGTGAGCGTGAGCCTGTCCGGCGACAACCGTCCGACGACGACCGTGCGACGAGACAGACCACGAGATACCGGAGGCCCTTCGGTGGACGAGCCGCGTACCGCCGCCACTGCTTCCGTCGTCGTGCCCGAGGTCTCGGCCGCCGCTCCGGAGGCCGGCGCGGCTCCGCGGGGCGCGGAGCCCAGGGGCTCCCGGGCCCTAGGTCCCGTCGCGCTGGTGATCGGGGGCGGGGTCTCGGTGCAGTTCGGCGCCGCCATCGCCGTCCTGCTGATGCCCCGTACCGGCGCCCTCGGTGTCGTGTCGCTGCGGCTCGCGCTCGCCGCCGTCGTCCTGCTCGCCTTCTGCCGGCCCAGGCTGCGGGGGCACTCCCGCGCCGACTGGGGCACGGTCCTCGTGTTCGGTACGGTCCTCGCCGCCATGAACGGGCTGTTCTACCAGTCCGTCGACCGCATCCCCCTCGGCGCGGCCGTCACCCTGGAGGTGCTCGGGCCGCTCACGCTCTCGGTGATCGTCTCCCGGCGGTGGGTGAACGTTTTGTGGGCGGGGCTCGCGCTGGGCGGGGTGCTGCTGCTGAGCGGCGGCGGGTTCGACCGGCTCGATCCGCTGGGCGCGGCGTTCGCGCTGTCGGCGGGTGCCATGTGGGCCGCGTACATCGTCTTCAGCGCCCGGACGGGCCGCCGCTTCCCGCAGGCCGACGGCCTGGCGCTGGCGATGGGGGTCGGGGCGCTGATCGCGCTGCCGTTCGGGATCGTGGAGTCCGGGTCCAAGCTGATCGTGCCGTCGACGCTCGGCCTCGCGCTGGCGGTCGCGGTGATGTCGTCCGTCCTGCCGTACACCCTGGAACTGCTCGCCCTGCGGCGCATGCCGTCCTCGACGTTCGCCATCCTGATGAGCCTGGAGCCGGCCATCGCGGCGAGCGCCGGGTTCCTCCTGCTGAACCAGGCGCTCTCCACGGCGGAGGCGCTGGCGATCGCGCTGGTGATCGTGGCGAGCATGGGCGCGGTACGGACCCAGGTGGGGCGGCGCGACCGGGCTTGAGGGGGGTGCTCCGCCTGGGTCGGTGGTTGGTGGTCGGTGGTCGGTGGCCGGTGGCCGGTGGCCGGTGGCCCGTGGTCGGTGGCGGTCAGGCCGCCGGGCCCGGGTCGGTGACGGTCGGCCTCCGGGTCCGTGGGTGGCCGGTGGCCCGTGGCCGGTGGTCGGTGACGGTCAGGTCTCCGGGCCTGGGCCGGTCACGGTCGGCCGCCGGGTCCGGGTCCGGGTCCGTACCGGTCACGCCGGCCCGGGTCCGTACCGGTCAGGCCGCCGGGCCTGGGCCCGTATCGGTCAGGCCTCCCGGCGGCCCCGGTCCGCCGTGCTCTCCCGGAGCGCCGCAGCCAGCCGGTCGCGGACCCTGGCCTGGGTGGCGAGGCGTTCGTCGAGGACCGCCAGCCGTTCCCGTGCGACCCGCAGGCCCTGGTCCGAGGGCGGCGCGGCGGTCACGTCGCCGTCCAGGCAGGGCAGGAACACGCGCACGTCGTCCAGGACGAGGCCGGCGGCCAGCAGGTGCCGGATGTTGCGCACGCGCGCCACGGCCCGCTCGTCGTAGACGCGGTAGCCGTTGGGGGCCCGCTCCGAGGAGAGCAGCCCGGCCCGCTCGTAGTGCCGCAGCGCGCGGGCGGACGTCCCGGTCACCTCGGCCAGTTCACCGATCCGCACGCTCCGCACCTCCTGCCGCCCGGCTCCCGGACCGGACCACTGCTATCACGCCACGACCGCCCCGCCGTCGACCGGGAGCACCACCCCGGTGACGAACGACGCGGCCGGCGCGGCGAGCCCGGTGATCGCCCACGCCACGTCCTCGGGCCGGCCGATCCGGCCCAGCGGGGTGTGCGCGAGCTGCCACTTCCGTACCGCGGCCCGCCGCTCCGGCGTCAGGCCCTGGTGCTCGCCGATGGGGGTGTCGATCGCGCCGGGGGCGACCGCCACCACCCGGATGCCGCGCGGGGCCAGCTCGACGGCCCAGCTGCGGGTCAGCAGTTCCAGGGCGGTCTTGGTCGCCGCGTAGACCGCGTTGCCGGGCCAGGCCCGCTGCCCCACCGAGGTGGTGACGTTCACGATCACACCGCCCGACGTCTCCAGGGCCGGCAGCGCCGCCTGGGCCAGCAGGGCGGGGGCCACGAGGTTGGTGGCGAGCTGAGCCGCGATCAGGTCCGGCGTCAGCGCGCCGAGGGAACCGCCGCGCACGATACCGGCGTTGTTGACCAGCACGTCCAGCCGGCCGTGTGCCCCGAGCACGGCACGGACGATCCGATCGGGCTCGCCCTCGGCGGTGATGTCGGCGGCCAGCGGCGTGATCCGGTCGTACCCGGCGGCGGTCTCCGCCAGCGGCCCGGGCCGCCGCCCGATCGCGACCACGTGGGCGCCCTCGTGGGCGAAGGCGCGGGCGGTGGCCCGGCCGATGCCCGTGCCCGCTCCGGTGACGGCGACGACCCTGCTGCTCTGCGACGCGGTGCTGTTCATGCCGGCCATCGTGCGACCCTGCCGCCGGTGTCAAGGTCAAGCGCCGAGGGCGGTATCCCCGCCAAGAAGTAAAGCAAGCACGCTTGATTGTTTCTCCGGCCCCTGAGATGCTCCGGGACACGCACACCGTCGCCGTGTCCGAGGGAGCGCCCCCGTGTCCGACTCTGCCGCAGTCCTCGACGACCTGCGCAGCGAGAGCGAGGAACTCGACTCCCTCGTAGGGGGATTGGGCGCGGCGGACTGGACCCGCGCCACCCCCGCCCCCGGCTGGACCGTGGCCCATCAGATCGCCCACCTCGCCTGGACCGATCGCGCCGCGCTGCTCTCCCTGACCGACAAGAAGGCCTTCGCCACGGAGACGCGCAAGGCCCTCGCCGCCCCCTCCTCCTTCGCCGACGACGGCGCGCGGGACGGGGCCGCGCTGCCGCCCGCCGAACTCCTCGCCCGGTGGCGGGCCGGCCGCGACCTCCTGGCGAACGCCCTGCGCGACGCCCCGCCCGGCGCGCGATTCCCCTGGTACGGGCCCGCCATGAGCGGCCCCTCGATGGCGACCGCCCGCCTGATGGAGACCTGGGCGCACGGCCAGGACATCGCCGACACCCTCGGGGTGCGCCGCGCGCCGACCGCGCGGCTGCGGCACATCGCGTGGATCGGCGTACGGACCCGGGACTACGCCTACTCCGTACGGGACGAGCCGCCGCCCTCCGAGCCGTTCCGTGTCGAACTGACCGGCCCGGGCAAGGAGTTGTGGGGGTACGGCCCCGACAACGCGACCCAGCGCGTCACCGGCCCCGCGCTCGACTTCGCGCTGCTGGTGACCCAGCGGGCGCACCGCGCCGACCTCGCCGTACGGGCGGAGGGTCGGGACGCGGACCGCTGGCTGGACATCGCCCAGGCCTTCGCGGGCCTCCCGGGCGCGGGCCGCGCGCCGAAGGGGGCCGAGCAGGGATGACCCACTCCCCGGCAATCGAAGCCGAACCCGTCCTGCGCGTCGGCAACGCCTCCGGCTTCTACGGCGACCGGTTCGACGCCCTGCGCGAGATGCTCACCGGCGGCCCGCTCGACGTCCTCACCGGCGACTACCTCGCCGAACTCACCCTGCTCATCCTCGGCAAGGACCGGCAGCGCGACCCCGCCGCCGGGTACGCCAAGACGTTCCTGCGGCAACTGGAGGAAGGGCTCGGGCTCGCCCACGAGCGCGGCGTGAAGATCGTCGCCAACGCGGGCGGCCTCAACCCGGCCGGTCTCGCGGCGGCCGTGCGCGCCCTCGCCGAGCGCGTCGGAGTGCCGGTCCGCGTCGCCCATGTGGAGGGCGACGACTTTCTGGGGAGGGGGAGTTGGGGCGACGGCGTCCTGACGGCCAACGCCTACCTCGGCGGCGCGGGCATCGCCGCGTGCCTGCGCGCCGGCGCCGACGTCGTGGTCACCGGACGGGTCACGGACGCCGCCCTGGTGACCGGACCGGCCGCCGCCCACTTCGGCTGGGGGCCCGACGACCTCGACGCGCTGGCCGGCGCGGTGGTCGCCGGGCACGTACTGGAGTGCGGGACCCAGGCGACCGGCGGGAACTACGCCCTTTTCACCGACCACGACCCCCGCCTCCTGCGCCGCCCCGGCTTCCCGCTCGCCGAGATCCGCGCCGACGGGTCCGCCGTCATCACCAAGCACCCCGGTACGGACGGGGTCGTGGACCTCGGCACCGTCACCGCCCAACTGCTGTACGAGACGGGCGGGGCGCGGTACGCGGGCCCCGACGTGACGGCCCGCCTCGACACCGTACGGCTGACGCCCGACGGGCCCGACCGGGTCAGGATCTCGGGGGTACGGGGCGAGCCGCCGCCCCCCACGCTCAAGGTCGGCCTCAACCGGATCGGCGGCTGGCGCAACGAGGTCGTCTTCGTCCTCACCGGGCTCGACATCGAGGCCAAGGCGGAGCTGGTGCGGGAGCAGGTCGCGGACGCGCTGGGCAACGGCGATGGGGCCAACACACCCCCGGCCGAGGTCCGTTGGGAGCTGGCCAGGACCGACCACCCGGACGCCCCCACCGAGGAGACGGCCAGCGCGCTGCTGCGACTCGTCGTGCGCGACCCCGATCCGGACGCGGTGGGGCGGGCCGTCAGTGGCGCCGTGGTCGAGCTGGCGCTCGGCAGCTACCCCGGCTTCCACGTCACGGCCCCGCCCGGAAAGGGCTCCCCCTACGGGGTGTTCGAGTCCGCGTACGTCGACGCGACGGAGGTCGAGCACCTCGCCGTACTCCCGGACGGCGAGCGGGTGAGCGTGCCGACCCCCGCTCATACCAGGCCGCTTGAGCCCGTGCCCGAGCCGGTCGACGACCTCCCCGCCCCCCTCCCCACCGGCCTTGCCACCCTCCCCGCGCCCCTCGGCCTCATCGCGGGCGCCCGCAGCGGCGACAAGGGCGGGGACGCGAACGTCGGCGTGTGGGCCAGGAGCGAGGGCGCCTGGCGGTGGCTGGCGCACGAGCTGACCGTCGACCTGTTCCGCCGACTGGTCCCCGAGAGCGCGGAGTTGACGGTCGTACGGCATGTCCTGCCGCACCTGCGCGCCCTCAACTTCACCGTCGGGGGCCTGCTCGGCGAGGGTGTCGCCGCCCAGGCCCGCTTCGACCCCCAGGCCAAGGCGCTCGGCGAGTGGCTGCGCGGCCGGTACGCCGACCTTCCGGAGGTGCTGTTGTGACCGTGCTCCCCACCGCGCTCGACCCGGCGTCCGCCGACTACGCCGCCCACCGCGCGGCGATGCTCGACAAGCTCGCCGGACTGGACGCCGAACACGCCAAGGCCCTCGCCGGAGGCGGTGAGAAGTACGTGGCCCGGCACCGCGCGCGGGGCAAGCTGCTCGCGCGTGAGCGGGTCGAGCTGCTCCTCGACCCGGACACCCCGTTCCTCGAACTGTCCCCGCTCGCCGCCTGGGGCAGCGACTACCCGGTCGGCGCGTCCATGGTCACCGGCATCGGGGTGGTCGAGGGCGTCGAGTGCGTGATCACCGCCAACGACCCGACCGTGCGCGGCGGTTCGAGCAACCCGTGGACGCTGAGGAAGGCGCTGCGCGCGAACGAGATCGCGTTCGCCAACCGCCTGCCGCTGATCAGCCTGGTCGAGTCGGGCGGCGCGGATCTCCCCTCGCAGAAGGAGATCTTCATCCCCGGGGGCGCGCTCTTCCGCGACCTCACCCGCCTGTCCGCCGCCGGGATCCCCACGGTCGCCGTGGTGTTCGGCAACTCCACGGCCGGCGGGGCGTACGTCCCCGGGATGTCCGACCACACCGTCATGATCAAGGAGCGGTCGAAGGTCTTCCTCGGCGGTCCGCCGCTGGTGAAGATGGCGACGGGTGAGGAGAGCGACGACGAGTCCCTCGGCGGCGCGGAGATGCACGCCCGCACCTCCGGCCTCGCCGACCACTTCGCCGTGGACGAGCAGGACGCCCTGCGCCAGGCCCGGCGCGTCGTCGCCCGCCTCAACTGGCGCAAGGCGCGGGCCGATCCGGGACCGGCCGCGCCGCCGAAGTACGACGAGGACGAGCTGCTGGGCATCGTGCCGGGCGACCTCAAGGTCCCCTTCGACCCGCGCGAGGTGATCGCCCGGGTGGTCGACGGCTCGGACTTCGACGAGTTCAAGCCGCTGTACGGGCCGAGCCTGGTGACCGGGTGGGCGGAGCTGCACGGCTACCCGGTGGGCGTCCTGGCCAACGCGCAGGGGGTGCTGTTCTCGGCGGAGTCGCAGAAGGCCGCGCAGTTCATCCAGCTCGCCAACCAGCGCGACATCCCGCTGGTGTTCCTGCACAACACCACCGGCTACATGGTCGGCAAGGAGTACGAGCAGGGCGGCATCATCAAGCACGGCGCGATGATGATCAACGCGGTGGCGAACTCCACGGTCCCGCACCTGTCGGTCCTCATGGGCGCCTCGTACGGCGCCGGGCACTACGGCATGTGCGGCCGCGCCTACGACCCGCGCTTCCTCTTCGCCTGGCCGAGCGCCAAGTCGGCGGTGATGGGACCGCAGCAACTGGCCGGCGTGCTCTCGATCGTCGCGCGCGCCTCGGCGGCGGCGAAGGGGCAGCCGTACGACGACGCGGGGGACGCGGCGCTGCGCGCGATGGTCGAGCGGCAGATCGAGTCGGAGTCCCTGCCCCTGTTCCTGTCCGGACGGCTGTACGACGACGGGGTCATCGACCCGCGCGACACCCGCACGGTCCTCGGCCTGTGCCTGTCCGCCCTCCACACCGCGCCGGTGGCCGGGGTGCGGGGCGGCTTCGGCGTCTTCCGGATGTGAGGCGAGCCATGACCAGCAGCGAGCGGACGCGGACGACGAACGCGTCCACGGACCAAGTGACGACCACGAGCGCGTCCACCGACCACGTGACGACCACCGACGCACCCGTCCGGCACGTGACCCTCTCCCGTGTCCTGGTCGCGAACCGGGGCGAGATCGCGTGCCGGGTCTTCCGCACCTGCCGTGAGCGCGGCATCGACACGGTCGCGGTCTTCTCCGACGCGGACGCGGACGCCTTGCACGTACGGGAGGCCGACGCGGCGATACGGCTGCCGGGGTCGGCCCCCGCCGACACCTACCTGCGCGGCGACCTGATCGTGAAGGCGGCGCTCGCGGCGGGCGCGGACGCCGTGCACCCCGGCTACGGATTCCTGTCCGAGAACGCGGAGTTCGCGCGGGAGGTGCTCGACGCGGGCCTGGTGTGGATCGGTCCGCCGCCGGCCGCGATCGAGGCGATGGCGTCGAAGACGCGCGCGAAGGAACTGATGGGCGCGGCGGGCGTGCCGCTGCTGGCGCCGGTGGACCCGGGCGCGGCCACCGAGGCGGACCTGCCGCTGCTCCTCAAGGCGGCGGCGGGGGGTGGCGGCCGGGGCATGCGGGTGGTCCGTGAACTGGCCGACCTGAAGCAGGAGTTGGCGGCGGCTTCGGCGGAGGCCGTCTCGGCGTTCGGTGACGGCGAGGTCTTCGCGGAGCCGTACGTGGAGGGCGGCCGGCACGTGGAGGTGCAGGTCCTCGCCGACGCGTACGGGACGGTGTGGGCGCTGGGCACGCGGGACTGCTCGCTGCAACGCAGGCACCAGAAGGTGATCGAGGAGAGCCCCGCGCCGGGGCTCCCGGACGAGCTGCTGGCCGGGCTGGCGGAGGCGGCGGTGGCGGCGGCCCGGACGGTGGAGTACCGGGGGGCGGGGACGGTCGAGTTCCTGGTCTCGCCCCGGGGCCGCCCGTACTTCCTGGAGATGAACACCCGCCTCCAGGTCGAACACCCCGTCACCGAGGAGGTGTTCGGGATCGACCTGGTGGCGCTGCAACTGTCCGTGGCGGAGGGCGCCGCGCTCCCGCCCGCGCCGCCGGAGCCGCACGGCCACGCGGTGGAGGCCCGCCTGTACGCGGAGGACCCGTCCCGGGACTGGGCGCCGCAGACGGGGGTCCTGCACGAGTTGTCGGTGGAGGCGGAGGGGGTACGGCCCCGACACGACACGGGCCGGGACGCCGTACGGCTCCGCGTCGACAGCGGTTACGGCCCCGGCGACCTCATCGGCCCGCACTACGACGCGATGCTCGCCAAGGTCGTCGCCTGGGCGCCGACCCGCGCCGAGGCCCTGCGCCGCCTCGGCCACGCGCTGCGGCGCTCCCGGATCCACGGCCCCGGGACCAACCGGGACCTGCTCGTACGGTCGTTGGCCCACCCCGACGTCCTCGGCGGCCGTCCCGACACCGGGTTCTACGAGCGTCACCTCGACGCGCTCACGGCGCCCGCCGCCGGCGAACGGCACGCGGCCGTCGCCGCCGCGCTCGCCGACTCCGCCGCCCGGCGCGCCACCGGCACCGTGCCCGCGCGCCTCGGCGGGTGGCGCAACCTCGCCTCGCAGCCGCACCGCAAGACCTACGGCGACCACGAGATCAGCTACCGGGTCAGCCGTGGGACGGTCCTGGTCGAGGACGACACCGTCCGGGTCGTCAGCGTCTCGGAGCGTCTCGTACGCCTCGAAGTCGACGGCGTCGTCCAGGACTTCCACGTCTCGACGTACGGCCAGGAGGGGCACGGCCACGAGGGGCACGGCCGCGAGGTCCACGTCGACACCGCCCACGGCTCGTACCGCCTCCTCACCCGCCCCCGCTTCACCGATCCCACCGCCACCACCGCGCCCGGCTCGCTGCTCGCCCCCATGCCCGGCACCGTCGTGCGGATCGCCGACGGGCTCGCGGTGGGCGACCGCGTCACCGCCGGGCAGCCGATCGTCTGGCTGGAGGCCATGAAGATGGAGCACCGCGTCACGGCCCCCGCCGCCGGCACCCTCACCGCGCTCCACGCCGCCCCCGGCCGCCAGGTCGAACTGGGCGCCCTGCTCGCCGTCGTCGACACCGACCCCGCCCCGGAGGACCAGCCGTCATGAGCAGCAGCAGCCCCGACCGTACGGGCACGAACGCCACCACCCCCGGCGGCACCCTCGTCGAGTCCGACGCCCCCACCCCCGGCGGCACCTTCATCGAGTCCGAGGAGCACACCGCCCTGCGCGCCGCCGTCTCCGCCCTCGGCCGCCGCCACGGCAGGGACTTCGACCGCGAGACCCTCTGGCGCGAGGCCGGCAAGCTCGGCTACCTCGGCGTGAACCTCCCCGAGGAGTACGGCGGCGGAGGCGGCGGCATCGTCGAACTGTCCCTCGTGCTCGAAGAGTTGGGGACGGCGGGCTGTCCGCTCCTCATGCTCATCGTCTCGCCCGCCATCTGCGGCACGGTGATCGCCCGCTTCGGCACCGACGCGCAGAAGCGGCAGTGGCTCCCCGGCCTCGCCGACGGCTCCCTCACCATGGCCTTCGGCATCACCGAACCCGACGCCGGATCCAACTCCCACCGCATCACCACCGCCGCCCGCAAAGCCCCCGACGGCGGCTGGATCCTCAACGGCCGCAAGGTCTTCGTCTCCGGTGTCGACATCGCCGACGCCACCCTGGTCGTCGGCCGCACCGAGGACGCGCGGACCGGCCGCCTCAAGCCCTGCCTGTTCATCGTCCCCCGCGACGCCCCGGGATTCACCCGTTCGCCCATCGACATGGAACTGCGCGCCGCCGAGAAGCAGTTCGAACTGGTCCTGGACGACGTGCGGTTGCCGGCCGACGCCCTCGTCGGCGACGAGGACGCCGGCCTGCTCCAGCTCTTCGCCGGCCTCAACCCCGAGCGCGTCATGACTGCCGCCTTCGCGCTCGGCATGGGCCGCTACGCCCTCGCCCGCGCCGTCGAGTACGCCGGCACCCGCCAGGTGTGGAAGGAACCCATCGGCGCCCACCAGGCCATCGCCCACCCGCTCGCCCAGGCGCACATCGAGCTGGAACTCGCCCGCCTGATGATGCGCAAGGCCGCGCACCTCTACGACACGGGCGCCGACGCGGCGGCGGGCGAGGCCGCCAACATGGCCAAGTACGCCGCCGCCGAGGCCTGTGTGAAGGCCGTCGACCAGGCCGTGCACACCCTCGGCGGGAACGGCCTGACCCGGGAGTACGGCCTCGCCTCCCTGGTCACCGCCGCGCGGGTGGCCCGGATCGCGCCCGTCAGCCGCGAAATGATCCTGAACTACATATCCCACCAGTCCCTGGGTCTCCCCAAGTCCTACTGAGACACGCGATTCTGGGCGTTCATGTCGCGCGCGCCGAAGCGTCGAAGGGGTCGTCATGATCTTCCACAGCGAGTACGCGGATGTCCCGGCCGTCGAACTGCCCATCCACGAGGCCGTCCTCGGCCGCGCCGCCGCGTTCGGCGACACCGTGGCCCTGGTCGACGGCACGAACGGTACGAGCATGACGTACGGCCAGCTCGACACGTACCACCGCGCCCTCGCCGCGGCCTTCACCGAAGCGGGTGTCCGCAAGGGGGACGTCCTCGCCCTGCACAGCCCCAACACCGTCGTGTACCCGGCGGTGTTCTACGCCGCCACCCGGGCCGGGGCGTCCGTCACCACCGCCCACCCCCTGGCCACCGCCGAGGAGTTGGCCACCCAGCTCCGCGACTCCGCCGCCCGCTGGATCGTCACGGTCGGGGCGCTCCTCGAAGTGGCCCGCCGGGCGGCGGAGTTGGTCGGCGGCATCCAGGAGATCTTCGTCTGCGACCGGGCCGTCGGACACCGCTCGGTCCGCGACCTGGCGCTGTCCACCGCCCCCCGGGTGACCGTGCCCGTCGACCCCGGCGAGGACGTCGCCGTCCTCCCGTACTCCTCGGGCACCACCGGCGTCCCCAAGGGCGTCATGCTCACCCACCGCTCGATCGCCACGAACCTCGCGCAGATGGAACCCGTCGTCCCCATGGGCCCCGGCGACCGCATCCTCGCGATTCTGCCGTTCTTCCACATCTACGGCCTCACCGCCCTGATGAACGCGCCCCTGCGGCACGGCGCGACCGTCGTCGTCCTGCCCCGCTTCGACCTGGACCAGTTCCTCGCCGCGATCGAGACGTACCGCATCACCGGCCTGTACGTCGCCCCGCCCATCGTCCTCGCCCTCGCCAAGCACCCGGCCGTCTCGCGGTACGACCTCAGCTCGCTCCGGTACGTCCTGTGCGCGGCGGCCCCGCTCGACGCCCGCCTGGCGGCGGCCTGTTCGGCCCGGCTGAACCTCCCGCCCGTACGGCAGGCCTACGGCATGACGGAGCTGTCGCCCGGCACGCACATCGTCCCGCTCGACGCCACCGATCCGCCGCCCGGCGCCGTCGGCAAGCTCCTGCCCGGCACCGAGATGCGCCTCGTCCGCCTCGACGACCCGGACGAGGACGCCGAGCCCGGCGGCGAGGGCGAGATCCTCATCCGGGGCCCGCAGGTCATGAAGGGCTACCTCGGCCGCCCCGGCGAGACCGCCGCCATGATCGACGCGGACGGCTGGGTGCACACCGGGGACGTGGGCAGGACCGACGGCGACGGCTGGCTGTTCGTCGTGGACCGCGTCAAGGAACTGATCAAGTACAAAGGCTTCCAGGTCGCCCCCGCCGAACTCGAGGCGCTGCTCCTCACCCACGACGCGATCGCCGACGCGGCGGTGATCGGCGTGCACGACGCGGACGGCAACGAGGTCCCGAAGGCCTACATTGTCCGTCGGCCCGGTGGGGAGTCGCTCGGCGCGGACGACGTCATGTCGTTCGTCGCCGATCGTGTCGCCCCGTACAAGAAGATCCGCCGGGTCGAGTTCATCGGAGGCGTCCCCCGCGCCGCCTCCGGCAAGATCCTCAGACGCCAACTGAGGGACCGCGAAACGGAGATCACCACGTGACGGACGACCTGGTCACCACCGCCCACGACCGGGGCATCACCACCCTGACCCTGGACTCGCCCGCCAACCGCAACGCCCTGTCCGCCCGGCTCGTCGACGCGCTGCGCGCCGCGCTCGACACCTGCGCCCGGGACCCCGCCGTACGGGCCGTGCTGCTCACCCACACCGGGACGACCTTCAGCGCGGGCGCCGACCTCAAGGAACCGGCCAGCCCGTACACGTTCGTGTCCCTGATGCGGCGGATCGTGGAGCTGCCCAAACCCGTCGTCGCGCGCGTCACCGGCCATGTCAGGGCCGGCGGGCTGGGGCTGCTCGGCGCCTGCGACCTCGCCTTCGCCGACCGTACGGCCGCGGACTTCGCGTTCACGGAGGTACGGATCGGCGTCGCGCCCGCCGTGATCTCCCTGCCGCTCCTGCCCCGGCTCGCGCCCCGGGCGGCGGCCCGCTACTACCTGACCGGCGAGCGCTTCGACGCGGCGGCGGCGGTCGGGGCCGGGATCCTCACGGAGGCCGCCGACGACGTGGACGCGGCCCTCGCACCCGTACTGGACGGGCTGCGCAAGGCGTCCCCGCAGGGCCTCGCCGAGTCGAAGAGGCTCCTGACGGCGGACGTGCTGCGGGCGTTCGACGACCACGCCGAGGACCTGGTCCAGCGCTCCGCGTCGCTCTTCGTGTCGGCGGAGGCCCGCGAGGGCATCGCCGCGTTCCTGGAACGGCGGGACGCGGCATGGGTGCGGTAGCCGCCCCGAAGCAGGACCGCAGCCGGGCGACCCGGATGCGGCTCCTGGAGGCGGCCGTGTCCTGCCTGGCCGAACACGGCTGGGCGGGCTCCACGGTCTCCGTCGTCGCCGAACGGGCCGGCGTCTCGCGGGGCGCCGCGCAGCACCACTTCCCCACGCGCGAGGACCTGTTCACCGCCGCCGTCGAGTACGTGGCGGAGGAACGCTCCACCGCCCTGCGCGCCCTCGTCCCGGCCGGCCCCGCGCACCGGCGCCAAGCGGTCGAGGGGATCGTGGCGCTCTACACGGGACCGCTCTTCCGCGCCGCCCTCCACCTCTGGGTCGCCGCCTCCGACGAGGAACAACTCCGGCCCCGCGTCACCGAGTTGGAAGCGCGCGTCGGCCGCGAGGCCCACCGCAGCGCGGTCGCCCTCCTGGGCGCGGACGAGTCCGTACCGGGCGTACGGGAAACGGTCCAGGGCCTCCTGGACATGGCCCGCGGCCTCGGCCTGGCGACGCTCCTGACGGACGACGGCAGGCGCCGCGCACGGGTGGTGGCGCAGTGGTCGCACATCCTGGACGGGGTCCTGGGCGGACCGGGGGGCGGGACGGCGTGAGCGCCGCCCCACCGCCCGGCCACGCGGCTCAGAGGCCGGCGAAGCCCTCGATCTCGTCCACGTTCCGCGTGCCGGGACCCACATAGCGGGCGGAGGGACGGACCAGGCGGCCCGTGCGCTTCTGCTCCAGGATGTGCGCCGACCAGCCAGCCGTACGCGCACACGTGAACATCGACGTGAACATGTGCGCCGGGACCTCCGCGAAGTCCAGCACGATCGCCGCCCAGAACTCCACGTTGGTCGCCAGCACCCGGTCGGGCCTGCGCGCGTGCAACTCCTCCAGCGCCGCCTTCTCCAGCGCCTCGGCCACCTCGTAGCGCGGCGCGTCCAGCTCCCGGGCCGTACGGCGCAGCACGCGGGCCCGCGGGTCCTCCGCGCGGTAGACGCGGTGGCCGAAGCCCATCAGCCGCTCGCCCTTGTCGAGCGCCTGCTTCACGTACGCCGACGCGTCGCCCGTACGCTCGATCTCCTCGATCATCCCGAGGACCCGCGACGGGGCGCCGCCGTGCAGCGGCCCCGACATCGCTCCCACCGCGCCCGACAGGGCGGCGGCGACGTCGGCGCCGGTCGAGGCGATCACCCGGGCGGTGAACGTCGAGGCGTTCATGCCGTGCTCCGCCGCCGACGTCCAGTACGCGTCGACCGCCTTCACGTGCTTCGGGTCGGGCTCCCCGCGCCAGCGGATCATGAAGCGCTCCACGACGCTCCCCGCCTTGTCGATCTCCCGCTGCGGCACCATCGGCACGCCCTGACCGCGCGCCGACTGCGCCACGTACGAGAGCGCCATCACGGCGGCCCGCGCCAGGTCGTCGCGGGCCGTGGTCTCGTCGATGTCGAGGAGCGGCTTGAGGCCCCAGACCGGCGCGAGCATGGCCAGCGCGGACTGCACGTCCACCCGGATGTCACCGGAGTGGACCGGGATCGGGAAGGGTTCGGCGGCCGGCAGGCCCGGGTCGAAGGCGCCGTCGACCAGCAGCCCCCAGACGTTGCCGAAGGACACCTGCCCCACCAGGTTCTCGATGTCGACGCCCCGGTAGCGGAGCGATCCGCCCTCCTTGTCCGGTTCGGCGATCTCCGTCTCGAAAGCGACGACTCCTTCGAGTCCGGGTACGAAGTCGGACATCAGGCGGCTCCTCATGATGTGTGCGACGGGTGGTACCGGTCCGGTCACCCCGGTGATGCCCCGATCGGCGAATGGTCACCCACCGGCGGGGAAGCGGGAACGACGGCTTCCGATGTGGGAAGGCCACAGAGCCCCGCCCATGGATTTTGGCGGGTTCCTCCGAGGCGGGGAAGCGTGATATCCGGCACAGTGCCCGATTTCATCCGGGGAGGATTGGTGGCACTCCGTGCCGGGAAGACTGGCCCCTGCGGCAAGATGAGGCACGTGTCTGACTCCGTGCCTTCCGAGTTGCCCGACTCCCCGCCCGCCGAGGCATCCACCGGACTGCCGTCCGGGCCTCCGTCCGACGCGCCCGACCCCGCCGTCATGCGCGAGCGCTACCGCAGCATGCCGCTGCTGGGGACGGACCTGGCCCCCGCGCCCATGGACCAGTTCTCCCGCTGGTTCACGGACGCCGTGGCCGGCGGCCTGCAGGAGCCCAACGCCATGGTCGTGTCGACGGCCACCCCGGACGGCCGCCCGTCCTCCCGCACCGTGCTGCTCAAGGCGTACGACCACCGCGGCTTTGTCTTCTACACGAACTACACCTCCCGCAAGGGCCGCGAGATCGGGGAGAACCCGTACGTCTCGTTGCTCTTCCCGTGGCACCCGCTGGCCCGCCAGGTCCTCGTGACCGGCCGGGCGGAGCGGGTCGGCCGCGACGAGACGGCCGCGTACTTCCGCACCCGCCCCCACGGCTCGCAGCTCGGGGCGTGGGCGAGCGACCAGTCCAGCCCGATCGGGACCCGGGAGGAGCTGCTCGCCCGGTACGAGGACCTGGCGGCTCGCTACCCGGAGGGCGAACAGGTGCCGGTGCCGCCCGGATGGGGCGGCTTCCGGGTGGTGCCCGGGACGGTCGAGTTCTGGCAGGGGCACGAGAACCGGCTGCACGACCGGCTGCGGTACGTGGCCGAGGGGAAGGACTGGCGGGTGGAGCGGCTCTGCCCGTGAGGCGGGGAAAGGCTTTCCCGTACGGGCTTTCCCTTACACGCGGACGACCCGCAAGCCGTGGTCCCTCCGGGGAGGGAGCCGGCCGGACATACCGGCGGCTTGCGGGTCGGGTGACTGCTTGGGATTTCGGCCGACGACCGGCCGAGCACTGCAAGAGTGCGACTGGCAGGCCGTTAGCCCGCAGCCACCTCACTTGTCCGGACTGAAATCATGTTCCGGATCACCTCCTTTCGGTGTGCGTGCAACGTTAGGCGCCTCTCCCGGCAGGCTCAAGTGAATTTCGAAGAGCTTCGAGATTTGTTGGACGAGTCGATTTCGGGGAACGATGTGTGTGCTGAGTCACGTTCAAGTTGAATGATCGGACGTGCGCCAGCACAGGCGGAGACGTCCTGCCAGGGGGTGCCAGGATGAGTGCTTCTCGCAGGGGGACCACCAGCGTGCCCGGGCCGGAAGAGCCGGGTTCCGCGCCCGGCTCCGGGCCCGGCTCCGGACCGGAGGCGGCCCGGGAGCCGGAGCGCGACGGGCCGGGTTCCGACCTGCTCGCGGCCCTGCTCGACGGCATGGACGCCGCGCTCTGCGCCTTCGACGCGGACGGTGTGATCACGCACTGGAACCGCGAGGCGGAGCGGATCCTCGGCTGGTCGGCCGCCGAGGCCGTCGGCCGGCGCGGCTTCGCGGGCTGGGCGGTGCGCACCGCCGACGCCGACGAGGTGCGGGGCAGGCTGATGGCCGCGATGGACGCGCCGGGCCGCCAGGTCCACGAGTTCGCGCTGCTGCGCAAGGACGGCAGCCGGGTGCTCGTACGGACCCAGTCGGCCGGGGTGCGCGCCGCGGACGGGAAGCCCGCGGGGGTGTACTGCGCGTTCAGCGAGGTCCACGCGCAGATCGACCTGGAGCGGTCCATAGCGCTCAGCGAGGCCCTCTTCGACGAGGCGTCCTGGGGCGTGGTCCTCCTGGACGTCGACCTCCGCCCGACCGTCGTCAACGGGCACGCGGCGCGGGCGCTCGGCTCCGGGCGTACGTCGGTGCTCGGCCGGCCCCTCGCCGAGCTGGTCACGCAGGGGGTCGAGGAGGTCGAGGCGGCGCTCCACCACGTGCTGGCCGAGGGCGCGCCCCGGGAGCTGGTCGAGCTGTGGGTGACGGTCCCCACGGCCGAGGGCGGGCGGCGGCGGCGCTGCTGGCGCAGCGGGTTCCTGCGGCTGGCGTCCCCGCTGGCGGAGGAGCCGGTGCCGCTGGGCGTGGGCTGGATGTTCCAGGACGTCACGGAGACGAAGCTGGCGGCGCAGGACGCGGACCGGCTGCGGTTCCGCTCCGGTCAGCTGCACCGCGCGGGGCGGGCGGCGTCGGAGTGCGAGGACGCGGCCGAGGCGGCGGTGGTCCATCTGGACTTCGCCCTGGCGGGCTTCGCGGACCACGCGCTGCTCGACCTGGTGGTGGAGGGGGAGCGCCCGGCGGCCTTCGTCGCGTCGTCGTCGGACGGGCCGGTGCGGCTGGTCCGGGCGGCGGCGACGCCTTCCGGCGGGGGCGCGGGGCCGGGCATGCCGCTGGTCACGAGCGGGATCCCGGTGCGGTACGGGAGCGGGCACCCGGCGCTCCAGGCGATGGACCGGATCGGTTCGGTCCGGGCGAGTGCGCCGGGCGGCGCCGCCGCGCCGCCGACGTGGGCGGTGTCGCGGCAATGGCCGCCGGACACGGTGCACGTGCTGTGCACGGTGCTGCGGAGCCGGGGGAGGTCGCTGGGGGTGGTGACATTCCTGCGGAGCGCGAGCCGCCCACCCTTCGAGCGACCCGACGCGGTGTACGCGGAGGACGTGACGCTCCGGGTGGCAGCCCTGCTGGACCTGGCACGGGAACTACGCGGGTAGCTCGCGGTGCGGGGGCTCGCGGGGCGGGGCGCGGCGGGCGTGCGCGGCCGGTGACCGGCCGCCGCCCGCCCGAGTCCCGACCGCCGGGCGGGCCGGGGCGTCCGTGAGGGACGATCCGGGGCCCGCTCGGCGGCCGGGGCGGTCAGCCTGCTCCGCTGCCCGTGGTTCGCTCGTCCACGCCCCGGGCCCGGGGTACCGCCGCCGCCGGGGGCAGCAGCCGTACCGGCTCCGTCTCGGCGTCGTTGTGCCGCAGCGCCCAGTTCTCCAGGGAGATGCGGCACGCGTGGTCGAGGTGGCGCAGCCCCGACAGGTCCAGTTCGATGGGACGGTCCTTCGGGAGGCCCTCCAACTGTTCCATTATCCGCGGCAGTCGCAGGAACGTGGCGTTGCCGGTGACCGACACCACCAGCCGGCCGCCGGTCAGCTCCCGTACGTCGACGTGCAGGTGCGAGATCTCCCACGCGGTCTTCACCACGGCGAGGAGCAGTCCGAGGACCACGCCCTCGAAGAGGTTGGTGACCAGGATCGCCACCGCCGTGACCGCGAGGACCACGGCCTCACCCCGGTGGTCGCGCCACAGCGGCGCCAGCTCCTTCACCGGGACGAGCTTGAACCCGGCGTACACCAGCACCCCCGCCAGGGAGGCCAGCGGAATCACACCGATCGCGGCCGGCAGCAGCGCCGCGAACAGCAGCAGCCACAGGCCGTGCAGGATGCGGGAGAGCGAAGTGCGCGCCCCCGCCTGGACGTTGGCGGCGCTGCGGACGATGACGGCTGTCATCGGGAGCGCGCCGAGCGCCCCGCAGACCGTGTTCCCCACGCCCTGCGCCATGAGTTCCTTGTTGTAGTCCGTACGCGGACCGTCGTGCATCCGGTCGATCGCGGCGGCGCTGAACAGGCTCTCGGCGGAGGCGATCAGGGTGAAGGCGAGCAGCGTACCGATCCCCGCGACCCCGGCGAGCACGCCGAAGTCGTCGAGGCCGGGCGGCCGGACGGAGGCGAGCAGCCCCTTGACCTCCACCTTGGCGAGCGGCAGGTCGAGCACGAGTGTCGCGCCGGTGGCCAGTGCCACCGCCGCCAGGGGCCCCGGGACCGCCCGCACGCGGTCCGGGAAGCGGGGCCAGAGCACCAGGACGGCGACCGTCCCCGCGCCGACGAGGAACGCGGTGAGCGTCGTCCCGTCGGTGATGATGTCCCAGGCCAGCCCCGGGAGCCCGGCGAGCTTGCCGAGGCCGCCGGAGGGCTGGGCGGTGTCCGCCATGGCGTACACCTGTCCGAGGACGAGCACGAGCCCGATGCCCGCGAGCATGCCCTGCACGACGGCGACGGAGATGGCCCGGAACCAGCGGCCGAACCCGAAGGCGCCCAGGGCCAGTTGGAGCAGACCGGAGGCGAGCACGATGGCGCCGAGGGCGCCGATGCCGAACTCCTTCACGGCTTCGTACACGAGCACGGTGAGGCCGGCGGCGGGGCCGCTGACCTGGAGTGAGCTCCCCGGCAGGAAGCCGACGACGAGCCCGCCGACGATACCGGTGACCAGGCCCAGTTCGGCCGGGACCCCGGAGGCGACGGCGACGCCGACACAGAGGGGGAGAGCGACGAGGAAGACGACGAGGGACGCGAGGATGTCGCGCCTCAGGACCCGTGGGTCCTTCAACAGCGTGAGCATGAGGGGGGTTCCTAGCTGTGCGGTCCGAGAGCGGACGAGTGGTGGGGAAGGCGCCGTGCGGGCGGTGTCGCCGTCACAGCGGTTTGAACTCCCCGCCCAGGTCGGGCCGGTGGGCGCTGATCGCGCCGGTGTCCACTTCGTAGTACCAGGCGTGCAGCGCGAGCGTGCCGTCGGCGATCCGTTCCCGCACGGAGGGATAGCCGCGGAGCGTGTCGAGCTGGGCCGCCGCGTGGTGGCGGACGGCGTGGGCCAGGCCTTGTCCGGCCGGCAGTGAGGACACTCCGTGGTCGAGCCAGCCGCGGACGGCGGGCAGGGCGGAGAGGTCGTCGCCGCGCACGAGGGCGCCGACCGCCCCGCAGTGGGAGTGCCCGCAGACGACGATGTCGCGGATGCCGAGCACGCGCAGCGCGTACTCGATGGTCGCGGTCTCGCCGCTGGGGCGCTGTTCGTCGTAGCGGGGGACGATGTTGCCCGCCGTACGGAGCTCGAAGAGCTCGCCGGGGCGGGCGCCGGTGATCAGGGACGGGATCACCCGTGAGTCCGAGCAGGTGATGAAGAGTGCCTGCGGGGTCTGCCCCGCGGCGAGTTCTCGGAACTCCTCGGGACGCTCCGCCACCTGGACGGAGAAGGTACGGGCGTGATCGACGAGTGACTTCATGATGGCCTGCCTCCTGCAACCCTCGGTCTGGCCGGGGCGCGGTGTGGTCGGGTCAGTGGGGGGTGTGGCGCGGGCGGACGACCTGGGCGGCCCGTGGCCGCGGTGCCCGCCGGGTCGCGGCGGGGAGGTGGCCGGTGGAGCGGCCGCCGTGGGGTCGTCCGGGAAGCCGGGTCAGGCCGAGTGGGCCCGACATCTGACGGCGGGCACACGGTGGGTTCGTAATCTCACAGCTCGCCCTTTCCGTGGTGCCGCCGTCCGCGGGAGATTTCCTCCGCGCGGATCGGACTTCCTTCGGTTCGATACGGCAGAACGGCGCGATGGTGTGCGCCGTCGGGCCGGCAGCTCCGATGATGCAAGACCGGAGCTTCCTCTACTTTGCCCGAACATTACCTTCGCGTGAAAGATCAAAATTTCGCCAAGCGGCGCGCGGGTGACGCAAAGTAGCGTTTCTGCGGAGAATCGAACGGCCGGGGTCCCCGGGAACGATTCCCAGGGACCCCGGCCGGCTCTCCCGTACCGCCGTCGTGTCAGTGGCGGTAGAAGATACGGTCGCGGTACTCGGTCATCACCCGTACGTTCCACTCGGGCCCGCCGTCCACATTGCCCGATCGCAGCAGCGGGGGCTCGGTGCCGCGCTCGACGAGTTCGCCGGCCGCCGCCGCCATCATGGCCTGCATCAGGGCGCTGGTGACGACGGTCGACGCGGGCGCGAAGGGCGCCTCGATGCCGTCGGCGGTCAGTTCCGCGTCCCCGACGGCGATGCCGTTGTCGAGGACGATGTCGCAGTGGTCCTTGAGGAAGCCGCCGAGGGGGTTGCGGGCCTCGGTGCTGCTCGCGTACGCCACCGACGTCACCCCGATGACGGTCAGGCCGAGCGCCCGCGCGTGCGACGCCATCTCGACGGGGAGGACGTTGCGCCCGGAGAGCGAGATGACCACCAGGACGTCGCCGGCGGTGGCCGGGCTCGCGTCGAGCACGGTGGTCGCGAGGCCCTCCACCCGCTCCAGCGCCGAGCCGAGCGTGGCCGGCATGACGTCGACCCCGACCACTCCGGGCACGGCCAGCAGGTTCATCAGGGCGAAGCCGCCCGCGCGGTAGACGACGTCCTGCGCGGCGAGCGAGGAGTGCCCGGCGCCGAAGGCGAACAGCCGGCCCCCGGCCGCGACGGTGTCGGCGATGGCCCGCCCGGCCGCCGCGATGTTCGCCGCCTCCGTGTCCCGTACGCGCTGGAGCAGGCCGATCGCGGCATCGAAGAACTGGTCGGCCAGCTTGCTCTCGCTCATGGGGGACCCTTCCAGGGGTGGGGCGGGAGGTGGGGAATGCCGGTGCCGCCGATCACGTTGAGGTCTGGACCATTGCTCTGTCAATACGCTTCACGTCCGCCTCCTGTCCGTCTCCCGTCCGCTTTCGCGCCACACCCGGACGGTCCGCCGCGGCTTCGGTGCCTCCGGCGCGGCACGGTTGTCAGCGGTATGCGTCAGAATTGGGTCAGGGCCAGCGCACGATTATCGAGGGGCACGTATGTCCGGACTGATCGACACCACGGAGATGTATCTCCGCACCATCCTCGAACTCGAAGAGGAAGGTGTGGTCCCGATGCGCGCCCGGATCGCCGAGCGGCTCGACCAGAGCGGGCCCACGGTGAGCCAGACCGTGGCCCGCATGGAGCGCGACGGCCTGGTCCAGGTGGCCGGCGACCGGCATCTGGAGCTGACGGAGGAAGGGCGCAGGCTGGCGATCCGCGTCATGCGCAAGCACCGGCTCGCCGAGTGCCTCCTGGTCGACGTGATCGGCCTGGAGTGGGAGCAGGTGCACGCGGAGGCGTGTCGCTGGGAGCACGTGATGAGCGAGGCGGTGGAGCGGCGCGTCCTGGAGCTGCTGCGCCACCCGACGGAGTCGCCGTACGGCAATCCGATCCCGGGCCTGGAGGAGCTGGGCGAGAAGTCCGAGGCCGACCCGTTCCTGGACGCGGGCATGGTGAGCCTGGCGGAGCTGGATCCGGGCGCCGAGGGCAAGACGGTGGTGGTACGGCGGATCGGCGAGCCGATCCAGACCGACGCCCAGCTGATGTACACGCTGCGGCGGGCCGGGGTGCAGCCCGGGTCCGTGGTGAGCGTGACGGAGTCGCCCGGCGGGGTGCTGGTGGGCAGCAGCGGCGAGGCGGCGGAGCTGGACGCGGAGGTGGCGTCGCACGTGTTCGTGGCCAAGCGCTGAGCGCTCGGCTGTTCGACTCGGCTGTTCGACCGCGCGGCCGCCGGGTCGTTCGGCGCCGTGCGCGGGCGTGAACCGGCGCGGGGCTCGGTGGGGGGAGTGCCGAGGGGGAGCGCGCCACTGTCCCGGGCGCCTCGGGCGCGTGCAGGGCTGTTCGCCGGGGCATATGTCAGGCAGACATCGGCCGGGCGGGCGCCGGCTCAGGCGGGCGGGAGGGAGCGCGGATGCGACGGCACGGGTGTGGACACGGCGCGTGGGTCTGCGGTGACGCCCTGTGCGAAGCGCGCTCCGGGCCCCTCTCCTTCTCCCTTTCTCCTCGCTCTCGCTCTCGCTACGGAGAGGGCTCCGGTGCCTCGCGGCACCGGAGCCCTTCCTCCCCCGCGCCGACCCGGAGCCCCGAGCTCCCGGGGTCGGCGCTTTCGGACCGTCATCCCCGAGCGGTCCGCCTCCCGCTGAACATCTCCCCTCGGGTGCGACCGGCAATCCCTGAGCGGGGTCACTCGAACGAGCGGTGTTGTGGGCCAGAACGACGCATTCGAATGGGAGTTCGATAGTCTGGCGGGGTCGGACTCGACCACTCAGGACCGAAGGGGGTGCCAGGACGCATGGTTCAGCGCATCGATGTGACCGGAGCCGAGGGGGTACGCCTCGCCGCCTGGGAGTTCGCCGAGCCGCCCAAGCGGGGTGGGGACGGCGAGCGGGGTTCCGGCGTGTTACTGCTCCACGGACTGATGGGCCGCGCCTCGCACTGGGCCTCGACGGCCCGGTGGCTGTCCGAGCGGCACCGCGCGGTCGCGCTCGACCAGCGGGGCCACGGGCGCAGCGAGAAGCCGGCGGAGGGCCCCTTCACCCGCGAGGCGTACGTGGCCGACGCGGAGGCCGTGGTCGAACAGCTCGGGCTGGCGCCGGTCACCCTGATCGGGCACTCGATGGGCGCGCTGACGGCGTGGCAGCTCGCGGCGAAGCGGCCGGACCTGGTGCGGGCGCTGATCATCTGCGACATGCGGGCGTCCGCGCTGGGCGCGGCGTCGCAGCGGGAGTGGGAGGACTGGTTCAAGGCGTGGCCGGTTCCGTTCGCGACGCTCGCCGACGTCAGGAAGTGGTTCGGCGAGGACGACCCGTGGGTGGAGCGGCCCACGCCGGCGCGCGGGGAGTTCTACGCGGAGGTGATGGCGGAGCGGGCGGACGGCTGGGGCCCGGTCTTCTCGCGCCGCCAGATGCTGACGTCGCGGGAGACGTGGGTGCATGACGCGCACTGGGAGGAGCTGGCGCAGGTCCGGTGCCCGACGCTGGTGGTCCGCGGCCTGGACGGGGAGTTGGGGCGGGCGGAGGCGCAGGAGATGGTGCGGGTGCTGCCCCGGGGGGCGTACGCGGAGGTCGCTGACGCGGGCCACCTGGTCCACTACGACCGCCCCGACGCCTGGCACGAGGCGATCGCGCCTTTCCTGAACGAGGTCCTGACCCCGTAGCGGCGCGGGTCACTGCTTGTCCTCAATCGCCGGACGGGCTTGATGGTGCCGCTGCGGCCCGGTGCCTATCTGCGGGTTGTCGCCGGGGGTCGGGCAGGGGTCATGTCCTGCACTGCATGTTTTACGTCGCGCGCGACCAGTTGTTGAGGGCAACCCCCATCACGCGACACAAAACACGCTCTACGTTCCGGACACGACCCCTGCCCGCCCCCCTTCCAGGCGCGCGTACAGGCAAATCCAGCCCGTCCGGCGTTTGAGGACATCTTTGACCGCAACGGTCACGCCCGACCGCAACCCCTCTCAAGCCCGTCCGGCGTTTGAGGACGTCTTTGACCCGCGCGGCCCACCGGCCCCGAAGCCCGTCCGGCGCTTGAGGACAAGGTGGGCGGGGGAACGGCGTGTCGGGGGTCGCTAGGGTCCTGGCGTGGACGCTGAAGATCTTGACTACCGGACCCGGACGTCGACGGGCTGCATACCTGCACACCTCGTGGCGAAACTCCTCGAACTCGGCCACGAGCAAGAGGTCGCGCTCCAAGCCACCCGCGGAGAATGGTTCTGCGCGGTCGAGTGGTCCCGGCTGCTCGGGGAACGCGGCCAGCGCGAGAAGGCCTTGGCGGTGCTCGCCCCCTACGTCGCCACGAACTGGTGGCCCGCGGCCCGCGCCCGGGCTGAGCTGCTGGAGGGCTACGGCCGGGCGGAGGAGGCGATCGTGCTGTCCCGCCCGTACGCGGAGGCCGGAGACCTCCAGGCGCGGGTCTTCTTCGCGCGCCTGTTGGCACGCCACGGCCGCGCCGACGAGGCGTTCGGGCTGCTGCGTTCCGGGATGCAGGACTGGTTCCTCGCCCAATGCCTCGTCGACGTCGCCGAAGCGGCGGGCCGGGACGAGGAGGCGGCGGAGTTGTTGACCGCCCGGATAGCCGCGGCCGTCCCCGCGTGCGACGACCCCGACTGCGGCAACATCCGGATCGAGCCGTTCAACGCGATCGGCCTGCTGGCCACCGTCCGGGAACGCCAGGGCCGGGTCGAGGAGGCGATCGCCCTGCTGCACACCCGCACCTCCACCTCCGTCAACGGGCGCGACCAGCTGGCGGATCTGCTGGCGAGGCACGATCGGGTCGCGGAACTGCGTGCGTACGCGTCTTCCGAGTTCCACGGGCACGCCGTGCAACGCCTCGCCGAGTTGCTGGAGGAAGGTGGCGACGCGGAAGGCGCGATCGCCGCCTACCGGGCCTTCGGTGCCTCACCGGGAGACATGTGGCACGTGGTCGTCCCGCTGTCCCGGCTCCTGGTCCGGCTCGGACGGGTGGACGAGGCGATCGAGGTCGTACGGGCACTGGCCGACCGGCGCGGCGGCGCGGAGGACTGGGTCGTTCACACGTTGTGCACGCTGTACGCCGACCACGGCCGGGCCCAGGAGGGGCTGGCCTACCTCGACGCCCTCAAGGCTCGGCACGGCGGCCGGGAGGAGCCGGAATTCTTCTCGATGCGGCTTCCGCTCATGGCTGGTTGCGGCCTGCTCGACGAAGCGATCGAGCAGGCGCGGGCGCACCTCGACGGCGACACCTGGTACGCGGCCTGCGACCTCTCCGACCTGCTCGCCAAGGCCGGCCGTACCGAGGAAGCCCTCGCCGTCCTCGAACAGGACCCGTCGGCCAACGACTCCCTCCGCGCCGAGCGGCTCATCGACCTCGGCCGCATCGAGGAGGCGGTACACATCCTCCAACAGCCGAGGCCCGTCGTGATCATGCCGCCCTGGGACGGCACCTATTCCACGGAACCACCGTTCTGACGCCCCCTCAAGCCCGCGCCCCGAAGCGGAGCGGCTACCCCTTGCTCACCGCCCCCAGGATCTCCGGCAGGCGCTCCGACGTCTGGGGGGCCGCCACCCTCAGGCCCGCCTCCGCCATGAGGTACCCGTAGGCCACCCCCACCGGCAGGACCACCCACGCCGACGCGGACCCCGAGAGCCAGATCGTCAGGATCACCACCGGCGCCGACAGCACCGCCCCGACCAGCACACCTCCCAGCATCGACATCCACGCCAGCCCCGCCTGCCCCGGCGCCACGTTCTTGTAGCCGCTGTCCTGCGGGACGGAGTACGCCAGCCGCGCCGACGTCACCGCGCCCGTCGCCAGCAGCGAGCCCAGCAGGGCGAAGGACAGGCCGAGTGCCTCGGGCACCTTGCTCCAGTCGCGGAGCACGGCGGCGGTCAACGCCGTGACCAGCAGCGAGTACGGCAGCACGACCAGGACCAACGCCACCGCCCGCGCCCGCAGTTCGAGGTACGCGTCACGCGCCGAGGAGATCGTCAGCGCCACCATCCAGAACGCCGAGGTGTCCTGCCCGAACTGGTTCGTCATCTGCGCGCCGATCAACCCCACCGCGAACAGCGACAGATAGATCGACCCGCTCCCCTGGAAGGCGTTGAGCAGCGGCACGATCAGACCCACCGCCAGCGACGTCACCCACCCCGCCTTCGTCTTCGGATCACGCCACGCGTACCGCAGGCTGCGCACGATCACCGCGCCGGTACGCCCCTCGGGCACCCGGAGGAAGGACGGCCGGAGCGAGGAAGGACGCGACCCCGGCCGAGAGGACGCCCCCTTCCGCGACGGCTCCGCCGCCGACAGCGTGGAGCCGTCCGGCGTGGTCATCAGCTTCACCAGGGACCGTTCCCACGCGAAGAGGAGCGCGCCCAGCGCCGCCACGGTGAGCAGCAGTTGCAGTGCCGCGCTCCCGTACGCGCCCTCGCTCGCCGAGTCCACCGCGCCGAGCGCCGAGGCGGGTGGCAGCCACCGTACGACGTCCGCCGTCGGCGCCAGCTGGGACAGGCCGCCCGCGTCACCGAGCCGCTGGGCCCCGTAGCTGACGAACTGCGCGCCGACCGCGATCACCAGCCCGCTCAGGACCGCGAGGTCACGGCCCTTGCGGGACGTCAGCAGCCGGGTGTTGGCCGCCGCGACGGCCCGCGCCAGCGCCACGCACACCAGCAGCGCGAGCGGTACGGCGACCACCGCCACGACCACCCCCGCCGCCCCGCGCGCCGACGCCACCGCGGAGCCGGCCAGCAGGCACAGCGAGAACAGCGGCCCGATCCCCACCAGCGACGCCACGAGCAGCGCCCCGACCAGCGGCCGCGGCCGCAGCGGCAGCATCACCAGCCGCGTCGGGTCGAGGGTCTCGTCGCCGCCGGGGAAGAACAACGGCAACGCGGCCCAGCCCACCGCCAGTACGGCGGCCAGCAGGACGGTCACCGTGCTCGCGTGGGCGTTGCCCCGCAGCAGGACGAGGCCGAGGAACTGGCCCGCCGCGATGAGCAGGGCGAAGACGAGCGAGATGATGTGCACGGCCTTGCGGCCGGACGACTGCCGCAGCCCGTTGCGCAGGAGCGAGAGTTTCAGCCGTACGAAGAGCGGGGTCAGCGCGGTCGCGTTCACCGGGCCCCGCCCAGCCAGTCCAGGGTCTCCCCGGTCCCGCGCCCGCGCGCGCCGACCAGTTCGAGGAAGGCGCTCTGGAGGGACGGCGCGTCACCCCGTACCTCCGCGAGCGTCCCCTGGGCGCGGATGCGGCCGCCCGCCATGACGGCGACCCAGTCGCACAGCGACTCGACGAGTTCCATCACGTGGCTGGAGAAGACGACGGTCGCGCCGGACTCGGTGTAGCGCTCCAGCACGGTCCGCACGGTCTGCGCGGAGACGGGGTCGACCCCCTCGAACGGCTCGTCCAGGAACAGGACTTCGGGGTTGTGGAGGAGGGCCGCGGCGAGCCCGATCTTCTTCCGCATGCCGGTCGAGTAGTCCACGACGAGCTTGTGCTGCGCACCCGCCAGGTCCAGTACGTCGAGCAGTTGGGTGGCCCGCTGGTCGACCTCGGCGCCGGGCAGCCCCCGCAACCGCCCGGTGTAGCTGAGGAGTTCACGCCCGGACAGCCGCTCGAAGAGCCGCAGGCCCTCGGGCAGCACCCCGATGCGGGCCTTGACCGCGACCGGGTCGCCCCACACGTCGTGCCCGGCGACCCGTACCCGTCCCTGGTCGGGCCGCAGCAGGCCGGTGACCATGGAGAGGGTCGTGGTCTTGCCCGCGCCGTTCGGCCCCACCAGGCCGACGAACCGCCCCGCGGGCAGGGAGAGATCGATGCCCGCGACGGCGATCTGCTCGCCGAAGCGCTTCCACAACCCCTCGACCTCGACGGCGGGCGCGGCCGGCGCGGCCGGCGCGGCCGATCCGCCCGCCGGTGGCGCTGTTCCTATGTCCGTGGGCGGACCCGCCGTCGCGGGCGTCCCGCCAGGACCGTGCTGTTCTTCCGGCATGGAGCACTACCTCTCGGTCTCCCCGCGCCGGTTCCCGTACCGACCGGGACGACCACCCTACGTACGCCCGTCGGCTATGTCTGCCTGGCCCGTTCCTCCGCCGCGTCCCGCCCGCACGCGTACGCCAGCGGGCTGATCAACTCCTCGATGTCCGGCAGCCACCGGTTGGCGGGGGTGGGGCGGCGCGCCCACTGCACCGCGCCGTGCCCGCCGACGCGCGTCGGCGGCGCCGCGACGTACGCGCCCTCGCCGTGCGTCACCAGGTCGATCGCGGCGGGCACCCAGCCCAGCCGCGTCACCAGACCGTCCACCTTGAGCGCGGCGCCCGGCAGGACGAAGAACATCATCCGCCGGTCCGGGGTACAGGTCACCGGACCGAGCGTGAGACGCATCCGCTCCATGCGGGCGAGCGCCAGGAATCCCGCCGACTCCGGTACGTCCAGGGCGTCGAAGGCGCGTCCCGTCGGCAACAGGACCGAGGCCCGCGGCTCGTCGGACCACAGCCGCCGCGCCGCGGGCGCACTGCCCGTGACCTGCTGCGCCCACTCGGCGCTCGTCGCGTGCGCCCCCGGAGAGGCACAGTCCGGTTCGCCGCACGAGCAACGCTCCGTGCCCGCCACCGCCTCCAGCCAGGTGCCCGGGAACACGTCCCAGTGCCGTTCTTCCGTGTACCGCACCGCGCAGTCCAGCGGCAGTTCGCCACGCTGATGAGGGATCTGTGCCGCGCCCGTGACGCCGAGGGTCTCTTCCACGCCCAGCACAACTCCCGCCGTCACCTCCGGTTACGGGCGTACCGCGCGCCGACCCGCATGTGGGGCGCATGGATGCATGGACGGGGGCGCGCGGGCCCGCGGAGGCCGGTTGGCGGGTACGCACGGTCCCCGTTCGGGCACGATGGGACAGGTGCGGCCCACATCCGCTCAAGTACACCCGCATGGCCAAAACACGCCATGTTTGCTGAGGTTCCTCAAAATATCTCCGATTCAGCCCAAGCCACGCATTCTCTGCATTTCTGCCGGGCAGTGATCCATGAGCTGATCACTGCGGCCACAGGGGGTATCCATTGGCAGCCAGGCCTCTCGTCGCGCGCCAGCCGAACGAACGGCTCCAAGCACTCATCCAGGAAGCCGGGTGCTCCAACGCGGGGCTCGCCCGGCGCGTCAACATGGTCGGGGCCGAGCGCGGGCTCGACCTGCGCTACGACAAGACATCGGTGGCGCGGTGGCTGCGCGGGCAGCAGCCGCGCGGCCGGGCGCCCGGCATCATCGCGGAGGCGCTGGGCCGGAAGCTGAACCGTACGGTCACCATCGACGAGACGGGGATGGCCAACGGCAAGAACCTCGCGTCCGGCGTCGGCCTCCAGTTCGCCCCGACCGTCGTCGGAGCGGTCGAGCAGGTCTGCGAGTTGTGGCGCAGTGACGTCGGGCGCCGCGACTTCCTGTCCGGCTCGGCGGTCGCGTCGTCCGCGCTGGTCGAGCCCAGCAGGGACTGGCTGATCACGGGCGCGGATCCGGCGGTCGCGCGGAACACCGGCGCGCGGGTGGGGGATTCGGACGTCGAGGCGGTCCGGGCCATGACCGTGGCGCTGATCGACCTCGACCACCGCTACGGCAGCGGGCACGTCCGCCCCGTCGTGGTGCACTACCTGAACAGCGTGGTGTCGGGCCTGCTCTCGGGCTCGTACCGCGAATCGGTCGGCCGGCGGCTCTTCGCCGCTGTCTCCCGGCTGACGGAGCTGGCCGGTTACATGGCCATCGACACCGGTCAGCCGGGCCTCGCCCAGCGGTACTACATCCAGGCGCTGCGGCTCGCGCAGGCGTCGGGGGACCGGGGGTACGGCGGGTACGTGCTGGCAGCGTCCATGAGCCACCTGGCCGCGCAGCTCGGGAACCCGCGCGAGATCGCCCAGTTGGCGAGAGCCGCGCAGGAGGGGGCGCGCGGGCACGTGCCGCCGCGCGCGCAGGCCATGTTCTACGCGGCGGAGGCCCGGGGGCACGCCCTCATGGGCGATCTGCGGCTCTGCCAGGAGGTCGGGGGCCGGGCACTCGCCGCGCTGGAGCAGGCGGAGGACGGTTCGGGCGACGACCCCGAGTGGATCGCGCACTTCGACCACGCCTACCTCTCGGACGAGTTGGCGCACTGCTACCGCGACCTGGGCCGGCCCGACGCCGCCGCCCGGCATGCCGGGGACTCGATCGACGGCCATCCGGAGTCCCGGGCGCGCCGGCGGGCGATCGGCCTGGTCCTGCTGGCCACGGCGCAGGTCCAGCAGCGGGAGGTCGAGGAGGCGTGCCGGACGGGCACGCGCGCGCTGGAGCTGCTGGGGACGCTGCGCTCCAGCCGGGGCGCGGAGTATCTCGACGACCTCCAGCAGCGCCTGGAGCCGTACGGGAGCGAGGCGTCCGTGCGTGAGTTCACGGCCCGGCTGGAGATCCAGGCGGCCTGAGCGCGGGGGTGCGGGGGGGAGCGTGCGACGCGCGGGAGACGGGGGAGGCGTGGGGGAGCGCGGCGGGGGTAGGCGGTGCGGAGGCACGTGGGTGCCGGGGGCCGACGGTGTGAGGGTGTGGTGCATATCAAGTCCCCGGCAGAACGGGCGAATTCGGTTGCTATAGCCGTCTCCCGGCAGGACGGAACGGGAGCGGATCCACGTGCGTGGCAGAGCCCGGGATTCACCCGGTAGCGTGAACCGACGATTTCCGTAGGTCCACCCGTTCCACGACGTAGGAGTCCCGGTGACGCACAGCGGACAAGGGGACGAGCGGGAGTACCAGGCCGCTCGCCCCGCGCACGAAGGCGTTGTGCTGCCCGGCGACGGCAGCGAACCCTGGATCCCGCCCAGCGTCGCGGGGGAGCAGGCAGTCCCGGCGGGCGGGCAGGCGTGGGGCGGGCCGTGGGGGCCGCAGGACGGCGGCGGACAGCCCGGTCCGGAAGCGGGTTACGGCGAGGGCGCGTACGGCGCGCAGCCGCAGCAGCAGGGCGCCCAGCAGCCGTACCAGCAGTACGGGCAGGACCAGGGCCAAGGCCAGAGTCACGGCCAGGGTCAGCACTACGGACAGGGCCAGGGCCAGGGGTACGGGCAGGGCGGGCAGCCGTCGTACGGGCAGGGCCAGCAGCCGTCGTACGGCCACGACCCACAGCAGTCGTACGACCAGGGATACGGGCAGACCCACGACCAGGGGTACGGCCAGGGCCAGGGCTACGGACAGGGCCAGGACCACGGCCTGAGTCACGGGCAGGGTTACGACCAGGGCCAGGGCCAGAGCCAGGGTTACGTGCAGCCGCTCCCCGCCGAGGCCCCCGCGCCCGGCAGTGCCGACGCCACCCAGTTCCTGCCGCCCGTCCCGGCCGCGGGCAGCGCCGACGCCACCCAGTTCATCGCCCCGGTCCCGCAGGGCCCCGGCCCCGGCATGCTGCCGCCGGAGCGCTCCGCGGACGCCACCCAGGTCATTCCCCCGGTCCCGGCACACGGCTCGGACGCGGAGGCCACGGCGTTCATCGCGCCCGTGCCCGCGCAGGACGCCGGGTACGGGGTCCGGCCCGGCGAGCCCGGCGACCGGCCGCCGCCCGCCGAGTTCGACAACCTCTTCCGCGCGGACGACGGTTCGGCCGGCTCCACCCAGCAGCTCCCGAAGATCGATCCGGGCCAGGGCCGCCCGCCGCAGGGCCTCCCGCCGCAGGGGCGCGGGCCCCGGCCGCCGTACGGCCAGCAGCCCCCCGGGCCGTCCTACGAGCCCCAGCCGGGGCGTGACACGGGCGGCCGCAGGTCCCGGATCCCGCTGATCGCGGCCGTCGTGGTCGGCTGCGCCGTGCTGGGCCTGGGCGCGGGCGCGCTGATGAGCGGCGGGGGCGACAGCCCGCAGGACACCGGGAAGAACGTGGCGGCCGAGAGCACCGCCGCCTCCGAGCCGCCCGCGCAGGACGCGGCCGACCCGGCCAAGGCGCAGGCCGAGGGGCTCGACAAGCTGCTGGGCGACAGCAACAACAGCCGCGAGACGGTGATCCGCGCGGTCAACGACATCAAGACGTGCGACAACCTGGACCAGGCGGCGACCGACCTGCACGACGCCGCGGAGCAGCGCAGGGGCCTGGTGACCCGGCTCAAGTCCCTGCCGATCGACAAGCTGCCCGACCACGAGTCGCTCGCGTCGTCCCTGACGACGGCCTGGCAGGCGTCGGCCTCGGCGGACGACCACTACGCGCAGTGGGCGCGGGAGGCGCAGACGGGCAAGGGCTGCAAGCACGGCCGGGCCCGTACCACCAAGGAAGCGTCCCGGGGCAACCAGGCGAGCGGCGAGGCCACCGCCGCGAAGAAGAAGGCCTCGGGCCTCTGGAACGGCATCGCGTCCAAGTACGACCTCTCCCAGCGGGACTCGACGCAGCTGTAGGCATGCCGACCGCCGCGCGGCGCCGCCAGGGGAATCAGGGGAAGGCGCCGCGGTGGGCCGACGGGCTGACGCCCCGGGTGCGTTTGAAGGCCGAGCTGAAGGTGAACGCGTCGTGGTACCCCACCTCCCTGGCCACCGCCGCGATCGTCGCGCCGGGCCGGCGCAGCCGGTCCGCGGCCAGGGTCATCCGCCAGTGGGTGAGGTACGCCAGGGGCGGGCGGCCCACCATGGACGTGAAGCGGCGGGCGAACGTGGTGCGTGACAGGCCCGCCTCCGCGGCGAGCGACGCGACGGTCCAGGGGCGGGACGGCTCCTCGTGCAGCCTGCGCAGGACGTGGCCCAGCAGCGGGTCGGACAGCGCCCGGTAGCCCAGCGGCGGTACGGAACCGGCCTGGTCGAACCAGGCGCGCAGGGAGCGCACCAGGAGCAGGTCGAGCATGCGGTCCAGGATCACCTGCTGTCCGGGCCGGTCGTGGGTCGTCTCGTCGGCGAGGAGGTCGAGGAGCGGGGCGAGGCTGGGGTCGCGGGGGACGACGGCGACCGGCGGCAGGGTGTCGAGCAGGGGCAGGGAGAGGTCGCCGCCGATGCGGTACCCGGCGGTGACCAGCAGGTCGGAGCCCTCGCCCACCCGGTCGTCCGCCGGGCCCGAGGTGCGTCCGGCGATCCGCCAGTTGCGGCGCGGGGACGCGGGGTCGCCGAGGGTCGTGCAGTGGTCGTCGCCGTCCACGAGGATCCGCGGGGCGCTGGCGGGGTGGTCGGCGACGGTGTACGGCTCCGCACCGCGGATCAGGACGATCTCCCCCCGCCGCAGCGCGACCGGGTCCTCCTCGGCCGGGATGATCCACCCGTCACCGTGCAGCATGACGGCCAGGGCGAGAGGGGCGGGCTCGGTGAAGCGCAGGCCCCACGGCGGCGTGCTGACCGTGCGGCAGAAGACGGCTCCGTGGGCCCGTACGCCGGCGAGGTAGTCATCGAGAACGTCCACCCGGCCACGATCGCACAGCGCCGATCGCCCGTCGCCGGCCGCGCACCGGCACGATCACACATGTATCCGGGTGTTTCGGCCATGGTTCGTACCACCTCGGGCCGGTTCACTGGTGGTCATGACAGAGATCCTCGTGCTCGGAGCCACCGGCAAGACCGGTGCTCCCCTCGTCCGCCGCCTCCGTGCTCTCGGCCACACCGTCCGCGCCGCCTCCCGCACGGGCGGGACCCGCTTCGACTGGTCCGACCCGTCCACCTGGGACCCCGCCCTGAGCGGCGCCGAGGCCGTGTACGTCGTACCGACCGAGACCCAGGGGCTGCCCGAGCGCGCCGCGTTCGTGGACCGCGCGAAGGCGGCCGGGGTCCGGCGCCTGGTGCAGCTGTCGGTGCGCGGCATCGACGAGGACGGCACGCACCCCACCGAGAGCGCCGTACGGGGCTCGGGCCTGGAGTGGACGATCCTGCGGCCGTGCTGGTTCTCCCAGGACTTCGCCGCGCCGGACTTCTTCCTCGCCGGCGTCCTCGCGGGCGAGGTGCGGACCCCGGCCGGGGAGGGGCGCGAACCGTTCATCGACGCCGAGGACATCGCCGAGGTCGCCCTCGTGGCCCTCACCGGCGACGGCCACCAGGGGCGTACGTACGACCTGTCGGGGCCGCGGGCGCTGTCCTTCACCCGGGCCGTCGAGCTGATCGGCACGGCGACGGGACGCACCGTCACGCACCACCACCGGACGGAGGCGGAGCACGCCGCCGACCTGATCGCGGCCGGGCACACGCGGGACGACGCCGTCGCCGTCGCGGGCTTCCTCGCGCAGATCGGCGAGGGCGCCGACGACTACGTCAGCGACGGCGTCGAACGCGTCCTGGGCCGTGCGCCGCGCTCGTTCGAGGAGTACGTCACCAGGGCGGCCGAGAACGGCACCTGGGCGCTCTGAGGGGCCACCCGACCCCCGCCCCGCCGACCGGGTCGCCCCACTCGTCGGCGGGGCGGGCCGGCCCGCCCCGCCCTGCGACGGCGCGGGACGGGGCGGGCGTCAGGCGCCCAGCGTCTTGCCCACGTCCACGAAGCCCTTGCGCTCCGGGACCAGCCGGCCGTTCCGTACCACCTGGAACGTGACGTCCCGGTTCACGATCCTCGGGAAGCCCGGGGCGCCCAGCATGTCCTCGTACCGCCACCGCAGCGGCGGGGTGAGGCCGCCCGTGTCCACCTTGAGGCCCCGGTCCAGCGCGTTGGTGATCTTGCCGGGCGTGATGACGTCCTCGTGGATCGCCTCGACGACCTTCTTGAGCGCCGTGTACGCGATCCACGTCGTCTGCACCCCGGGGTCCGCCGGGTCGATCGCGTCGTCCTGGAACGCGTGCTTCTCGATCACGTCCCGCATCGGCTTCCACGCCGGATCCGACGCGACCGGGTACCAGCCGGTCAGGAGCGCCCCCTCGAAGGGGCCGTTCTTGCCGCCCGTGCTGTCGATCAGCGGCTGTCCGACACTGCCGAGCACCGACGAGACCCGTATGGTCCTGCCGTCCTCGGGGACCCGGCGGTACGAGTCGAAGAACGTCTCCGTCTTCTCGCCCAGCACCGCCGTGACGCACCCGCCGTCCCCCGCGCGCTCGCGCGCCAGCTCGGCCGCCTTCGTGTAGTCCGTCGCGTCCTCGGCGGCCCGTACGTCCGCCGCCTCGCCCCGGCGCCCGTGCGCCAGCCCGGCGTCGATGAGGTCCGGCAGGTCGTCGCCGGTGATCGTGTCCGGCCGGACGAGCGCGGTCCGGTCGCAGTCGGGGGCCAGCTGCTGCCCGTTGCCCGCGAGGAGGGTTGCCTGCCCGCCGTTCACCGGGTAGGAGAGGAAGCTCGTGAACTCCTCCTCCGACATGCCGTACCCGCCGATGAACGGGATCGACGCCGCCTCCAGCGGCGCCATGATCTCCTTGCCGAACTGGCTGTACGAGCCGACGACCGCGACCGCGTCCTCCTTCACCGCCCGGCGCGCGCAGTCCGCCGCCGCCGACGAGTCGTTGCGCTCGTTGCAGGTGAGGACGCGCAGCTCGTGGCCGTCGATGCCGCCCGAGGAGTTGACCCAGCGGGCGTACGCCTTCGCCATGGCCGGCATCCCCGGCATGTTGGTGGCGTTCGTGCCCACGGGCGCGAAGGTCATCACGGTGACGGGGGCCGGGGAACCTCCCGAGGTGCCGGGGATCACACCGCAGCCGGTGATCAGCGAGGCTCCCGCCACGGCCGTGCCCAGCGCGCGGATTCGCGCGCTCCAGGTGTGCGTGTGCGTGCGGACAGTGCTGGGGCGTCGCCGACCTGTCATGGGTCCAGACCCTTCCGCCTCCCGGGTAACGACGGAGTGAGTGAGGCGCAACATCCGGTGACGTCCGGGTGAATTGCGGGGGACCGGAGTCCCGGCTCCGGACGGAACGTACGATCAACGACCGTGCAGCAAGGTTCCGAGAACTCTTCCCGTCCTGCCCGTCGCTCCCCCACCATGGGCGGCATGCCGCTCAATGACATGCCGTGGTGGCGTTGGCGCACCAATGTGCGCTCGGCGCTGCACATGCTTTCCGATCCCGTGTTCCACCAGGACTACTGGCTGCCAGGCCGGGAGGGGTACGGGGACGTCACCGACGCCGTCTACCGCCTGGTCGAGGACACCTGGCTGGACAACTGGTCCGCCGAGAAATACGTCGGCACCATATTCCGCGACTCCGGGGAGGCCGCGCTCGTCGATCTCGCCGTGCTCCGGGTGCTGCGCATCATGCACCAGGTGGGCGCGGACGCGCCCGTGTCGGCCTACCTGGAGCACCACGGGTGGCCGGAGGCGGTACGGGCGGCCCGCGAGGCGCACGTACGGCTGGCGGCGAGCGACGGCGACGACCCGGACGAGCTGCCGCGCTCGCTCGACGTGCTGCGGATCATGACGCGCAGCGCGTAGGGCGGGGTCCGGTGGGGCGTGGTTTCGCCCGCGGTGTCCACGTGCTGGCCGGAAGCGGCCGGCTGTCCGGAGATGTGGGATTCTCTGACGTCATGACGACCGCCCCGCGAACGCAGCAGTACGTCCTCACGCTGTCCTGCCCGGACAAGCAGGGGATCGTGCACGCCGTGTCGAGCTACCTGTTCATCACCGGCTGCAACATCGAGGACAGCCAGCAGTTCGGGGACCACGACACGGGTCTCTTCTTCATGCGGGTGCACTTCTCGGCGGAGACGCCGGTGACCACCCTGGAGAAGCTGCGGGCGAGCTTCGCCGCCGTGGGCGACGCGTTCCGGATGGACTGGGAGATCCACAACGCCGACCAGCGGATGCGGATCGTCCTGCTCGTCAGCAAGTTCGGGCACTGCCTGAACGACCTGCTCTTCCGGTCCAGGACCGGCGCGCTCCCGGTGGAGATCGCCGCCGTGGTGTCCAACCACACCGACTTCGCCGAGCTGGTCGCCTCGTACGACATCCCCTTCCACCACATCCCGGTGACCGCGGACACCAAGGCGCGGGCCGAGGCGGAGCTGCTGGAGCTGGTCCGGGCCGAGGACGTCGAGCTGGTGGTGCTGGCGCGCTACATGCAGGTCATCTCGGACGACCTCTGCAAGCAGCTCAACGGCCGGATCATCAACATCCACCACTCCTTCCTGCCGAGCTTCAAGGGCGCCAAGCCCTACCACCAGGCGCACGCGCGCGGCGTGAAGCTGATCGGCGCGACCGCGCACTACGTGACGGCGGAGCTGGACGAGGGCCCGATCATCGAGCAGGAGGTCGAGCGCGTCGGCCACGGGGTGACACCGGAGCAACTGGTCGCGATCGGCCGCGACGTGGAGTGCCAGGCGCTGGCGCGCGCGGTGAAGTGGCACGCGGAGCACCGCATCCTCCTGAACGGCCACCGCACGGTCGTCTTCGCCTGACCGCCCCCGTTCCGCCCCGGAGGAATCCCCTCCAGGGCGGCGGGTGCGGGCAGGTTCCGCTTCGGGGGCGGCTCAGATTCGGCTCATTGCCGCCGCGGCCAGCAGGACGTCCCTGATCGCCTCGCGGTCGCCGTCCTGGCCGGCCGCCGCTTCCTCCGGTGACACGTGCCCGGCCACCAGTTGGCAGAACTCCACCCCGTCCAGGGCGATCTGGGCCACGGACCGCTCCGGGCAGCCGACCGCCGCGGGGGAGTCGAGCGGGATGTACCAGTCCCCGCCGCCCGGCCCCTCGACCTCCAGGTGCAGCGACCTGCCGGGCGCGCCCGGCATCACGAGGCCCCGCGCCGGGGAGGCGAGACCGCCCCGGCGGCGCGCGGCGAGGGCCGCGGGCAGCAGCCGGGCCGCCAGGTCGACCATCCGGTGCAGATGGGGTCCCGAGGGCGGGTCGTACGGATAGTCCACGGCCTCCGCGATGTCCGCGCCGTGCACCCAGCACTCGAAGGCGCGGTCCAGCAGCGCGTCGCACAGGGGCAGCGCGAAGTCCCCGTACGACACGGACAGTTCGGCGGCCCCGCGGCCGGCGAACGACACCGTGCGGATGAGGGTGTGGCTCTGTTCCCGCCACGGCCCCCGGACGGTACGGGTCGGCGGGAACACGGAGTCGCGCCAGAAACGCGCCGTACGGTCCGCCGGCCCCGCGGGCACGGGTTCGCCGAGCGATTCGCCGAGCGGCGCCGCGAGCGGGTCGTCCAGGCCGAGGGCCGCGGCCACCAGGCCGTCCACGGCCATCAGATGGCCGATGACCCCGGCGACGGTCGTCCCGCGCGAGGCGGTCCGATCGTCCTGGAACCACTTGAGCGTCACCGGCGCACGCCACTCCTCGTCGCCGAAGTCCCGCAGCAGCGCGTCGAGCCGGGCGGTCTCGGCGTCGTACGAGGCGGCCCAGCCGGGTACGGGGATACGGGCGGGGCGGCGGCCGAGGCAGGTCTCCAGCACCCGGTTGCGCAGCATCGGGTCGAGGTCCAGGCTGCGGTCGTCCTGGAGCAGCCCGACCGCGTCCCGCAGCCGCAGGGCCTCCTCGGCGCAGGGGGCGCACTCGGTGAGGTGCTCCTCGACGAGGTCGGTCTCCTCGGCCGAGCACGCGGACAGGGCCCACGCGCCGAGGAGCGACTTGAGCACCTTGTGCGACAGCCCCTTGCGCCGCTTGCCGCCCCGGCCGGACGCGGGGGTGGCTGCGGAGGAGGGGGCGGGCGGGCCGGGGGACGCGGACGTCACCGCGGGCTCCGGCAGCCCGAGACCCGAGAGCAGGCCGGACCCGCCGGACAACCCCGATGCGTCGGGCCCGTCCGGCAGGTCATACGGGTCATGCCGGTCGGGCAGGTCATGCGGGTCGGGCAGGTCCGGCGGCACCGGCGCGGCCGGCGGCACCGGCGCGGGTCGGGCAGGTGGGGGCGTCGGCCCCGGTTCCGGCTCCAGGTCGTCGGGCGCCGCGCGCGGCCCCGGCAGCCACGGCAGGCGCCGGCGGCGGCCGTCCCGCCTGCCCGGCCCCTCGGGCCCGTCCGGTTCGTCCTGGCCGTCGTCGGGGCCGCCGTCCAGCGGGCCGGTCACAGCGCTCGTCCGTTCCCCGGAGGCGAGAAGCCCTCCAGCGCTTGGGTGTTGGCCGTCGAGAGCAGTTGCAGGCCCAGCCTCAGCCGCCGGCGGGCCTCGTCCTCCGTGACGCCGAGGCGCGCCGCGGTCTGGCGGTAGTCCCTGCGCTGGAAATAAGCCAGATCGAGCGCGGCCCTCAAAGACGTGGGCATCGAGCTGACTATGTAGTCCGCGCGGGCCGCCGCGGCCGCCCGGCGCACCTTGAGCTCCAGCTCCGCCAGCGCCTCCGCGGTGTCCTCGCCGGCCGCCTCGTACGCCGCCGACTCCGTCTGCCGCAGCCGCTGCACCGCCTTCTGCCGGGCCAGCCGCGCCACCCACGACCGCATGGAGCCCTGCCGGGGGTCGTACGCGTCCGGGTTCTCCCAGATGTGCCCGAACACCTCGCGGGTCACGCGGTCCGCGTCCGCCTCGTCGTCGAGCACCCGGTGCGCCAGGCTGTGGACCAGCGACGCGAACCTGTCGTACAGCTCACCGAGCGCGGCGGCCTCACCCCGTGAGAGCCGCTGCTGCATCCTGCGGTCCCAGCGGGGCGGTGTCTCCTTCGCCATGCGACCCCCACCCCTGTTCTCGGCCTGACGGCCGTGCCGCTGCCCCTGCCCCGCTTCCGCTTCCGGTCCGTGTCACCGTCTTCCGTGTCACCGTCCACCAGGACGCGCCCGCCTCCTGCCTCTTCGAATGTAGTGGGCGGGACCGACAAAGCACGCCCCTTTGCGTCAAGTGCGCCCCTCTTCGGCCGGGTCAGGTCGGGAACACGCCACTCTTCGCGGATCGGGTTTGGCCGACCTGGTAGGGGGAAACGGCCCAGTCCATGGGGGAGCTGGAGGAGAGCCCCGGAATCCCCCACAAATGAAGAGAGGGGTTCGGGCACGTGACGCTCAAGGTGGACGAAACCGAGCGGGGACCGTGGACCGTGTTGTGCATCACAGGTGAACTGGACCTCATCACCTCCCCCGAGATCCGCCGGCGGGTCCATGACGCCGTGGCGGCGGGGCGCCACGCCCTGGTGCTCGACCTCTCCCAGGTCTTCTTCTGCGATTCCAGCGGGGTGGGGGTGCTCATCGCGGCCCGCCGCCTGGTCCGGTCCTGCGGGGGCGGCCTGCGCATCGTCCTGCCCGCCCGGGGCGCCGACGACGGATCCCATGTCAACCGGGTCCTCGCGGCCCTCGGCGTCCGGCGTCTGTTCGAGATCTACCCCGATGTGGCGAGCGCGGTGGAGGACCGTACCAGGACGCTCTCCGCCTGACCCCCCGCACGACGGCCGTCCGTCGTCGTACGCTCCCGCCATGGACAGCACAGAGTACGAGGGCAAGATCGCCCGCCGGTTCGCCGCGTTCGACCAGGACGGCAACGGTTTCATCGACCGCGAGGACTTCAGCGGCGCCGCCGCGCATCTGCTCGCCGAGTTCGGCGTGACGGCACGCTCCGACAAGGGGCAGGCGCTCTACAGCGGCGCCGAGGCGTTCTGGCAGGGCATGGCGGGCATCGCGGACGTCGACGGCGACCAGCGGGTCAGCAAGCAGGAGTTCCTCACCGGAGCGGTGAAGCGGCTGCGCGACAGCCCGCAGCGGTTCGCCGAGATCGCCCGGCCGTTCCTGCACGCGGTGATCGCCGTCGCCGACGAGGACGGTGGCGGCGTCACCCCCGCGGCGGCCGGGCGCGCGCTGCGGGTCCTCGGCGTCGACCCGGACACCGCCGCGCTGGCGGCGGCGGCCCTGGACGCGGACGGCGACGGGCGTATCCAGGAGGAGGACATCCTCAGCGGCTTCGCCGCGTACTACGTCACGCCCGAGCCCTGACAGTGCCGGGGCCGGCCCACCCGGCCCCCACTGCGCCCCCGAGCCATGGCCTGAGCACGCTTCAGCGTCACCGTGTGTGGTGCGTGGCCGCGCTCCGAGGTCGATACCGGGTTGTGTCCTTGCGGCGGGCCGTCACGGCCCGGAGTCGCGCGAGTGCTCCGGTACGCTCGCTCGGGTGCGAGAGGTCCTGAGGCGCGAGGGTCACGGTGTTGCCGGTACGGCGGCGCCGGAAGCCCGGATGTGCGCCGCTCGCACGCCGTCAGGGCGCCGTGCGCGCCCGTGTTCGACTCCCCGTGGCGTGCGTCGCACAGTATGCACCACGCGTACTCCTTCGCGCTGGAATATGCCCGAAGCGCTTGTTGCGGTGACTGTACGTCAACCATGCTGTGTCGCAAGGGAATCACGTTCTGTGACCTTGTTGAGGACCTTGTCGACGCGCGAGGCGATGTGTCCGCCGGTTCGGATGGTGTGAGCGGTGCAGGTGCTTCAGGTTCAGTTGGAGGTTGGGCCCGATCCCGCGGAGGTGGGGCGGGCCCGTCGGTGGGCCCGGTCGAGGCTCGTGGGTTCCGGGTTGGGGGATGACGAGCCGGTCGCGGAGACGCTGATCCTGCTCATCTCCGAGCTCGTGACCAACGCCGTGGTGCACACGGGCTGTCCGGCCGTGCTGCGGATGCTCTTCGGCTCCGGCGCGGCCGAGGCGGGGACGGTACGGGTGGAGGTCGCGGACTCCAGCGCCTGCCCGCCGCGCCCCCGGCACGCGACGAGCGAGGCCACCAACGGCCGCGGGCTCGAACTGGTCGACGGACTCGCCGACCGGTGGGGCTGGCAGCCGGAAGGCGCGGGCAAGCGCATCTGGTGCGAGGTGGACCGATGTACGCCCGCGTCGGCGACGCGGTCGGAGACACCCGAACCGCCCCGCGCGGCCCGCCCGCCCGAGGCCGCCCCCGCGCCGTCGGCGCCCCCGGCTGCGACCCCCCGGCCCCCCAAGGCGCCGCTCCCCGTCTCCCCGCCCTCCCTCGCGAAGGGCCCGGCGTCCCAGGCGCCCGCTCCGGCCTACCGGTCGGCGCGCGCCGTGACCCGTACGGCGTGAGGCGTTCGACCCGGGCGCGGGCCGGCCACGGCGTGAGGCGCCGCCTCGGCCGGGTCACCCGGCCGTTGGCGCGCCCGCCCGGAACGTACGGCGGTAGACCGTCGGCGCGACACCCAGCGCCGACTGGAGGTGCTGGCGCATCGACTGCGCGGTGCCGAAGCCGGCGTCCCGCGCCACCTGGTCGACGGACAGGTCCGTCGACTCCAGCAGGTGGCGGGCCAGTTCGACCCGCTGTCGAACGAGCCACTGCCCGGGGCTGATCCCCGTCTCCTCACGGAAGCGGCGCGTGAACGTCCGCACGGACATGGACTGTTGCTCGGCCATGTCCCGGAGCTGGAGCGGTTCGTGGAGGCGGGCCAGCGCCCAGTTCCTCGCCCCGGTGGTGCTCGTCAACTGCGGCTCGGGCAGCGGGCGTTCGATGTACTGGGCCTGCCCGCCGTCCCGGTGCGGCGGGACGACCGTCCGGCGTGCCACGTCGTTGGCGACCGCCGTGCCGTGGTCGCGCCGCACGATGTGCAGGCAGAGATCGATCCCGGCGGCGACCCCGGCCGAGGTCAGCACCTCGCCGTCGTCGACGAACAGGACGTCCGCGTCGACCCTGACCCGGGGGAAGAGCCGCTGGAAGTGGGCGGCGTTGGACCAGTGGGTGGTCGCGGGGCGGCCGTCGAGGTATCCGGCCGCCGCCAGCACGAAGCCGCCCGTGCAGATGGAGACCAGCCGGGTGCCGGGCCGTACGTGGGCGAGGGCGGCGGCCAGCTCGTCGGTGAGCCGGCCCTCCTCGTACACCGGACCCAGCTCGTACGACGCCGGGACGATCACGGTGTCGGCGGTGGCGAGTGCCTCGGGTCCGTTCTCGACGAGGATCGAGAAGTCCGCGTCGGTCCGTACGGGGCCCGGGGGCCGGACCGAGCAGGTGACGACGTCGTACAGCCGCCCGCCCCCGGCGCCGACCGGCCGGCCGAAGATCCGGTGGGGGATGCCGAGTTCGAAGGGGAGGAGCCCTTCGAGGGCGAGTACGACCACGCGGTGGGGCGGTCGGTCCTGCATGGTGCTCCACTCTCCTGTCGACGCTGTTCCGGGTCCGGGTGCTGGATACCCCCTGGTGGTCCAGACCACTTCCTTGATATCTGTCCCTTCTGTGACCCATAAGCACGCAGCGGCGGCCCAGGCTTCCCCCGAACCCCCGCCGACGGTCCCGTCGGTCCCATCGGCCCCGGCGGAGGGCGGCGCGACGGCCCCGACGGCCCCGGCGGAGGGCGGCGCGGGGGCCAAGCTCTGGAACCGTAACTTCCGGCTCTTCTTCCTCGCCCGTACCGTGGCCCGCTTCGGCGACGGCATGGTGCCCGTCGCCCTCGCGGCCGGGCTGCTCGACACCGGGCACGGCGCCTCGGCCGTCAGCTTCGCGCTCGGCTCGTGGATGGTGTGCTTCGCCGGGTTCGTGATCGTCGGCGGGGTGCTCGCCGACCGGTTCACCCCGCGCCGGATGATGGTCCTCGCCGACGCGGTACGGCTGGTCAGCACCGTCGTCCTGGCCGGCGCCTTCGCCACCGGGGCGCCACCGCTCTGGCTGGTGTACGCGCTGAGCGCCCTCAACGGCCTGGGCGCCGCCGTGTTCCAGCCCGGCGTCGCCAGCATGCTGCCGCAGATGGCGCCCGACGTGCAGCGCGGCAACGCGGTGCTGCGCGTCGCGGAGTCCGTGACCATGATGGCGGGGCCGGGGATCGCGGGCGCGCTGGCCGGGTTCGGCGGGCCCGGCATGATCTTCGGCGTCAACGCGGCGACCTTCGGCGTCAGCGGGATCTGCTTCCTCCTCATCCGCATGGAGTCCGTGGCGCCGGTGAAGGGGGAGTCGATGCTCTCCGAACTGGTGGGCGGCTGGCGGGAGTTCCGGGCGCGGTCCTGGCTCTGGGGGGTCATCGCGGTGTGGTCGGTGTACGGGATCACCGTGCTCGGCCCGATCACCCCGCTGGAGGCGGTCGTGGTCACCGACCGGCACAGCTCCGCGATGTACGGGCTGATGATGACCTTCAACGGCGCGGGCGAGGTGGTGGGCGCGCTGATCGCGATGCGGCTGCGGCCCAACAGGCCGTTGTTCGCGGGGACGTTCGCGCTGTTCGGGGTGATCGCGAACGTGCTGGTGCTCGCGTACGACGTCCCCGTACCCGTCCTGGCCGGGGGCTTCCTCGTGGGCGGGGTCTCGCTGGCGTTCTGGCTGGTGATGTGGTCGACGACCGTACAGACGCAGATCCCGAACGAGGCCCTCAACCGGCTGCACGCGTACGACGTGGCGGGCTCGCTCATCATGCTGGCGGTGGGGCGGGCCCTGGCCGGGCCGGTGGCCGAGTCGATCGGGGTGCGGGAGGTGCTGGTCGCGGGGGCGGTGATCAACGTGGGGGTGTGCGGGGTGCTGCTGGCGGCGCGGCCGGTGCGGCGGCTGAGGCGCGTGAAGTGACGTTTCTCCGCCGGGGGAGCGCAGGACGCGCGGAGCGCTCTGCCTTCCGTCGTAGCCATGGCCCGATCCTAGCGAACGCTGTCCCTCGGGCCACTCGCCCGCGTTCCCGGCCTTCGGGATCCTGATGGACGTGACGCAGACAACCGAACGTTCCGCGGGAGACGTACCGGCGGGAGACGCACGCGCGGGAGACACCCTCGCGCCCGCCGCCACGGCCACCGGCGCCCCCCGTACCCCCGGCCGGATCCACCGGGCGTGGTTCGTCGCCGTCGTCACCTTCGTGACGATCATCGGCGCCGCGGCCTTCGCCTCGCTGCCCGGGCTGCTGATCGACCCGCTGCACCAGGAGTTCGACTGGTCGCGCGGCACGATCGGGTTCGCCGTCTCGGTCAACCTGGCGCTGTACGGGCTGACCGCGCCGTTCGCCGCCGCGCTGATGGACCGCTTCGGGATCCGCCGGGTGGTGGCCGTCGCCCTGACGATCATCTCGGTCGGCTCGCTGCTCACGGTGTGGATGACGGCGGCCTGGCAACTCGTCCTGTTCTGGGGCGTCCTGGTCGGCCTCGGCAGCGGCTCGATGGCCCTGGCCTTCGCGGCGACCGTCACCAACCGCTGGTTCGTCGCCAAGCGCGGCCTCGTCACCGGCATCCTCACGGCGGCGGGCGCGTCGGGGCAGTTGGTGTTCTTGCCCTTCCTGTCCTGGCTGGTGGAGCACCACGGCTGGCGTCCCGCCTCCATCACGGTGGCGCTCGCCGCGATCGCGGTGGTCCCCTTCGTCTGGCTGCTGCTGCGCGACCACCCGGCGGACGTCGGGCTCGCGGCGTACGGCGCCGAGACCTACACCCCGAAGCCCGGCCCGGTGCCGGGGGCGGCGCGGCGGGCCGTCGGGGTGCTGGTGTCGGCCGCCCGCACCGGACCGTTCTGGCTGCTGGCCGGGACCTTCGCGATCTGCGGCGCCTCGACGAACGGCCTGGTCAAGACCCACTTCGTACCGGCCGCGCACGACCACGGCATGCCGATCACGGCGGCGGCCTCGCTGCTCGCGGTCATCGGGGTCTTCGACGTCGTCGGCACGATCGCCTCCGGCTGGTTCACCGACCGCTTCGAGGCGCGGCGCCTGCTGGCCGTCTACTACGCCCTGCGCGGCGTCTCGTTGCTCTTCCTGCCGATGCTGCTGGCGCCGAGCGTGCATCCGCCGATGCTGTTCTTCATCGTCTTCTACGGCCTGGACTGGGTCGCCACGGTCCCCCCGACGATCGCCCTGTGCCGCGAGCACTACGGCGACGACAGCGCGATCGTCTTCGGCTGGGTCCTCGCCTCCCACCAGGTGGGCGCGGCGGTCGTCGCCTTCGCGGGCGGCGTCGCGAGGGACGTCTTCGGCTCGTACGACGTGGTCTGGTACGCGTCGGGCGCGCTGTGCGCGGCGGCGGCCCTGATGGCCCTGGTGATCCGCCGCCCGCCGACGGTCAGGCCGGTGGTGGTGGCGGGGGTGGCGTGAGGCCGCGTCCGTAGCGTGTACGCGCTTCCGCGTACACGCCCAGGGCGTACGACTCCGCCCCCGCGCCTACCGCGACAGCGCCTTCGCGATGCGGCGGGCGTCCAGGGACAGTTCGCGGAGCATCCCGCTGATCGGGTTCGTGAAGCCCGTGAAGTGGAGGCCGGGGGCGCCGGGGGCGGTGCGGGCGCCGTGGACGCGGGGGCGGCCCCGGGCGTCCAGGAGGTCCAGGTCGCCCACCAGGCCCTCCAGGGCGCGGCGGTAGCCCGTCGCGGCGATCACCACGTCCGGCGCGATCCGGGTGCCGTCCGCGAGGACGACCTTGTCCTCCTCGAAGGACTCCACCGCCGCCACCGGCTCCACCCGGCCCTTGCGGACCGCCGCGACCAGACCGACGTCCTGCACCGGTATCGCGCCCTCGCGCGCCCGCGACAACAGGCCGGTGTCCGGGCGCGGCAGCCCCTTCGACGTCAGGTCGGGGAGGGCGACGCGGGCCTGGAGGGCGGCGAGCCGGTCCACGAGCGGGGCCGGCAGGCGCCGGATCAGGATGCCGGACGACTGCGCGGGCCACCCCAGCGTCGAGCGGCGCACGATGTGCGGGACGGTGCGCACCGCGAGCCGTACCCGCGCCGCACCCCCCTCGACCAGGTCGACCGCGATCTCCGCGCCCGTGTTGCCGACGCCGACGACGAGCACGTCCTTGCCGGCGTACGGCTGCGCGTCGCGGTACTCGCCCGCGTGCACCAACTCCCCTTCGTACGCCTCGCGTCCGGGCCAGTCGGGCAGCCTGGGCGTGTGGTTGTAGCCGGTCGCCACGACCACCCCGCGCCCGGTCAGCTGGCGGCCGCCGGTCGCGTGCAGCAACCAGCCGACCCCGCCGGGGGCGCGCTCGACGCGCATGACCTCGACGCCGGTGACGACTTCGAGACCGTGGTGTTCCGCGTACGTCTCCAGGTACCGCACCACGTCCGCGCGGGCCACCCAACGCCCGTACGAGCGCGGGATCCTGAGCCCGGGAAGGCCCGACTTCCGCCGGGTGGTGTGCAGACGCAGCCGGTGGTAGTGGCGGCGCCAGGAGGCCCCGAGGGCCTCGGACTTCTCCAGTACGACGGTACGTACGCCCCGCTCGCGCAACGCGGCGGCGACGGCGAGCCCGCCCGGGCCACCGCCGATGACGTACACGGGCAGGTCGTTGCTGGGGTCGGTGTCGGCGGCCATGAACCGAGCGTAATCGCGGGCCCAATTGTTTGGTCTCGGTCAAGCCCGGAATCGGTTGCGAATCGATCACGCGCGGGGGTGCGGGGGTGCGTACGAGCCGGTACGACCGCTCCCGGCCACCGCCGCCGGGCGGTGGACGCGGTTGAATGGCGGGGTGAGCGACAACAGGACCGGCGCCGCGAACGGCCACGCGAACCACGCCAACACCGCCCCCGCACCCCAGGACCGCACCGCCCCCGTCCACCTCCCCCCACCCGCCGACGTCCTCGGACACGGCCTGCGGCTGCGCGCGTGGCGCACGGGGGACGAGGCCACGTTGGTGCGCGGCCACACCGACCCCGAGTTCCTGCGCTGGAACACCCCGCTCGTCCCCGTCACCACCGAGGCCGGCGCCACCGAACACATCCGCCAGCGCGCCGAGGGCCGCGCGAACGACGAGATGGCCCACTTCTGCGTGACCGACGAGGCGACCGGCCGCATCCTCGGCCACGTCGGCCTGGCCATGATCGACCTGCGGATGCGCAGCGCGCGCGTGGGCTACTGGGTCCTCCCGGAGGCCCGGGGCCGGGGCGTCGCCCGCCGCGCCCTGGCCGTGTGCGGCCGCTGGGGCTTCGAGGAGGCGGGCCTGCACCGCATCGACCTGGGCCACGCCCTGGGCCACGAGGCCTCGTGCCGGATCGCGGAACGCTGCGGCTACGCGTACGAAGGCACCCTAAGAGACGCCATGTTCGCCCCCCACCGCACGGACGCCTACCAGCACGTCCACCACCACGCCCGCCTCGCCACCGACCCGGACCTGGACCCGTACCCGTATCCGGCAGAGGGCTGAGCCCCGCGGACCCGGCCTCGGCCACGGGACGCGCTCGTTCGGACGGGCGCGTCAGACGCGGGCGAACCAGGAAAGGCCCTGGGCCCACTTGGCCGCCCAGCCGGCGAAGCCAGGGATGCCCGGCATCTGCCCGTCGGGCGACCCGGTACCACCGAACGGCATCGCGCCCTCACCGGAGATCTGCCAGACGTGGCCGCGCTGCGGGCCGGTGACGATCAAGTGCCAGTACATGCCGCAGCCGTCGGTGCCCAGCAGCAGTGAGCCGTGGTCGAACACGGGGTCCGTCCGGGCCTCGAACTCCTCGGCCGACAGGACCTCTTCGTGGCCCGTCGCCTCCCACAGCCACGCCGCCGCGAGCGGAAAGGGCTCGGCGAGCAGGCGTTCAGGGCGGTCCGAGCCCCAGTCCCGGGGCGTTCGCGCGAGGGGGAGCAGACCGTAGGACGGCGGCCCCGCACGCAGTCCGTCGCAGATCTCCGCCACGAAGGTGCGGTACGGCTCCGGCAGCACGATGCCGTGCTCCGCCTCGAAGGACCGCACCGCCTCCCAGCCGGCCGCCGGCACCGCCTCGGGGCGGGACGCGAAGATCTCGCGGAGAGCGGCCGACTCGGCGGGGTCGCAGGCTTCCGTGTTCATGGCGGCCATGATGCGACACCGTGACGCGGCGGACCGGATGGCGGCTGCGCTCCCGCTCGTCCTCCCCGGGGGCCCCGCTCTGCCGCGGCGGCCCCCGCCCCCGTCAAGGCCAGAGCAACTCCCGTACCCAGCCGTCCCCTTCGCGCCGGTACCGCAGCCGCACGTGCCGCCTTCGGGCGTCGCCCTGGAAGAACTCGACCTCGGCCGGCGCCAGCACGTACCCCGTCCACGACCGCGCCTCGGCCGCCGGGTCGCGTTCCGCCCGCTCCCACGCCTCCCCGCTCGCCCGCGCCAACTCCGCCGCCGAGTCGAGGACTTCGCTCTGCCGCCCCACCAGCGCCGCCGCCAGCGCACCCGTCGAGCGGGCGTGCAGGTCCGCCCGGGTCTCGGCCGCGTCGGCCGTCGTCACCGGGCCCCGGAGCCGTACCGCACGCCCCTGCGCCGCCCAGTAGAAGCCGAGCGCGGCCTCGGGGCGGGCGGCCAGGTGGCGGCCCTTGCGGCTGGTGGCGTGCGTGGCGAAGTGCCAGCCCCGTACGTCCGCGTCGTGCAGCATCAGGGTCCGTACGTCGGGCCGGCCCCGCTCGTCGGCGGTCGCGAGGGTCATCGTGTGGGGCTCGGGCTGTCCCGCCGCCACCGCCTCGCCGAACCACCGGTGGAAGAGCGGCAACGGCTCGTCGGGCGCGGTGTCGGGGTCGAAGGCGGGCAGGTCCGTGTCCCAGACGCGCTGGGCGCGCAACAACGCCCGAAAGGCCTCCTGGCCCTCGTCGTACCGCTGCTCGTCCATGCGGGCCATTCAACCCCCGGAGGCATGCTGTGGGGCACCACCACCCGTGCGCGTGTGGTGGAGCGGGTGTGTGTGGGAGAGAGGTGAACCGGTCGGACGACCTCATGAACGGGTCCGACGGCGCCGTGAACAAGTCGGAGTGAACCGCGTCCCGGTACGGGAGCGCCGGCGGGGATCAGTCTGTGATCCGCCGCCGGCGTGACAGGACGGGGGAGTTGGGGCACGCCCGTGCCGTGCCCGCCGGCCGCTGCGCCGGCTCGCGCGGCCCGGCTACTTCGTGGGCTTCCGGCCCGTGATGCCGAGGTGGACCAACAGCGCCAGGTTCGGCTTCAGTTCGGCCTGCTTCACACCCCAGCCCTGGAAGCTTTTCTGGTGCGAGGCCACCGAGGCCAGCAGGACGACCAGGGAGCCGGCCAGTGCCGCGGGGCTGACGTCCTTGTCGACCCGGCCCTTGGACTGGAGCTCCTTCACGGAGTCCGTAAGGGAGTTGGTGACGGAGTTGAGGACCTTCATGCGGATCTTGTTGAACCGCTTGTCCCCCTCCGCGGCGCCCAGATCGACGACCCTCAGGATCGCGTCGTGCTTGCGCCAGAAGTCGAGGAAACCTTCCACCAGATCTTCCGACGTCTGCCAGCCGGCCTTCCCGGCCCAGGAGCGGCCGGAGACCAGTCCGGTCAACCCGGTGCCCTCCTTGGCCATTTCCTCGGCGATTTCGAGGACGGCGCCCTCGACATCCGGGAAGTATTGGTAGAAGGTCGCAGGTGAAGTCCCCGCCTTCCGGGCGACGTCGATGACTTTGACGTCCCGGTACGGCGAGGAGCTGAGCATCTCGCTGAGGCAGTCGAGCAGCTTCTGCCGCGTCGCCTGGCCGCGTCGACCAGCCACGCGGCCGTCGACGGTGCGTACTTGTCCTGTCATGCCGTCAGCTTACCGACGGGTGATCTGAGCGCGATTTGGCCGACTGCAAATGGGGAACCACCCCTTCCGCGCATGGGTCCAGGCACGGGTCCGCGGGGCTCTCGGCACGGCTCCACCGAGACCTCGCCCCGCAATAGTGTTATCAACAGCCTGTGGACAACTTCGGTGGACAACTTCGCCGCGCGAGGCAAGCGCCACCCGGGGTCGCGTCACAGTAATGGCGCATATCTAGGACATACGTTCTATTTGTCGCCCTGCGCTCCGCCCCGCGCCCCCTTAACTTGGTGTGACGGGCACCACACGCGGAAGCGCACGGAAGGATCCTGGCTCATGGCCGCATTCGCGGAAGGCACGCCGTGCTGGGTGGATGTGTCGCTCCCCGACCTGGAGGCGGGCAAGCGCTTCTACGGGGACCTCTTCGGCTGGACCTTCGGCGACGACAGCGGCCCCGCCCACGGGCACTACACCGAGGCCTTCAGCGACGGGAAGCGCGTGGCCGGGCTCGCCGCCAAGCGGGACGGCCGGATGCCGACCGCCTGGGGCGTCTACTTCGCGACCCCCGACGCCACCGCCCTCAGCCGGACGATCCGGGCCGCGGGCGGCCAGATGGTGCGTGAGCCGATGTCCCTGGGGGACTTCGGCGTCGTGGCGCTGGCGGCGGACCCGGCCGGGGCGGTGTTCGGCCTCTGGCAGGCCGGGGACGACACGGGCTTCGAGAAGAAGGGCCTGCCGGGATCCTTCTGCTGGACCGAGGTCTACACCCGCGACAAGGCGAGCGTGGACCCGTTCTACGAGACCGTCTTCGGCTTCCTCGGTACGGACGTGTCCGACGACGCGGTGGACTTCCGCATGTGGTCCCCGGCCGGTACGGAACCGGGCCCCGACACCGCGATCGGCGGCCGCAGCGTGATCACCGACGCCTTCCCGGTGGAGATGCCGGGCCACTTCCTCAGCTACTTCGCGGTCGCCGACTGCGACGCGACGGCCGCGGACGTCGTCCGGCTCGGCGGCCGGGTGACGGCGCCTCCGTTCGACATCGAGTCCGGGCGGATGGCGGTGGTCAGCGACAACCAGGGCGCGTCCTTCGCCGTACTGGCCGAACCGAAGCCGAAGCCGCAACCGGAACCGCGACCGGAATCAGAATCGGAATCGGAGTCAGAAGCGGACAAACCCGCCGCGGCGAGCGAGCAGCCCGCGGCGAACGGGAAGCGCGGCGCAAGCGACGAAGGCGCCACCGAGGACAACGGCGGGGAAGCCGGCCGATCGGCGTAAGCACACGCTCCGCATGTTGTCCGGATCGCGGTAGGACACTCCGATCCGCCCCCGGGTTCGCAACCGATGCCTCCGACAGGAAGAATCAGGGGGCACGGGGCCGTACCTTTGTGGCCCGTACGGGGAGGTGGCAGGCAAGTGGAGCAGCTGACGCAGCACGACCCGAGGCGTATCGGCCCTTTCGAGGTGCTGGGACGGCTCGGAGCCGGCGGCATGGGGCTGGTCTATCTCGCGCGTTCGGCATCGGGACGCCGGGTCGCGATCAAGACGGTCCGTACCGAGCTTGCCGAGGACCAGCTGTTCCGGGTCCGCTTCACGCGTGAGGTGGAGGCCGCCCGCGCGGTCAGCGGGTTCTACACCGCCGCGGTCGTGGACGCCGACCCCCGCGCCGCCGTGCCCTGGCTGGCCACCGCCTACGTACCGGCGCCGTCGCTGGAAGAAATAGTAAATGAGTGCGGTCCCATGCCGGCCCAGGCCGTGCGCTGGCTGGCCGCGGGCATCGCCGAGGCCCTCCAGTCCATCCACGGCGCCAATCTGGTGCACCGTGACATGAAGCCCTCGAACGTCCTGGTGGTCGAGGACGGCCCGCGCGTCATCGACTTCGGCATCGCCTCCGGCGTCTCCAACACCCGCCTGACGATGACCAACGTGGCCGTCGGCACCCCCGCGTACATGTCGCCCGAGCAGGCCAGGGACTCCCGCAGCGTCACCGGCGCCAGCGACATCTTCTCCCTCGGCTCGACGCTCGTCTTCGCCGCGACCGGGCACGCGCCCTACCACGGCGGCAATCCGGTCGAGACGGTCTTCATGCTGCTGCGCGAGGGCCCGGACCTGGAAGGCCTGCCGGACGAGCTGAGACCCCTCATCGACTCCTGCATGCAGATGGACGCCACCCGCCGCCCCACGCCCGCCGACCTCCAGGCGCAGCTGGCCCCGCACCTCTTCGCCTCGGGCAGCGACGACAGCGGTACGGCGTCGGCCTGGCTGCCGGATCTGGCGACGGCCATGATCGAGCGCCGCAGGGCCGGGGGGCGCGGCCCCGCGCCCGTACCGGTACGGCCGCCGGCCCCCGTACCGCCGCCCCCGCCGTCCCGGCCCCCGCACAACCCCGAGTGGGAGTCCGCCTGGCGTCCGGGCAACGACCCGCGCGGAGGCGGCCCCCGCCCCGCCGCGCCGGGGCCCTTCCCGCCGCCGCACGGCGCGCAGTCCCCCCTGCCCCCGCAGGCCCCGCTGTCCGCCCCGGCCGGCAGCCCCGTCCGGCTCGCGGGTTCGCCCGTGCCGATCGGGCCGGGCCCCCGGGTCGCGGACGCGCGCGGCGCGGTGGCCGCCGAGGCGGGCCCCGCCACCGGCTGGATCCGCCCGCCCGCCGGGCTGACCGGCGGGGAACTGCCCACCAGCCCGGTCGTCCCGCCCGTCCCGGCCCCCGCGCAGGCGCCCGACGGCGCGCCGGGGCGCTGGCGGCCGTGGCGGTTCCGGATGTCGAACGACGTCTGGGGCACGCCGGTCGTCGACGGCGATCTGCTGTACGTGACGTCCTTCGAGGTCCACGCGCTGGACGTGGCCAGCGGGCGGCGCCAGTTCAAGACGCGCGACGTGGCCTGGGCGATGGCGGTGGCGGAGGGCCGTATCCACGCCTCGGACGGGCCGACGCTGTACGCCCTCGACGGCCAGGACGGCAGCGAGCGCTGGCGCCTCCAGACCGACGCCTGGGTGTACTCCCTCAAGGTCGACCGCGGCACGGTCGTCACCGGTACGCGCGGCGGCGGGGTCCAGGCCTGGGACGCGGCCGGCGGGCGGAAGCTGTGGGAGACGACCGGGGCGCAGACGGACTTCGAGACCCCGGAGGCCGGTCCGGCGATCTTCGACGACACGGTGTATGTGTGGCAGGACGCCCGGCTGCGCGCGCTCGACGCGCGCTCCGGCGCGGAGCGCTGGTCGTACCCCGTCGGGGACGCCGCGTCGTGCGGCGGGGTGCCGGTCCGGGTCAGGCCCGCGCCCGACGGGCGGTTGTACGTCTCCGCCGGGACGCGGGTGCTGGCGATCGACGTCGTGAGCGGCCGGGTGTACTGGCACTTCGAGGCCCCCGCCGTCTTCCTTTCCCCGCCGGCCTTCGCGCCGGGGCCCGCGGTGACGGGCGGCGGGGTGTACCTCGCGGACTATCTCGGCACGGTGTACGCGCTCGACGCCGCCAACGGCAAGGACCGCTGGCGGATCGCCACCGAGTCCCGGCAGTCCATCGAACCGGTGCTGGTGGCGGACGGCAACGTCCACGTCGGCAGCGGCAGCGCGCTCTACACGCTGGACGCGGTGACGGGCACGCCGAAGTGGCGGTTCGCGGCGGGTGGCGAGGTGATCGGCGCGCCGGTCGTGGCGGACGGCAGGCTCCACTTCGGCTCGGCCGACCACGTGCTGTACACGCTGGACGCGAGCGGCGGCCAACTGCGCTGGAAGCTGGCGACGGGCGGGGAGATCACGGGGTCGCCGGTGGCGCGGCGGGGCGTGGTGTACGCGTGCAGCAAGGACCGCTGCGTGTACGCGCTGGACGCGGTGAAGGGGACGGCGACGGGGCGCGGGGGGCGCTAGAGGGTACGGATTGGGCCCCGCTGCGCGTGGGGCGCTAGACGGTACGCACCGGGCCCTGCTGCGCGTGGGGCGCGCCGGACCGTACCGAGCGTCCGGGCGCTCTGGCGGTGGTCGCGGAGTGCCCGCGTCGACCGCGGGCGGCCGGGACCGCCGACGGGCGGTGCCCGGTACGGGATCCGGCAGCGGCCACGCACGGCGAGGCGCCCGAGGCCCTGGCCGGCCACCGGCCCACCGGGCCCGGGCGCACCGGTCCCGGGCGCACCGGTCCGGGCGCACCGCTTCCCGGCCCAGGTCCCCGCCCCGCCGCACCCCGCTTCCGGCCCGTGCGCGGGCCCGGGCCCGTGCCCGAGCGGGCAGTGTCTCGTGGTCTTGTGCGGTACGGCGTCCGCGGCCGCGTCGTGCACCTCGTCCGCCGGCGCCACCCGCGGGCGCCCGGGTCGGGCACGCCTGAGCACCGACCCGGTTCGCGCTCATTCCGCGGGTCTGCGTGACTCCCTCAGCTCGCGGGAGATGCCCCAGGCGTCCGCGACGGGACCGACGTGACCCAGCTTGTCGGGGTTCAGCACCAGGCGGATCGTCTGGATCCGCCCGTCGAGCACATCGAGCCCCAGCGTGTGCAGGACCTTCCCGTCCCGGTCGCGGAAGATCGCGCCGGGCCGACCGTTGATCACGTGGGGCTCGGAGGTGACGTCGATGCGGGCCATCGCAGGGAAGACAGCGGCCAGCAGCCGGGCCACCTTCTCCGCGCCGATGATCGACCTGGCCAGCTGCGGGGCCTTGCCACCGGCGTCGCCTGCCAGGGAGACATCGGCGGCGAGCAGTTGCTGCAGGCCGTCGACCTCGCCCTCGCGCAGCGCCTCGAAGAACCGGTCGGCGAGCTCCTCGCGCTCCTTGCGGTCGGCTTCGAAGCGTGGCCGGCCCGCCTTCATGTGCCGGCGGGCCCGTACCGCGAGCTGGCGGCACGCGTCCTCCGACCGCCCGACCGCCGAGGCGACCTCGGGGAAGCCGAAGTCGAACACCTCGCGCAGCACGAAGACCGCGCGTTCCAGCGGACTGAGCCGCTCCAGCAGCAACAGGGCCGCCGTCGACACCGAGTCGGCCAGCTCGGCCGAGCGCGCCGGGTCCTCGTAGGGATCGGCGAGCAGCGGCTCCGGGAACCACGGCCCGACGTACTCCTCCCGCCGGACGCGCGCCGAGCGCAGCACGTCGATCGAGATCCGGGTGACCACGGCCGACAGGAAGGACTTGGCCGACCTGGGCCGCGTCGGGGCGGCCTCGAAGCGCAGCCAGGTCTCCTGAACCGCGTCCTCGGCCTCGGTGACGCTGCCCAGGATCCGGTAGGCGATCGAGAACAACAGCGGTCGCAGTTCGGCGAACTCCTCGACCCTGCCCACAACCTGACCCCTCTCCGTCCGTCCCTCTCCGTCCCTCCGTACCTCCATGTTTCAGTGCCACCCCCCGGGCTGGTAGTCGCCTCCGGGCTGCCGGGTGATGATGTTCATCCGGTTCGCCAGGTTCATGAAGCTGACCAGCAACACCAGCGCGGCGAGCTGCTGTTGGTCGTAGTGCTTGGCGGCTTTCGCCCATACCTCGTCGCTGACGCCCGGGGCCGCGTCCGCGAGCCGGGTTCCCGCCTCGGCCAGCTCCAGCGCGGCCCGCTCGGCGTCGGTGAAGACCGTGGCCTCCGGCCACGCCGCCACCAGACCCAGCCGTACCGGGTCCTCGCCGGCGCCGAGGGCCTCCTTGATGTGCATGTCGAGGCAGGCGGCGCAGCCGTTGATCTGGCTCACCCGCACCGACACGAGTTCCTGCGTGGTGATCGGCAGCGCCGTGTCCCTGAGCGCCTTGCCCGCCGACATCAGGTACTTGAGGGCCTTGCCGGTGGTCGGCTCGGCCATGAAGTCCAGTCGTGCGTCCATGGTGTGTGTTCCTCCGTGGTTGTGAGTGGTTACACACCCGAGACGAGGAAGCCCGCCGCCCAGTGACATGGCAGAATCGTGACCTGCGTCACTAGGTGACGGGCAAGGATTACGGGGGAGTTGAGAAAGAACGTGATACGCCGACGTCTGAAGTTCGCGGCCGTACTGGTCGCGGTGGTCCTGGCCCTGACGGGCTTCTCGTCGGGCCACGGCAAGAGCAGGGGATCGAGCGGGTCGAGCGGGTCGGGCGGGTCGAGTGGTGACAGCGGGGGAGGCTGCTCCAACTCGAAGAAGAGCAACGGTTCGTACGGCGGCACCCACTCCGATTCGGATACGGACTACTCGTACGACAACACCCCCACCGCCAAGGCGACTTCGGGGAACGACGTCGTGGCCGAGGTCATCACGTGCGTCCGCAGGGCGGCGGGCAAGCGGAAGGCCGTCACGTACGCGACGGTACGGGTCCAGGCCCCGACCGGCACCACGGCGACCTACGAGGTCGACGTGGACTTCCGCGGCGCGTCGGGCGCGGTGCTCGACAACGCGGACACCGAAGTGACCCTGGACAGCGGGGAGTCCACGACGGTACGAATCCCGATGGAGACCCCGAGCACCCTCAGGAACGTCACCGGTTGCAAGGCGACAGCCCGCGTCGCGAGCTGAGCGCGCACGGGCGCACGGACGAACGGCTGAGGGGCCGGGCTCACCGCCCGGCCCCTCAGCCGTCCCCCTACCTCGTACGCCACGCACAGAACGGCCGCGACGGCCCCCCCTCCGCGCCGCCGCGGCCGTTCCTCCCCCGTCGGAGTTGTCAGCCCTTGGGCGGAACGGGCGCGTGATTGTCGCCCTGCGTCGTCGCCGTACCGGTCCCCTTCGTGGGTGCCACCGGTGCGTGGTTGTCCAAGGGCTTCGGACCGTCGCCCACCGGCGGTGCGGGCGCGTGGTTGTCCATCGTGACGATCTCTTCGTTGTTCTCGGCAGTCATCGAAGTCTCCCCTTGTTTCGGTGGCGCTGTTGGGGGGACCCCTGACCGGCAACTCCCCCGGGTGTCGCCGGTCAAGGATCCAGGAGGCTCACTCGAACCGAGCGGTCCCCAGGCGACTCGTCTGCCCCCCGACGCGACGAATCGACACACTGAGCATGTCGGGTGAGCATAAACATTCGATGAATGCCCAGGTCAAGGCTCTCATGCGGCGGACAGCGGGCTGAGAAGCCTGCTCACTTCGACGGCCTCGGGAGCGGTGTTGTCGGCGAACAGCGCGAGAGCCTCGCGCCAGCAGACGCGGGCACGGTCGTTCTCGCCGATGCTCTTCAGCGCCCTGCCCAGGACGGTCAGGACCCGGGCGCGCGTGTGGTCGCCGCCGATGCATCCGAACGCCAGCGCCTGTTCCGCGTTGCGCGCCGCCTGGGCCTGCCGCCCGGCGGCGAGCTGGGCTTCGGCCATACGGAAGTAGGTCGTCCCCTCCCAGAGCCGTTGCCGGTTCTTCCGGAAGGTGGTCAGTGCCTCGTCGAGCTGTTCGAGGGCCTCCGCGTGCCGCCCGGCCTGGGTGAGAGCCGCGCCCAGCGCGTAACGGGCGTTCGCGAGGCGCAGGGTGAGCCCCATCTGGTCGTAGATGTCGATGCCCTGCTGCGCGAGGGTGATCGCCCGGTCCGCGTGGCCCTGCGAGATCTGGAGACGGGAGAGGTTGCAGAGAGCGCTGGCCTCGCCCGGGCGGTTACGGTCCGCGCGAGAGCTCTCGATGGCGCGGAGCAGGTGACTCTCCGCCTCCGCGTACCGCCCCTGCATCAGGGCGATGATGCCGCGGTCGTTGTCGGCCCAGAAGATGGGCACGGAGTCCTCGGCCGCTTGCGCCAGAGGCACGATGTGCCGCGCTTCCTCGTCGGCCTCGACGTACCGGCCCGCGACGAGGTGGACGTTGGTGAGCGTCGTCCTCGCCCGCCCCTCCGCCCGCCTGTCCCCGATCGCGTGCGCCGCCTCCCGCGCCGACAGGGCCGCCGACTCGTACTGCTTCGAGTTGGCCCCCGACTCCGCCAGATCCTTCGCCGCCCACAACAGATCGACGGACTTGCGCAGCTGGGCCCCGCGCGAGGCCTGTTGGGCGCAGGCGAGAAGACAGTTGGCCTCCGTGTACAACCAGTCCAGCGCGTCGTGCCGGTCGTCGAAGGACAGGCCCTCGTACGCGGTCGGCTCCAGGTGGTCCACCAACCGGTCCCCGGGGCGCTCGATCGCGTACACCTTTGCCGCCGTCGCCAGATAGAAGTCCAGCAGCCGCGACAACGCGGCCTCCCGCCCCGCCGGCGGGTGCTCGTCGCGTTCGGCGCACGAACGCGCGTAGAGCCGCACGAGGTCGTGATACCGGTACCGCCCCGGCGCCGCCGACTCCACCAGCGACGTGTCGACCAGCGACTCCAGCACGTCCTCCGCCTCGTGCGGCGGCAGGTCCAGTACGGCGGCGGCCGCGGCCAGCGAGATGTCCGGGCCGTCCACCAGCCCCAGCAGCCGGAACGCCCGCGCCTGGGCCGGCTCCAACTGCCCGTACCCCAGCTCGAACGTCGCCTTCACCGCCAGGTCCCCCGCCTGGAGTTCGTCCAGCCGCCGCCGCTCGTCCGCGAGCTTCGCGGCCAGCACGGACACCGTCCACGTCCGCCGCGCCGCCAGCCGCGACGCCGCGATCCGTATCGCCAGCGGCAGGAACCCGCACGCCCCGACCACGTCCAGCGCCGCCTTGCGCTCCGATGTCACCCGCTCCACGCCCACGATCCGGGTGAAGAGCTGGAGCGCCTCCTCGGGCGACATCACGTCCAGGTCCACCAGGTGCGCGCCCGCCAGGTCGACCATCCGGACCCGGCTGGTGACCAGCGCCGCGCACCCCGTCGTCCCCGGCAGCAGGGGCCGGATCTGCGCGGCGTCCCGCGCGTTGTCCAGCAGGACGAGGATGCGGCGCCCGTCCAGCGTCGAGCGGTAGAGCGCGGACCGCTCCTCCAGCGTGTCCGGGATGGCCGTGTCGGGCGTCCCCAACGCCCGCAGGAACGCGCCGAGCACCGTCTCCGGCTCCGCCGCCCGCGCCCCGGCGCCCATGAGGTCCACGTACAACTGCCCGTCGGGGAAGTGCGGTCGGGCCGCGTGCGCCAGGTGCACGGCCAGCGTCGTCTTGCCGACCCCGCCGATCCCGGCCAGCGCGGACACCGCCATCACGGACCCCTCGGCAGCGGCGAGCCGGTCGCCCAACTCCCGTACGAACGAGGCGCGACCGGTGAAGTCCGGCACGGTCGCGGGCAGTTGGGCGGGCCGCAGGACGGTCGGGGCGGCGGCCGGCTCCTCCACGGGGCGGGCCAGCTCCTCGTCCGCCTGGAGGATCCGGGCCTGGAGCCTGGCCAGTTCGGGCCGGGGGTCGACGCCCAGTTCGTCGGCGAGCAGCCGCCGGGTGTCGGCGTACACGGCGAGCGCCTCGGCCTGCCGCCCGCTGCGGTACAGCGCCAGCATCAGCAGCTCGCGCAACCGCTCCCGCAGGGGATGCGCCGCGGTCAGGGCCGTCAGCTCGGACACCGCCTCGGCGTGCGCCCCCAGTTCCAGGTCCAGGTCGAGCCGGGTCTCGGTGAGCTGGAGCCGCCACTCCTCCAGCCGGGCGCGCTGCGTCTCCGCGTACGGCCCGGGTACGGAGGCGAGGGCCTCGCCGTCCCACAGCCCGAGCGACTTGTTGATGAGCGCCCGCGCCTGCGAACGGTCCCCGGCGGCCCGCGACTTCTCCGCGTCGACCGCCAACTCCTGCGCCACTCCGAGGTCGAGCGCGTCGGGCCTGGCCCGCAGGGCGTACCCGCCCGACTCGCTGACCAGGACACCGGGCGGGAGCACCTTGCGGAGGCGCGAGGCGTACGTCCGTACGGCGGCCAGCGCGCGCGACGGAGGGTCGTCGCCCCACAGGGCGTCGATCAGCTCACCGGCGGTGGCGGTGCGCCCCTCGCGGAGCAGGAGGGCGGCGAGCAGGGCGCGTTGCTGCGGCGACCCGGAGGACAGGGCGTCCGCGCCGAGCCAGGCCCGCACGGGCCCGAGCACGCTGAACCGAAGGGCCCCGCCGCCACCCGGCCCGCCGGCACCGCCGACCCCGTGGGTCCCGTCCGTCTCGTGCGTCCCGTCGGGCGTCACCGGGGCCTGCCGATCCGCTCCACGCGGCCCGCCGTCACGGTCCATGGCTCCCTGCCCCCGCTCGCTCCTGCCGCTGCCGTATCACCGCCGCCGGTGAGGCTTTCGCGGTATCGCCCCACCGGTATCGCTACTTCCGATATCGCCCTCGACAGTCTGCCTTGTCGGAGGCGGGCGCGTCAGCAGGGAGTGGCGGTCTGCACAAGGCTTCAACAGGATCGTGTCCGCCCCGGGACGATACCGATGCGCACGGGACGGATGGTTCGACAACTCCTCGTCGCAGTCCCGGGCCGTCGCCGCGTCACCCGCGGCCCACGCGGCGCCGCGCTGCTCGATCAGCGCGGCGCACACGCCACAGGAGGCGGGGTTCACTGCGGCCGGTACGGGGCGGCCGTACCGCCCGAACTGCCCGAACCGTCCGGATCCGGCCGGTAGTCGGGGCACACCGGCTGCCCGCACCGGCACGCGGGCCAGCGCAGTCCGGAACCGGGGACGAGGTCCGCGCCGTCCCCGGCGCCCGGCTCGGACTTCCGGACGACCAGCATGCGTCCGTCCCGAACGCCTCGGTCAGCTGCGACAGCAGCCGTCGCGCGTCACTGCTGCTCATGGGCCTGCCGCCTCAGTCCGTGCGCCACGCGCAGCGTCAGTTCCCGGGTGGGCGGGGCGAACTCCCTTGGCACCCAGGCGGGTACGAGCCGATGGAAGCCACCGGCCTCCACGAGCGCCACCAGCGCGTCGAGTTCATCGCCCGGCCCGGGCGGGGGGTCCTGCTCGTACATACGGGTCGTGCCCTTCCGTCATCGAATGCTCACCGTCTGTGCCTCAAGCGTGGTCATTCGCGCGTACGCTCAACAGGGGGGTGGCATTGACAAGGGGTGTTTTCACAGGGAGGTCGCCCACGTGTCGTACGCGGAAGAGCTGAACCCGACGGAATCCGTCCTGGCGTTCTACGCCACCGAGTTACGCCGCAGGCGCGAGGCGGCCGGGATGTCGCAACGCGCCTTGGCGAAGGAGGCGCTGATGGCGCCTTCGTTGCTGAACAAGGTGGAGGCCGCGAGAAGGCTCCCGACAAAGCCGCTGTCGGAAGTCGCGGACAGGTTGCTCGCGGCGGACGAATTCTTCACGAGGCTCTGGCCGGTTGTGATCAAGCACGCGTATCCGGCCTGGTTCCGGCCGTTCGTGGAGCTTGAAGAGGCGGCGACGGAGATCCGGTCCTTTCAGGCGCAGTTGGTTCCTGGCCTGTTGCAGACAAGCGGCTACGCCCGCGCGGTACTTGCCGGAGGCCGCCCCAACCGGGAGCGCGTCGACGAACTCGTCACGGCCCGGCTTGCGCGACAGCACGTTCTAGAACGGCCGGAGCCACCGGAGCTCTGGTTGGTGCTGGACCAGAACGTGCTTTGCCGTCGCATGGGCGGCGTTGACACGATGCGTGGTCAACTTGAGCGTCTTCTTGAAGCGGCGGAAACGCCACACATCGTCCTTCAGATCGTGCCGTTCGATGCGGGGGGGCCATGCGGGGATGGACGGTTCATTCTCCGCCCTGACGCTGGACGAAGGTCCGGATGTCGTCTATGTCGACGGCTTTCTACAGGGGCAGATCTTCGCCGAGCCTGAGAAAATCAAGACGGCTGCGCGCACCTATGATCTGCTCACGGCCGTTGCCCTCTCTCCCGACCGATCAATGGACTTGATCGCCGACGCCTTGAAGGATCTGAGATCATGATCAGCTCAAGCTGCCTGCCGGGCCTGGTGTGGCGCAAGTCCAGCTACAGCGGAAACAACGCAGGCGATTGCCTGGAGGTCGCGTCCGGTCTTCCCGGCGTCGTGCCCGTCCGCGACTCGAAGTCCCCGGAGGGCCCGGTGCTGATGCTGAGCCCCCGCGCGTGGACGGGTTTCGTCGCGTTCGCCGCAGGCGCGCAGCGATGACACCCCTGCTGTGGCGCAAGTCCAGTTACAGCAGCGACAACGGCGGCAACTGCCTGGAGATCGCCACCAACCTCCCCGGCGTCGTCCCCGTCCGGGACTCCAAGGTCCCCGAGGGTCCCGCCCTCATGCTTGCGCCCGCCGCCTGGACAGCCTTCGTCGTGTTCGCGAGCAGCACGGCGGCCTGATCGACGCCCCACTCCCCGCCGTCGTACCAGCGGGGAGGAGGGCCTCTGTGAGCCAGGGGTCAGGGCGTGTTGGAGATGTCGAGCGGCTTCGCCTTGATGCGGGTGGTGTCGAACTCCCAGACGACCCAGAACTTGCCCGGGGCGTACTCGTCGGCCATGGGGTAGTTGTCCCAGCCCTTGCCGTCGGGCTGATCCGTGTTGTCGCTCACGGGGCCGTCGGCGAAGGGTTTGGCGGCGCTCCAGGCCGCACCGGGGCGTTTGGTCTTGTAGTCGAGGACGTCACGGTTGCTCGAGTCGGAACCGGCGTTGTAGATGTAGAGGTACTGGCCTCCGCTGTCGTTGGCGAAGTAGCTCCTGGCGATGTTGTAGCTCGGCAGGGCGGTGTCCGTGGTGAAGGGGGTCCAGGAGGCGCCACCGTCGGTGCTCGTGGACGTCGCGGCGCCCGCCGACTTCGCGCGGGCCACCATGACCAGCGAGTTCTTGGGGTGAGCGGCGTCCTGCGGTGTCTGCGAGAAGCCGATCTGGTTCTCTCCCGCCGTGAGTTCGTTGCCGCTGATATGTCCGCCGGTCCGCCAGGTCTGGAGGTCCGAGGAGATCAGCACCCCGTTCTCCCGCCCCGACGACCAGTAGGGCATGACGTACTCCCCGTTGTCCCGCTGGAGCGGGCGCCCCGAGAGGATGAGGTTGTCCTTGGCCGGCACGGTGAGGGGGGCGTCCTGCCAGGTGTGGCCCTGGTCGGTGCTGCGCTTGAGGAAGGTGCCGTTGATCGGGATGCCGTTGTTGTTGATCCCGTCCGGCTCGGTCGCGTCCGCGATCGGGGTGCGCCCGAGGTAGGCGTACAGCGTGCTGCCGGCCTGGTAGAGGATGACGTAGTGCCAGGCGTACTGGTCGGTCTCCTGGGCCAGCGTCCTCGGGCGGCTCCAGGTGTCTCCACCGTCGGTCGTGTACGAGTACCGCATGTAGCCCATGTCCACGCTGCCCGGCCTGAGACCCTCCCGCCAGACCACGACCGCGTTGTCCGCGCTGGTGCTGATGATGTCGGGGGTACGGGTGCCGTCACCCTTGCTCACACGGTTCGTGTAGACGAGCGACTCGCCCGGGACGACCTCGGCGGAGGCGGCGGCGGGGCGTGGCTGGAGCAGGCCGGACAGTACGGCCAGCACCACCACGCTCAGCAGAACGGGCCAAGCCCGTCGGAACGTCACCACAACCACTGCTCGTTGGGATTGTCCGTGCAGGTCCATTGAACGGCCTCCGTACCGGCGGTCGGGCTGCTGCTGGGAATGGCGAGGCAGTAGTCGCTCCGTACGTTCCGTAGTCGGTCCCAGCTGTCGTGGATCCAGACCTGGTCGTCGCCGGAACCGCACGACGCCTGCGCGGCCTTGGCGCCCAGGGCCGTACTGCTGTTCAGGGGCGTGAGGCACTTGCCGCTCGCTTTGTTGATCACCTGGTACCCGCCACTCACCGCCTGGAGCGTCCAGTAGTTGCTGGCGCTGTTGCTGCACGCCCACTGGATCATCACGGCGCCGTCGGCCGTGTCGGAGTTCGGGTCGGCCAGGCACAGGCCGGTGGCCATGTTGTAGAGGCGGGCGGAGACGGCCTCGTGGTCGTACCAGGTCCAGCGCTGGTCGAAGGTGTCCGAGCAGGTCCACTGGACGACCTCGGTGCCGTTGGCGGTACTGGAGTTGGGGACAGCCAGGCATCTGTCACTGTGCAGGTTCCGCAGCCGGTTCCAGCTGTCGTGGATCCAGATCTGTTCGTCTCCGGTGCCGCACGGCCACTGAACGGCCTGCGTGCCGTTCGCCACGCTTGCGTTGGGCATGGCGAGGCACATCAGGCTGAAGCGGTTGCGTACCTGGTACCGGTCCCCGTTGCCTCCTGCAACCTTGACGAGCGTCCAGTCCTGATCCGCGTTGTCGTTGCAGGTCCACTGGACCAGGCCGGCGCCGCCCGTCGTGCTGGAGTTGGGCACGGCGAGGCACCGGCCCGAGTTGACGTTGCTGAGGTTTCTCCAGTCGTCCTCCGCGCTCGCCGGTGCCGAGGACACCAGCGTCCAGGCGAGCACGCACACCGTCATGGCGGCGGCCGCGAGGACGCGTTTCAGTCTTTTCATGGGCATGACATACGGCATCGAGTGCCCTTTCTCCTTGCGCCGTTGGACCGCCCGCAGGTTTCGCGCGCAGGGTCGAGTGCCAGGCAGCCAAACACGTTCGAGGGAACAGGCCGTCACGCAGGGACGACGCGGTGGTGAATCTCTCCGGGGCCCGGGAAGATCCACCGGACAGGTCTGGGCCGCCTGGTGACCGGTCGGCGTCCCCGCATCGGCCCCCGGACGACGTTGCCTCTACCGCCCCAGGAACACCGGGTTCGTGAAGGCCGCCATCGGGCCCGGGAGGCCTGGGGTCGTGGAGGGGTGGCGGACCTCCGCGCGGACGTACGTCGCGTACGAGGGGGTCGTGCGCCACTCCACCGTGCCGTCCCCCGAGGCCGGGAGTGGCGCGGTGTGGAGCGTGCCGCCGTCGGTGACGAAGTGGGCCGTGCAGCCCGGGGCGCCGGTGACCTCCAGCCGTACCGTCACCGGCACGTCCTCCGCCACCCGCAGCCGCTCGCCGATCCCCGCGTGCGCGCCCCGGCCGCCCGAGACGCCGAACGTCAGCGAGACGCGGGCGGATTCGGCGACGTAGCTGTGGCCCGCGCGCAGGCCCGCCAGGATCGCGTCGCGGGTGAGGTCCTCGGCGAGGACCACCGTCTGCGGGGTGCCGATGGGGTCGGGGTCGCGGTGGGAGTCGCTGTCGCCCATCGCCGGCGTCCACGACGTACCCGAACGGGCCGACGCCACGAGGGAGTTGTCCCAGTCCGCGAGGGAGATCTCGTCGTCCGGGGTCCACGCGCCGTTCCACACCTCGACCGCGTCCGCGTCGCCGAGGCCGAACTTCCAGTGGCAGCCGATGCACGTGGCGTGCGGGTGGGCGGGGACGACCAGGCCGTTCGCGCGGCGGATCTCGCGGGCGTAGTGGCCGAAGCGGTTGTCGCGGGCCCGGTAGCGCCAGTCGACGAACGTACCGGCGTCCATGCCGATCGCCAGGACGTGTCCGTTACGGGTGGTGACCTCCTCGCCCGTCAGGATCAGCAGGTCGTCGCCCCACAGACCGTCCCAAGCGCGGTGGCCGGCAGGGGTGTTGTGCTCGCTGGTGTTGATGAAGTCCAGGCCGGCGGCACGGGCGAGGGCGGCGATCTCGGCGGGGGTGCGGCGCCCGTCGGAGTGCACCGAGTGGAGGTGGCAGTCGCCCCGGTACCAGGCCCGGCCGCGCCCCTTCGCCCGGAGCGGCGGGTAGACGGGGGCGGGGGTGGTGCCGGGCGCGCCGAAGCGGAGGGTGACGGTCACCTCGTACGCCAGGCCCTGGGGCGAGACGGTGTACGGGGCCAGCGCGACGTGCCAGGTGCCGGCCCGTACCGGCCCGGGGAGGTAACCGGGGGTGGCCGCGTCGGCGCGCACGAAGAACTCGGTGCGGGCGCCGCCCGACCAGCCGCGGAAGCCCCGGCCGCCGAGTTCCGTACCGCGCTCGTCGAAGACGCCGATGTCGAGGGCGTTGCCCTGGGTGCCGGCGGGGACGGAGGGGCGGTCGTACGTGTACGAGACGTGGAGCTCGCGGACGCCGCGCGGGACCTCGACGGGCAGGTAGACGAAGTCGGGGGAGCCGGGCGGGAGGGTGCCGCGGACGGTTCTGCTCGACTCCGTGCCGTCGGTCTCGGACTGCGGGCGGGGGTCGTCGGCGGAGGCTGGGCTCGCGAAACTCACGGTACCCAACGTAAGCGCGGCCGCCGCGCCCGTCATCAGGAGGGTCCGCCGGTCGGGCGTGCGGGCGGTGGTGTTCCTGTCGTGCGGTCGCATGGCGGCGATTCCCCCGGGTGGTCGCGGCGGACACGAGCGGTCGCGGATCGTGTACGTGGAGTATCGGCCCCGGTCGTGAACCGGGATGCACGGGAGGGGGGTTGGTGGATGACGGGGAGGCGGCGGAGGGGCGGGGAGGTCGTTCGTGCCGATGTGCAGGAGGACGGTACGGGGATTCGCCCGCCTCGCCCGGTCGGCGACCCCGGCGTCGATCTGGTCGATGCGGTGACCGGAACGGCCCCGGTTGTCGCGGTCGGGGAGGGTGGCGGGTCCGCCGTACCACCCCCTCCGGATACGCCTCCGGATCCCCCCTCCGGATCCCCCCTCCGGATCCCCCCTCCGGATCCCGACCAGGTGGTACGGACGGCGGCCCCAGGCCTTTCACGAGCGCGAACGTATCCTCGAAGGATGACGACGCACGTGCCTGATCAGCCCAGGGCCGGACGACCCAGCTCACCGCAGGCCGACACCTCCGCCCGCGCCGAGGCCGACGCACCGACCGCGCCCGCACCCCTCTCCGCCGCCCCCACCGCCAACTCCATGCGGCGGGCGCTGAAACGGGCCCGGGACGGCGTCGCGCTCGACGTCGGCGAGGCGGCCGTCCTCCTCCAGGCGCGCGGCGACGACCTCACCGACCTCTGCGCGTCGGCCGCGCGCGTCCGGGACGCGGGGCTGGAAGCGGTCGGGCGGCCCGGGATCATCACGTACTCCCGCAAGGTCTTCATCCCCCTGACCCGCCTGTGCCGCGACAAGTGCCACTACTGCACGTTCGTGACCGTGCCCGGCAAGCTCCGCCGCGCCGGGCACGGCATGTTCCTCTCGCCCGACGAGGTCCTGGCCATCGCCCGGCGCGGCGCCGAGATGGGCTGCAAGGAAGCGCTGTTCACGCTCGGTGACCGGCCCGAGGACCGGTGGCCCGAGGCGCGGGAGTGGCTGGAGGCCGAGGGGTACGACGACACCCTCGCCTACGTACGGGCCATGGCCATCCGCGTCCTGGAGGAGACCGGCCTGCTGCCGCACCTCAACCCCGGGGTCATGACGTGGACGGACCTCCAGCGGCTCAAGCCGGTCGCCCCCTCGATGGGCATGATGCTGGAGACGACCGCGACCCGCCTGTGGAGCGAGCCCGGCGGCCCGCACCACGGCTCGCCCGACAAGGAGCCGGCCGTCCGGCTGCGGGTGCTGGAGGACGCGGGGCGCTCGAACGTCCCGTTCACCAGCGGCATCCTGATCGGCATCGGCGAGACGTACGAGGAGCGCGCCGAGGCGCTGTTCGCGCTGCGCAAGACGGCCCGCGCCTATCACGGGCTCCAGGAGTTCATCATCCAGAACTTCCGCGCCAAGCCGGACACGGCCATGCGCGGGATGCCGGACGCCGACCTGTACGAGCTGGCCGCGGCGATCGCCGTGACCCGGCACATCATGGGCCCGTCGGCGCGCGTGCAGGCGCCGCCGAACCTGGTCGACCGCGAGTACGCGCTCATGATCGGCGCGGGCATCGACGACTGGGGCGGCGTCTCGCCGCTGACCCCCGACCACGTCAACCCCGAGCGGCCGTGGCCGATGGTGGACGAGTTGGCCGAGCGGACCGCCGCCGCCGGATTCGCGCTGCGGGAACGGCTCACCATCTACCCGGAGTTCCTCCAGCGCGGCGAACCATGGCTGGACCCCCGCCTGATGCCGCACGTCCGGGCGCTGTCCGACCCGGAGACGGGCCTCGCGCGCGAGGACGTCACGCCGGCCGGGATCCCCTGGCAGGAACCGGACGAGGGCTTCACCTCCTCCGGCCGCACCGACCTGCACCACACGATCGACACGGAGGGCCGTACGTCCGACCGCCGTGACGACTTCGACCACGTGTACGGCGACTGGGACGAGCTGCGCGAGGCCGCCGCGCCCGGCATGGTGCCCTCCCGCATCGACGCGGACGTCAAGCAGGCGCTCTCGCAGGCCGCCGCCGACCCGACGAAGCTCACCGACGACGAGGCCCTGGCGCTGCTGCACGCGGACGGTCCCGCGCTGGACGCGCTGACCCGGATCGCCGACACGCTGCGCCGCGACGTGGTCGGCGACGACGTCACGTACATCGTCACGCGGAACATCAACTTCACCAACGTCTGCTACACCGGCTGCCGTTTCTGCGCCTTCGCCCAGCGCCGTACGGACGCCGACGCGTACACCCTCTCCCTCGACCAGGTCGCCGACCGCGCCGAACAGGCCTGGGAGGTGGGCGCGGTGGAGGTCTGCATGCAGGGCGGCATCCACCCGGACCTGCCGGGCACCGCGTACTTCGACATCGCCCGCGCGGTGAAGAAGCGCGTCCCGGGCATGCACGTCCACGCCTTCTCGCCGATGGAGGTCGTCAACGGCGCCTCGCGCACGGGCCTTTCGATCCGCGAGTGGCTGACGGCCGCCAAGGAAGCCGGACTCGACTCGATCCCGGGCACGGCGGCGGAGATCCTGGACGACGAGGTGCGCTGGATCCTCACCAAGGGCAAGCTGCCGACGGCCACGTGGATCGAGGTCGTGAAGACGGCGCACGAGCTGGGCATCCGCTCCAGCTCCACGATGATGTACGGCCATGTCGACCAGCCGCGCCACTGGCTGGGCCACTTCCGCACGCTGTCGCGGATCCAGCAGGAGACGGGCGGCTTCACGGAGTTCGTGACGCTGCCCTTCATCCACACCAACGCCCCCGTCTACCTGGCCGGCATCGCCCGCCCCGGCCCGACGGACCGCGACAACCGCGCGGTGATGGCGATGGCCCGCCTCCTCCTGCACCCCCACATCACCAACATCCAGACCAGCTGGGTGAAGCTGGGCACGGAGGGCGCGGCGGAGATGCTCCGCTCGGGCGCGAACGACCTGGGCGGCACGCTGATGGAGGAGACCATCTCCCGTATGGCGGGCTCCAGTTACGGTTCGTACCGCTCGGTCAAGGACCTGACCGCCATCGCCGAGGCGGCGGGCCGCCCGTCCCGCCCGAGGACCACCCTGTACGGCGAGGTCCCCGCGGAACGCGTGGCCACGGCCAAGGCCTCGGACGGCCACCTCCCGCAGCTTCTGCCCCTGCTGTCCAACGAGGTGGCGGCCGGCGGACTGGTGCCCAACGAGGCGTGAAATCACGTGGGTTGTGTCAGTGATCGTTGTTAACGTCCCCTTCGGCCCGTCGAAACCCGGCGGCCGAAGGGGAGGAACAGCACGTGACCAGGCATGCGGCACGAAGACGCTTCGCGACGGTGGCACTCGCCGTCGCGGCGGTGGTGGCGGGGCAGAACGGGGCGGTGGCGGCGGCGCCTCCGGAGAACCTGCCGCCGCGGCAGCCGGTGGTGGCCGATCTCCAGACCGACACCAAGCCCTGCGCGGCGGGGGAGACCCGGACGTACGTGGGCGAGGCGCCGGTTCTGCGCGCGGTCCTGTACGACCCGGAGGAGGACAATCGGCCGGGTGAATTCTCCGGTGTCAAAGGCGAGTTCGAGGCATGGTGGCAGAACGCCGACGGCGTCGAACAGCGCCTGACCCACCTCACCACCCAGCTCGGGTCGGGCCAGACCGCCCAGTGGCGCCTGCCCTCCGACATCGCGGCGAACACCGTCGTCTCCTGGCGGGTCAGGGCCGACGACGGCAAGGCCGTGTCGCCCTGGAGTTCCGACGGGACAGGCGCCGTCTGCGAGTTCATCCGTGACGACGTGAGCCCGGACCGCCCCGTCGTCTCCTCGCCCGAGTACCCGGAGAACGTCTTCTGGTCGGACGGGGTCGGGAACTACGGCTCGTTCACGTTCGACTCGCCGTCCGACGACGTCGTGGCCTACCAGTACCGCTTCCTCGGAGGTCCCGGGCGCACCGTCGAGGCGGCCACGCCCGGCGGCCCGGCCACCATTCGGTTCGTCCCGCTGAGGCAGGCGCCCGAGTCGCTCGAAGTCCGCGCGATCGACCGCGCGGGACGCAGCAGTCCGACCGTGTACTACCGGTTCTACGTCCAGGCCGGCCGTGTCCCGACCGGGCAGTGGAAGCTGGCCGACGCCCCGGGCGCGCGAACCGCCGCCGCCGAGACGGGCCCGGCGGCCCGGGCCGGCAGCGGCGTCACCTTCGGGGCGGCGGCCCCACCCGGCACCGGCCTCACCTCCACCGCCCGGCTGGACGGCACCGGCCACGGCTTCCTGACCCCCGGCGCCTCCGTCGTCGACACGGCGAAGACCTTCGCGGTCGGCGCCTGGGTACGCCCCGGCCGGACGGACCGGGACATGACCGTCGTCAGCCAGGACGCCGACGCCGACACCGCGCGTACCCCGGCGTTCAGCCTCGCCTCGCGCACCGGCGACGCGGGTCCCGAGTGGACGTTCGCCTTCGGCGGCGCCCGCGTGTCCGGCGGCTCGCCCGAGGCGGGCGAATGGGCCTACGTGCTGGGCCAGTTCAACACCGAGACCGGCACGGCGCGGCTGTACGTCAACGGTGAGGAGGCCGGTACGGAGCAGGCGGCCACCGCCGCGCCGAGCACCGGCGCCCTCCAGATCGGACGGGCGCGCGGGACGGACGGGTACCGGGACCGCTGGCAGGGCGAGGTCGCGGATGTGCGGACGTACGACCGGCTCGTCGTACCCGATGAGGTGACCGAACTGGCCAGGCGCGTACCCGAACGGCGCGGCCACTGGTCGCTGGAGAGCGAGCGGGACGGTGCCAGCCCCGAGCTGTACGACGGCGCGCCGCTGCGCCTCGCGTCCGGCGCGACCCTCCACCGGGGACCCGACCCGGCCTGCATCCCGGACATCGATCCGGACTGCCCGGTGGTGCGTTACGCGCTCGTCGGTGACGGCGACCTGGAGCTGGACGGGACCGGCGGCCACGCCTCCACGGACGGGCCGGTGGTCGACACCGGCGACAGCTTCTCCATCGGTGTGGTGGTCCGACTCCCCGAGGACGAAGGGGAACACCCCATGACCGTCCTGTCCCAGGGCGGACAGTACGGCGACGCGTTCAAGCTGCGCTACGTGCCCTCCTCCTACCAGTGGCAGTTGGTGGTGTCCGCGTCCGACGAACCGGGCGCCGAGGAGACGATCGTGAGCGAGACCCGGTCGGCGGAGGACGTGCAGCGCCTCGCGGTGGTCTACGACGACGCGACCGACCGGATCACCCTCTACGTGGACGGCTTCGCCGGCCCGGACGCCACGGCCACCGTCCGGAGCCTGTGGACCAGCGGCGGCGGGCTCCAGGTCGGGCGGGCCAGAACGGCCGACGGCTGGGGTGAGTACCTGCACGGCGTCGTGGACGAGGTGCACGCCTACGCCGGGGCCCTCCGGTCCTCCGACATCAGCGCCCTCGGCCACGGCACGGAACCCTGCCTCTGCTGATCCCTTTCACCCCTCGGCCCCTCCCCGCCCGGCTGCCACACTGGCGTGAGCCGGACGACGAGGAGGGGCCGAGGCGTATGGCGGGGCGGGAGCAGGGGGGTGGGCGGGGCGGGCCCGTGTCCATGGCCGAGTTGATCCGGCGGCGGCAGCGGTTCGTCGGGCGGCGGGCCGAACTGGGCGCCTTCCGGGACAACTTGGGCCTCGCCCCCGACGACGAGGCCCATCGCTTCCTCTTCCACGTCCACGGCATCGCGGGCGTCGGCAAGACCTCGCTCGTCCGCGAGTGGGAGAAGACCGCGCGCGAGTGCGGGGCGCTCACCGCGTACGTGGACGACACCGTGAACAGCGTGCCCGAGGCGCTTGCCGCCATCAGCGCCGAATGCGCGCGCCAGGGGTTCCCGTTGAAGCGGCTGGACCGGCTCCTGGAGACGTACCGGCAGCGCCGCCACGAGGCAGAGTCTGCGTCGGCGGCCGTCACGCTCGGCCCGGCCGAGACGGGAGAGGCGGGGGAGGCCGCCGGGGCCGGGCAGCAGGGCGGCGGGCCTTCCGCCGGCAGTACCGCCCTCGCCGCCGCCGGGGCGATCGGGCTCGGCATGATCCCGGTCGTCGGGGCCTTCGCCGGCGCCGTCGACACCACCCGTCTTGCCGAGGGCACCGACCGCCTGCGGGCCGCGCTCAGCGCGCGCTTCCGCAACCCGGACGACCTGCGGCTGGTCCTGGCCCCCGACGTCGTCCTGACCCCCGTCCTCGTCGACGAGTTGACGGATGCCCTGCGCCAAGTCCCCTGGGTGACCCTCTTCTTCGACACGTACGAACGCACCTCCCCGTTCCTTGGTGGCTGGTTGCACGACCTGATGACCACCGAGCGGTACGGGCGGCTCCCCCTCCAGGTCGTCGTGACGCTCGCCGGGCGGGAGCCGTTCGACACCGCACTGTGGGAGGGCTTCGCGGACTTCATGACCGACGTACGCCTCGATCCGTTCACCGAGGACGAGAGCCGGCGGCTCCTCGCGGCGCGGTCCGTCACGGAGGAGACGGTCGTCGCGGAGGTGCTGCGGCTCTCCGGCGGCCTGCCCGTCCTCGTCTCGACCCTCGCCCAGAACCGGCCCGCCGACCCGGACGACGTCGGCGACCCCAGCGCGACCGCCGTCGAACGCTTCCTCAAGTGGGAGCGGGACCCCCTGCGACGGCGTGTCGCCCTGGACTGCGCCCTGCCGCGCGCCCTCGACGAGGACGTGTTCCTGGCGGTGGTCGAGGGGGAGGAGGACGCCGGGATCGCGGGCGCGGCGGGACTGTACGACTGGCTGCGCGCCCTGCCCTTCGTCACCGGGACGCCCGCGGCGCGGGACGCCGGGCTCCGCTACCACGACGTCGTCCGCGCCCCCATGCTCCGCCTGCGCAGGACCCGTTCGCCGCGCGGCTGGACCGCCCGGCACACCGCGCTCGCCCGCCACTTCACCGCCTGGCGGGAGGAGGCGGAGGCGGAGACGGGCACGGCCGAGGCGGAGATGGGCACGGCCGTGGCGGCGACCGGCGCGGAGGCGGGGGCGCGGGACGGGACGGGCGCGCGGGAGCGGACCGGTCCCCGCGCCGACGAGCCCTGGGAGAGCGCCCGTTGGCGCGCGCTGCGCCTGGAGGAGACGTACCACTCCCTCTGCGCGACCCCGGCGACCGCCCTCCCCACCGCCCTGCGCGACGTGGCCGAGGCCTGCCGCGAGGGCGTGGGCGCCGCCCGGCGCTGCGCGCTGGCCCTGGCGGAGGCGGGGGAGGACACGGACGACGCGGCGGTACGGGAGTGGGGGCGGCGGCTCGGCGCGGCGCTGGGCGACGACGGGACGGGCGTACGGAACGCCCTCGGCCTCCTCCTCGACGCAACCGCCCTGGACCCGGCGGGGCGCGCGGTCGCGCACCGGGTACGCGGCCGCGTGCTCAGCGCCGACGGCCGGTACGAGCAGGCGCTCGCCGACTTCGACCGGTCCGTCGCCCTCGTCCCCGACCGGTACGAGGCGTACCTCGACCGGGGCATCACCCACCGCAGGCGCGGAGACACCGGGGCGGCCCTCGCCGACTTCCACCGCGCCGACGAACTGGCCCCGGACACCGCGTGGGTCCTCCGGGCCTGGGGGGAGGCGCTGCGCGGGGCAGGCCGGTACGAGGAGGCGGTGGCCCTGCTGGACCGGGCCATCGCGGCCGCGCCGGGGAACGCGTACGCGATCGCCAGCCGCGGCGGCGCCCTGCACCGGCTGGGCCGGACGGCCGAGGCCCTCGCCGACCTCGACCGCGCGGTGGCGCTGGACGGCGGCTACCTGTGGGCCCTGGTGCGCAGAGGGCGGCTGCATGTCGCGACGGGGGCGCCGGACCTGGCCCTCGCCGACCTGGACCGGGCGGCGGAGATCGCGCCGGACAGCGACTGGATCGCGTCGGAGCGGGGCGAGATCCACCGCCTCTCGGGCCGCTACGAGGACGCGGACCGCGAACTGACCCGCTGCCTGGCCCTCAACCCCGACCACCTCTCGGCCCTCGCGAGCCGCGGAGCCGTACGCCACCACCTGAACCGCCCCACCGAGGCCCTCGCGGACCTGGACCGCGCGATCGCCCTGGGACCCGACTACACATGGGCCCTCGCGTACCGGGAACAGGTACGGATCGAGTACGGCGAACAGGTACGAGCGGAATCGGCCGGTCAGCGGCGAGACCCGGAAGGGCCGCGGAACCCGGCATGACGGACAAGACACGACCTGGGTCCCGCGCGCGATCGCGCCGCGTCCGCCCGCGCCGCCACCCCCCGTCCCCGTTCGATTACAGTGCTGCGCACCGAGTCGCCGAGAGGCGCGGCGAAGGGAGAGGGGCGCGTGACCACACCGTCCGGTGCCGCCGTGTGGGGGCGCGCTGAGCAGCAGGACTTCCGCAGCCGGGTACGGGGCTGTCTGCTCGGCGGCGCCGTCGGGGACGCGCTCGGGGCGGGCGTCGCCGGCCTCACGCTCGACGAGATCCGGGGCGTGCACGGCTCCGACGCGGTCGTCGACTACGTCCCCGCGTACGGGCGCAGGGGCGCCGTCACCGCCGCCACCCAGCTGACCCTCTTCACCGTCGACGGCCTGATCCGCGCCCAGGTCCGCAGGGACACCGGCGCCTGGCACCCGCCGACCGACGTGCACCGCGCGCACCTGCGCTGGGCGGCCACGCAGCGCGACTGGGGGCCCGACCTCCGCCGCAAGGACAACGGCTGGCTCGCGCAGGAGGAGTGGCTGTACGTACGCCGCGACCCGACCATCTCGTGCCTGACCGGCTTCGGCGACACGATCATGGGCACGCTCGACCGGCCCAAGAACCCCACCGCGAGGGACGCGGGCGCGCTCGTACGGTCCGCGCCGTTCGGCCTGCTCGTCGGGTGGGAGCCGCAGTTGGTGTGCCAGCTCGCCGTGGAGTGCGCCGCGCAGACGCACGGCCACCCCACCGCGTACCTCTCCGCCGGTGCCTTCGCGGTGATCGTGCACGGCCTGGCCCGGGGCGAGGCGCTGGAGGCGTCGGTCGCGCGGGCCCTGCTCCTGCTCGGCCCCCGCCCGGGGCACGAACCGGTGTCCCAGGCCCTCCAGGCGGCGCTGGGTGCCGTACGACAGGGCGTCCCCGGGCCGGAACGGATCGCCGCGCTCGGCGAAGGGCGCGCCGCCGAGGACGCGTTGGCCGTCGCCGTGTACTGCGCCCTCGTGGGGGAGGACATCCGCCACGGGCTGCGCCTCGCCGTCAACCACGACGGCCCCTCCGGCGCGACCGGCACGCTGTGCGGGGCGCTGCTCGGGACGCTGCACGGGGAGACGGCGCTGCCGCCGGCCTGGCTGGCGGAGCTGGAGGGCCGGCCGACCCTCCTCGAACTCGCCGACGACTTCGCGATGGAGATGACCCAGGGCCCCGCCCTGCACAGCCCGACGGCCGCGGTGTCCGGCTGGCTGGCGCGCTACCCGCGGGGCTGAGCGTCACGTAGCGGGCACAACGGAGCGCCGGGCGGCCTCGGACCGAACCGCGCCCGCCCGGCGCTCCCGTACACGGAAACCCTCAGCCGTCCGAGGACGACTTCCCGCCCGCCACCTTCGCGTCCCGCGGCCCCGCCTGCCCCGGCAGGTTCAGCGACGCCGCCGTCAGGCCCGAACCGTCGCCGTCGCCCTGCCCGTTGATCCGCGCCAGCAGCACGTCGCGCTCCGGGGTGTCCTCGGGCTTGAGGAAGCCGATCACGATGTACAGCACCAGCGAGACGGCCAGCGGGACCGATACCTGGTACTGGAGCGGCACCCCGCCGTCGACGTTCCAGTTGATCGGGTAGTTGACCAGCCAGAAGGCCAGCAGGCCGCACGCCCAGCTGACGAGCGCCGCCGTCGGACCCGACCGGCGGAACGTCTTGAGCATGCCCAGCATGAACGGGATCGCGATCGGACCCATCAGACCGGCCACCCACTTGATGACCACGGTGATGATGTCCTTGAACGTCGGCGAGTTGACCTGCGTCGCGATCGCCATGGACAGCGCCAGGAACGAGATCGTCGACAGCCGGGCCGCCGCCAGTCCGGCCCGCTCCGACCAACTGCGCGCGGCCTTCGACAGGACGGGCGCGATGTCGCGGGTGAAGACGGCCGAGATGGCGTTCGCGTCGGAGGAGCACATCGCCATGGTGTGCGAGAAGAACCCGACGATGACCAGGCCCAGCAGCCCGTGCGGCAGCAACTGCTCGACCATCAGGGCGTACGAGTCCGAGGCGTCCGGCTTCTGCGCCTTGACGAGCAGCGGGGCGCACCACATCGGGAAGAACAGGACCAGCGGCCAGACCAGCCACAGGATCGCCGACAGCCGCGCCGAGCGGGTGGCCTCACGGGCGTTGGCGGTCGCCATGTAGCGCTGCGCCTGGTTCCACATGCCGCCGTTGTACTCGAAGGTCTTGATGAAGAGGAACGCCATCAGGAACGTCACGGTGTACGGCCCGGCCACCGGGTCCGCGTGTCCCTCGGGGAGCTTGTCCCACACGGTCCACAGCGCGCTGAAGCCGCCCAGCTTGCCCATGACGGCGATGAGCATCGCGATCCCGGCGAAGAACTGGATGATGAACTGGCCCAGTTCGGTGAGCGCGTCGGCCCACAGTCCGCCGACCGTGCAGTAAATGCCCGTGATGACACCGGTGATGAGGATGCCCTGGTTCAGGGAGAGCCCGGTGAAGACGGAGAGCAGGGTGGCGATGGCGGCCCACTTGGCGCCCACGTCCACGATCTTCAGCAGCAGACCCGACCAGGCGAGTGCCTGCTGTGTCCGTATGTCGTAGCGGTTCTTGAGGTATTCGAGCGGCGACGCGACGTGCAGCCGTGAGCGCAGCCGGTTGAGGCGCGGCGCGAAGAGCTTCGAGCCGATCCCGATGCCGATCGCGATGGGCAGCGACCAGGTCACGAAGGACGTGACGCCGTAGACGTACGCGATGCCCGCGTAGCCGGTGAACATCACCGCGCTGTAGCCGGACATGTGGTGCGAGATGCCGGACAGCCACCACGGCATCTTGCCGCCGGCGGTGAAGAAGTCGCTGACGTTGTCCACGCGCTTGTGCGACCAGATGCCGATCGCGACCATCACACCGAAGTATGCGATGAGCACGATCCAGTCGAGGCTGTTCATGTGCCCCCTCCAGGGGTCCGCCTTGTGAACGTCGATGCTCTTCGTCAGTACGTCCGGATCAGCGGTGGCCCCGTGCGGGAGCGGGGACTTCGGGGATTGAACCGCTTGGCGCGGCGGCGGGTCAAGGCCTCCCGGGGTCATAAATGTGAACGGGGATCAGAAAGCCGAACGATTTTACTCGTTCTTGACCCTACAGGCCGTTGTCGTGAACGTGACGACGACCACACGATGAGCGAGCACTTCGTCAGAGTCGGAGCTCGGAGCGTCCGACCGTTCACAGGCAAAAAAGACGACCGCCGGGATGCGGGTCCCGTGCGGTCGAGTGAGGGAGTGGGGAACTGGGAGTCGTGGAGGTGGGGAGTGGGGCCATGGCTGAGCCCCCTCGGCCAGGACGGCGGACCGGTCGAGAGGGCTCTCTCCTTGGGGTGTCAACCCTTGGGGTGTCAACGCGGCTGTTGTCAGCCGATGTTGAACGCGCCCCTGCTCATTTCCTGGACGAAGGCATTCCACGATGCGGGGACGAAGGAGATCGAGGGCCCCTCGGGCGCCTTCGAGTCCCGTACGGCGATGGACTGGACCTCGGGTGATTTGACCTCGACGCAAGCGCCGTTACCGCCGGAATACGAGGACTTCGTCCACGTGTCCGTAGCGCCCTGAAGAATTGCCATGTTCGCTCCGGTTCAGCAAGTGGTGGAACATCTCGCCAACTTCCTGCTGGCATGATCGACGCTACTCGTCCGCCTCCCTGGGCGGGACGGGCGTTCACTCGTCCGGATGGCATATCGGAGGGAAGGCTTCCGCGCTGGGGCGGTTGAGGTGTAACGTGCCCTCACCCTCGCGGGAATGTGTATCTAACCGACATTCAGGATGCGTTGAGGGGTACCGGGGAGTGCCCGGGGAAGCGGCGTCAGGGGCTGCGCCAAGGGCTGCGTCAGGGGGCGGCCGGCGTACGGTCGGCGCCCCCCAACTGCCTCAGCGGGCGTATTCCTTGGCGATCTCCGCGATGAACTGCCGTGTCTGGTCGACGTTCAGGGCCTGCGCCCGCAAATGCTCGTACATCACGCTGTACCGCTGTACGTCATTGGCCTTCTCCAGGTAAAGGTCGCTCGTCACGCCCTCGATGTAGACCACGCTGGAGTCGGACGCGTCCGGGAATTCGAGAATGGCGTAATGCCCCGAGATCCCGGGGTGCGCGCCCATGTCGAACGGCAGCACCTGCACCGTCACATGCGGGAGTTGGGACTGCTCGACGAGGTACTCCAGCTGCTCGCGCATCAGTTGGCGGTCGCCGACGACCCGGCGCAGCGCGGCCTCGTCCACGACGGCCCACAGGCGCAACGGTTCCTCAGTGGTGGTGACGCGGTCCTGGCGCCGGATCCGTACCCCGACCCGCTTCTCCACGTCACTGACGGCGGACTCGGGCAGCGCGCCGTTGATGAGCGCCTCGGCGTACCTGCGGGTCTGGAGCAGCCCGGGGACCACCTGGGGCTCGTACACGCGCAGCGAGGCCGCGTCGGTCTCCAGGCCGATGTAGACGCTGTACGGGATGTCGCCGAAGGCGTGCCACCAGCCCTGCTGGCGGGAGTCCTTGGCCATCTGCATCAGCGAGTCGACGATGCGGCTGTCCTCGACCTCGTACACCCCGCACAGGTCGCGCACGTCGCGCTGGCTGATGGAGCGGCGGCCGTTCTCCAGGCGGCTGATCTTCGACTGGGAGACCAACAGGCGTTCCGCCACCTCCTCGGCCGTCATGCCCTTGAGCTCACGGAGCCTGCGGAGCTCCTGACCCAATCGGCGTCGCCTGACGGTGGGGTTGACGTTGGGCGCCACGGGAAACTGCACCTCCGGCTGCGTAGCTGTACGTATCTACTGCTCAGCAGACTGCCACCAATGGTCCCAACTGCGCTGGAAAACGGCCACAGAGACGAATGCGCCGGTTTTCGCGCGGGGGCGCCGCCGGGCCGCGGGCGCCTCGCCGGGGGCCGGCGGGGCCGCGGCGCGGGGGCGGAACAGGGCCCGGAACGCAACACGCGGGGCAGTCCTGGAGTCAGGTCTGCCCCGCGTGTCCTGTGCGGCTCCCGAACCGGGTCTGGGGACGTCGGTGCGGCGGATTGCGTGGTGGTGCGGTGGAGCTGCGGTGCGGTCAAGACGTATCGCTGCGTGTCGCCGCCTCACGGACCCGCGCGGCGCGGCGCGGGCGTACGACGGTCAGTGCGCCGCGACACGAGCCATGCCACTCGCGTGGTTCGGCTGCATCGGCACGCCCCCCGGCCGTCCGCTCGGAGCCGCCTGCGCGCTCCGCTCCGGTTGGCCGCGGTGCGATTGAGCGCCCGCACCGTTCTGGACGTCCATGACGGCGTGCGCCACGAGACCGCCCATGGGGTCGTGTCTGATCAGGTCCCGGAGGCGGGAGCGCGACGAGCGCCCCTCGTTCCCGGGGTACAGGTGCTTGCCGAGTCCGACCGCGTGGGCCAGTGCGGCGAGCGCCGCGGTCCGCGGGTCCGGCGGTACGCCGGTACGGATCGCACTGTCCAGCCGGGCCCTGATCTCCCGGCTGATCGCCGTCTCTGTCGCCTGGTAGCGAGTCGTCGGCAGCACTCCGCACATCTGGGTCGAAACGGCATGCACCATGCCGCACCGCTCCAGGTGCGAGAGGTAAGTCTGGCGCAGCCCCAGGCGGGGCCCGCCAATCCAATGGACAGCCCGAACCGGGCTGCCGCGTCTGCGCAGCAGTTCCAGTGCGGAGTCCAGAGTCGGATCTCCGGTCGGCCGTGGCATCACCACGGCGATACGATCCCCATCGGGGGCTATCCGTCCTGCCAGAGCCAGCTCTACTAGCTGTGCCCCGGCCAGGCCGAGGTCGAGCGACTGCGGCTGCGCTGTGGTACCCGTGGCCGGGTCCAGAGCGAGAAGCAGAAGCTCCTCCGGAATTGTTCTGCGGCTCTTGCCCATCCATGCCTCCCCGCGTGGATGAATGACAGGGTGACCCCTCTCACAATGGTCTGTCGAGAGTGCCTGGGTGCTTTGTGCGGGAACCGTTATGTATGTCGTTCTCGTCTAGCACCGGAACGCGGGTTCCTGACAGGAAACTCGGAGATGGTTCGGACACGACGGCGCGTCGCGCGAGGTGCCGTACGAGACATGAAGGAGACGCGGTGGCGGGCGAGTCCCCCGGCAAGTCGGAGCAGCAGAGGTCGTCGGGGGAGACGACTCCGGGTGAGCGGGACCCGCGCCTAGCGGTCTTCCGCGACGCCGCGGCCGAGACCCCCGAGGACGGCGCGACCAAGGTACTGGGCACGCTGCCCAGCCCCCTGCCCCCCGAGCCCCACGAGGCCGACGCAGCCGACGCCGACGGAGCCCCCGCCGGCCCGCCCGGCGAGGACGCGGCGGCGGGGGAGCCCGAGGGCGGGGCTTCGCGGGCTGGTGCTTCGGGCGCCGGGGCAACCGGCGACCGGGCTTCGCTGGACAGTGCTTCGCGAGGCGGGGCGCCCGGCGACCGGGCTTCGCTGGACGGTGCTTCGGAGGAGAGTGCTCCGGGCGGCGGGACGTCCGGGGGCCAGGCTTCGCGGGCTGGTGCTTCGGAGGACAGCGCTTTGCGCGGCGGCCAGGCTCCGCAGGACGGGGCTTCGGACGACAGCGCTTCGGGGGAGGCCGCTTCGGGTGGTGGGGCGCCCGAGGCGCCGGCTGCCGGAGGGGCGCAGGACGAGGCTCCGCTGTCTGAGGGCGCGGCTGCGGAGGGCCGGGAGGCCCCCTCGGCGGTACGGGGAGCCCGGGGCGCGGCTTCCGACGGCGACGCTCCTCGGAGCGAGGCCCCGCAGAGTGACGAGGCTCTTCGGGGTGAGGCTCCGCAGGGCGAGGGCTCCGAGAACGACGCTCCCCAGGGCGGGGGCTCCGACGGTGACGTTCCGCAGGGCGGGGCGTCCCGGGGTGAGGCTCCGCGAGAGTCGGCTTCCGGCAAGGACGCGGCTGAGGCGCGGGTTTCCAAGTCGTCGGCGGCCGCCGCGTCTTCCGGAAGCCCCGCGGTCGCGGAGACCGTTGCCCGTTCGGGGGACCCGGCGCGTACGGAGGCCGTCGCGGCGTCCGGCGAGACGGGTGACGCTTCCAAGATCCCGGCACCCTCCGGGACTCCTCGGGCTTCCGAGGCCCCGGCGTCCGAGCCCGAGGGGGCGTCGGCTGCCGCTGACGCTTCCGAGAGCCCGGCCTCCTCGGGCGCCCCGAGCGCCCCCGCGGCCACACCGGACCCGAGCGCCTCGGCGGCCGCATCCGCCTCCAGCACCCCAACCACCCCCACCCCGGCGGACGATCGCTCGTTCGAGCCCGGGGTCGCTCCTGCGGCCGCCTCCGGCCTTCAGGGGCGCGGCGCGGGCGATTCCACCGAGCCGGACGCTCCGGAGGCCGACAAGGGCCGCCAGGAGGCTTCCGGGGCCACGTCCGGCCGGGACGAGAAGTCCGCCCGCGAGGATTCCGATTCCGCGCCCGACACCGAGGCGTCGGCACCGACGGACCCCACCGCGCCCGGGATCCAGGACGATTCGGGCTCTTCGGACGCCGAGTCGCGGGATTCCGCTTCGGGGGATCCCGAGGCACCGGGCGACGGCGACCGCGACGACCTCCCGGACGCTCCCGCGAAGTCCGAGACCTCGGCGAGCACGTCGTGGGGCCGCTCCCGTACCGCCGCCGAGGACGCCCCGGCGGCCGACGTACCCGACTCCGATCCGCCCGTCGACCGTGAGACCGCCGTCTTCAAGGCCTTCGAGCGGACGCGGCCGGAGCCCGTCGACCAGCCCACCACCACCCTCAAGGTGCCCACGCCGCCGCCCGCCAGGAGCAACCCCGGCACCAGCGCCAGCACCTTCGTACCGCTGCGCAGGGACGAGAAGTCCGAGGTCCGGGCCACACCCCCGCCCTCCAAGCCGACCCCGTTCCCCGGCTCCACCGGAACCGGCACCGGCACCGGAAACAGCACCTCAACCGGCACCAAGACCGGCACCGGCACCGGCACCAACACCCCCCTCCCCACCCCCACCCCCGCCCTCTCCAACGCGGAACGCACGCGGCAGCAACCCATGCCGCCCATGCCCCCGCTCGACCTGCTCGCCGAGCTCACCAACACCCCGCCCCCACCCCAGACCCCGGTCCGTACCGCGGTCCGGCGGGTCAAGATCTGGACGCCGCTGGTCCTCCTCGTACTGATCATCTTTGCGATCGTGCAGGCCCTGCGACCGCTCCCCGACCCCAAGCTCGCCCTCACCGCCCCCGCCACCTTCACCTTCGACGGCGGCAAGCTCGAACTGCCCTGGCCGTCCGAGGGCCAGGGAGCCGTCGAGGTCGAGGGCGTCGGCAGCCTCGGGAAGTACGGCGCCGGCAAACCCGCGCCCATCGCGAGCGTCGCGAAGACCATGACGGCCTACGTGATACTCAAGGACCACCCCATCACCGGCAAGCAGGTCGGCCCCAAGATCGAGGTCGACAAGCAGGCGGGCGAGGAGTCGAACCGTCCCGACGAGTCGACCGCGCCTCTTCAGGAGGGCCAGGAGTACACGCAGAAGGAGATGCTCCAGCTCCTGATGATCCCGTCGGGCAACAACGCGGCCCGGCTGCTGGCCCGCTGGGACGCCGGCTCCGAGAAGGCCTTCGTCGCCAAGATGAACGCGGCCGCCAAGGACCTCGGCATGACGAACTCCACGTACACGGACCCGAGCGGCCTCATGAAGACCACCGTGTCCACCCCGGCCGACCAGCTCAAGCTGGCCGAGGCGGTCGTCCAGAACGACGTGTTCCGCGAGATCGTGAACACCCCGGACATCGAGATCCCCGGCATCGGCAAGCGGATCTTCAACAACAACAAGATCCTCGCCGAGCCGGGCGTCAGCGGGATCAAGACCGGCTCCTCCACCCCCGCCGGCGGCAACCTGCTCTGGACCGCGCAGACGATCATCGACGGCCAGAACCGCCGGATCATCGGCATAGTGATGGGCGCCCAGCAAGCCACCACCCTGGACGACAAGCTCAACCTCGCCATCCAGAACAGCCTCAAGCTGATCCAGGCCGCCCAGGACGGCGTCACGTCCGCCGCGGTCGTCAAGAAGGGCGAGGTCGTGGGGCACGTGGACGACGGGCTGGGCGGTACGACGGCGGTCGTCGCGACCAAGGACCTCAAGCCGGTCGGCTGGGGCGGCCTGAAGGTCACGCTCAAGCTCGGTGACAAGGGCACGAAGGTCCCGCACACCGCGAAGGCGGGCACGGTGGTCGGCGAGCTGACGATCGGCAGCGGCGACGGCAAGGTCTCCACCCCGGTCGCCCTCCGG